>JAHEXX010000052.1 GCA_023251895.1 bacterium
CAGCCCGTACAAACGACGCGGTTACAGACTGTTCTCCGGCGCGCATCGCTTCGCCGTATCGTATAAGGGACACTGGAGGGGGTTGGCAAGAGGAGGGACTGCCATGGACATCCCGCAGGAGCGCAAGGTCGTCACCGAGATCCCCGGCCCGAGGTCCCGCGAGTGGTTCGCCCGCCGCGAGCGGGCGGTGGCCAAGGGCGTCGCCAACATCCACCCGATCGTCACGGCCCGGGCGTCCGGCGCGATCATCGAGGACGTCGACGGCAACCGGCTGATCGACTTCGCGACGGGCATCGCCGTCCTGAACGTCGGTCATACCGCCCCCGAAGTCGTGGCCGCCGCCCAGCGACAGCTCGAGCTCGACACCCACACGTGCTTCCACGTCACGGCGAACGAGCCTTACATCGAGCTGGCTGAACGGCTGAACGCGATCACCCCGGGAAGCTTCGAGAAGCGGACGATGTTCGCCAACTCCGGGGCGGAGGCCGTCGAGAACGCGATCAAGATCGCCCGCCATGCAACCGGCCGACCGGCCGTGGTCACGTTCGACCACGCGTTCCACGGACGCACCCTCCTCGCGATGTCCCTCACCGCGAAGGTCATGCCCTACAAGCAGGGGTTCGGGCCCTTCGCGCCGGAGATCTACCGGCTGCCGTTCGCCTACCCGTACCGGTGCCCCACCGGCGGCACGTACGAGGGCTGCGCCGAGTCGTGCCTCGCGTACGCGTTGGACGAGATGCACAAGCACATCGGCGAGGGAAACATCGCCGCCGTCATCGTCGAGCCGATCCAGGGCGAAGGCGGCTTCATCGTTCCCGCACCGGGCTTCATGAGGGGACTTGCCGATTTCTGCAGGGAGCACGACATCGTCTTCATCGCCGACGAGATCCAAAGCGGCATGGGCCGGGCAGGCCGGTGGTTCGCCATAGAGGACGAGGGTGTGGTCCCCGATATCGTCACCTCGGCTAAGTCCCTCGGCGGAGGGCTGCCGATCTCCGCGGTCACGGGCCGAGCCGACCTGATGGACGCGGTCCATGTGGGCGGGCTTGGCGGCACATACGGTGGGAACCCCGTCGCGGCCGCCGCGGCCCTCGCCGTTCTGGACAAGATCGACAGGGAGAACCTGCTCGAGCGGTCGCGGAAGATCGGCGACACCATCATGGCCAGGCTTCGGGAAATGCGATCCCGGTACCAGATCGTCGGGGACGTCCGGGGCCGAGGTGCCATGACCGCCGTCGAACTCGTCGCCGACCGCGACACGAAGGAGCCCATCGACGGCCCCACCGGGACGGGTATCGTCCAGCGCTGCCTGAGGAACGGTCTGGTCGTTCTGAAGGCGGGCACGTACGACAACGTGATCCGACTGCTCCCGCCGATCACGATCGACGAGGCCTTGCTGGAGGACGGCCTCTCGGTCTTCGACGGGGCCGTCGGCGCAGCCGCCGCCTCCTAGGCGCGCCTCCGCAGGCTGCTAACGTCGGCGCACCATGAAGGTGCGCCGCTTCACCATCGACACCACGCCGCTCTCGCTCTCGCGCGACTTCCGCCGGATCTGGTTCGGCCTGCTGTTCACCGAGCTTGGGTGGCAGTTCGCCCTCGTCGCGGTGTTCATCCAGATCAAGGGCCTCACCGGCTCGACTTCGGCGGTGGGTCTTACCGGACTCGTGTGGCTGATCGGCCTGGTGGCCGGGTCGCTGATCGGCGGTTCGTTCCTGGACGCCTACGATCGGCGGACCCTGTTGATGCTGGCACAGGTCGGGTACGCCGCGTCGTCCGCTGTGCTCCTGGCCGGCGCCCTCCACGGCCGTCCCCCGGTCGCACTTATCTACGGAGCCATCGCCGTGACGGCTCTCGTCTCGGCCATCGACGGACCCACCCGCTCGGCCATGACCCCCCGGCTGGTGGGCGAGGAGCTGCTGCCGTCCGCGCTCGCCCTTAACCAGGTGGTGTGGAACGGGACCGGTTTGATCGGCCCCGCCATCGCCGGGTTCGTGATCCAGCGGTTCGGGCTGGCTTGGGCATACGGCGTGGACCTCGTAACGTACGGCGCCATGTTCGCTGCGGCGGCATCGATCCGGCCGATGGAGCCCGAGCTCGGCGAGGGTTCCAGCAGCGGGTGGACCGCAGTGAAGGAAGGATTCGCCTTCGTGCGGCGAAGTCGCCTCTTGCAGTCTACCTTCGTGATCGACCTCATCGCGATGATCTTCGGGATGCCCAGGGTGCTGTTCGTGTTCCTCGCTGACAGCCAGTTCCACCGGGGGCCGGCGGTCGTGGGACTCCTGTTCGCCGCCCCGGCCGCGGGGGCGTTCCTGCAGGCGCTGTCCGGCGGATGGGTGAAGCACGTCCGCCACCAGGGCCGCGCGGTGATCTGGGCCGTGGCCGGCTGGGGGGCCGCCATCGCTGCGTTCGGCCTGGTCGGGAGGAACCTGTCGGCGGCCTTGGTCCTGCTGGCCGTGGCCGGAGCCGCGGACGTCATCAGCGCGATCTTCCGCAGCACGATGCTCCAAGTCATGACACCGGACCACTTGCGGGGCAGGCTCTCCGGGATCCACATCCTGGTGGTGACCGGGGGACCGCGGCTCGGCGACCTGGAGGCGGGGCTCGTGGCGTCGTGGTTCACGCCGACCATCTCGGTCGTGTCGGGCGGGCTGGCCTGCATCCTCGGGGCTGGGCTTTGCGCCGCCGTCTACCCGGAGCTCCGGCGCCATCACGCGAAGGTGAAGCCACCCGGCTAGGCTACGCGCATGGCCCAGCCCGTTCGGCTGGATGAGCTGCGCGTCCTGGACGGACCCAACCTGTACTTCCCCCGGCCGGCCGTCAAGCTCACGATGTCCGTGCCGGGCTGGCTGAACGCCTCCGAGGGTCGGGTCCGATCCATCGCCGCCGGCGCGGGTATCAACGATCCGAAAGGGCCCGGCGGGCCGAAGAGCGAACAGCGCCGGAGGTACGTCGCGCGCCTGGCCGTCCATCTAACACGCCGCCTGGGTGCGTCGGCCGGAACACGGCTGGCCGTTCGGGCGCGGTCCGGCCCAGAGGCCCAGCAGATCGTGGTGGCGTTCCCGTGGCGGCGCCGGAACGCGGCCGAGGCTCTGGGGCGGGAGGTGGCCACCCTCCTGACCCACCTGCTCACCTCGCGGCGCTCGCCCACAGGGTTGATCGAGGAAGCGGGGCGACGGCTCGCGGCGGCCGAGCCCGGGCCGGCGCCGGCCGTCCCCCGCCCCGACATCCCCGTCATCTCGATCAGCGGGACGAACGGGAAGACGACCACGGTTCGGCTGCTGGCTCACATCGTGCGGAGCGCAGGACGGTCGGTCGCGTACTCCTCCACCGACGGCGTCTACCGGGACGACGATGCGCTGGTCGAGGCCGGCGACTACAGCGGGTTCGGCGGCGCGGGGATGGCCCTGGCACAGGACCCCGACGTCGCGGTTCTCGAGACGGCTCGCGGCGGGATCCTCCTCCGCGGCGTCGGGGTGCTGCGCAACGACGTCGCCGTGGTGACCAACGTGTCCGAGGACCACCTCGATCTCCACGGCATCCGGACGCTCGACCAGCTGGCCGAGGTGAAGGCGGCGATCACCCGGATCACCAAGCCCGCGGGATGGTGCGTCCTGAACGCAGACGACCCCAGGGTGTTGGCCATGCGCCGGAGGGCTACCGGGCGGCCTTGGCTGTTCTCGCTTGACCCAGACCACGCTGCCCTGCGGGAGAGCCTGGCGGAGGGGGGCCGCGCCATCACGGTCTTCGACGGCTGGCTGGTCGTGCTCTCCGACGCACGGATCCGACCGTTGGTCCCGCTGATCGACGTCCCGGTCACGTTCGCCGGCATCTCCGGCCACAACATCCAGAACGCGATGGCCGCGACGGCCGCGGCCTTAGGGATCGGACTGCCCGAGAGGGCCGTGGTCCGGGGTCTGAAGACCTTCGTGATGGACCCGGAACGCAACCCCGGCCGGACCAACCTGTTCCGGCTGGGCGGCAGCATCGTCGTGGTCGACTATGCCCACAACGAGGCCGGTATGACCGGCCTCGTCGAGTTGTGCAACGGCCTCCGGCGCAAGGGCGGCGAAGTATGGATCGCGATCTGCACCGCCGGCGACCGGACCGACCGGGTCCTGCATCGGTTCGCGTGCACGGCCGCCCGGGGCTCGGACCACATCTCGGTAGCGGAACTCGAAAGGTACCTGCGGGGCCGCGCGAGCGAGGACATCGTCCACCGCCTCGTCGCGGGCGCGGAGGACGGGGGCGCCGGAAGGGTCCCGGTCTACCCGGACGAACTGCGCGCGTTGAAGGGGATGCTTGCCGCGGCCACACCCAGAGACGTCGTCGCGGTCACCGCCCTGGGGCAGCGTCCGGAGATCTTCGCGTACCTGAAGCGGCGGAGGGCCGCGCGTCTGTCCCCGGCCGACGTCCGCAAGCTGGCGCGGAGCGCCGCCGCGTCACTCGCCCAGCCGCCTACGTCCCTGCATCGGGCGTGAGATCGATGAGGTCGGGGTCGCCCCCGACCGCAAGGACCTGCCCGTCGCCCTCGGTGGGCGGCAGCACGGACGGCGCGGCCACGCCCCGGCGTGACTCCAGTTCCTTGTAGACCTCGGAGGCGTAGTCCACGCACAGCACCACGAGATCCCCGGGCCGACTCCGGTCGAGGGCCCGGCGGGCCGCTTCCATCTCGTCCACCACGATCTCGACGCTGCCGGCCCGGCCCCCGGCGGCGATCCCCTCATGCACACCCTCGCCAATCAGCGTCGCCGTCTCGCCACGCCGACGGCCCCGGGTTCGCCGGTCTTCCCGGATGATCACGTCGTCGAAGTACCGCGCCGCCACCCGTCCCAGCTCACGCATGTCCTCGTCGCGCCGGTCCCCCGCCGTGGCCACGACCCCGACCCGCAGGTTGGCCGACCACGACGCGGTGCCGGGCGCGCCACCGGTGGGGGCCTCGGACGTCATCCGCTCGACGAAATCCCCGATCATCTCGAGGCCCGCCGGGTTGTGCGCGTAGTCGATCAGCACCTTGACGCCGTCGAGGTCGAACAGGTTCATCCGCCCGGGAGCCTGGTAGATCGATGTGGTGAATGACCGCAGGCCCTGACGGATGTCATGCAGGTGCGCGCCGGCCGCATGCGCCGCCGCGGCCGCGGCCATCACGTTCTGCACCATGTGGCGGGCCTTCCCCTCGAACGTGGCCGGCAGCGTGTGAACCCAGGTGATCGGCATGGTCCGCCGGCCCTCCCGGACCACGATCCGCTCTCCCAACGCGCTGCGCTCCAGCACCACTGCCTTGCGGCCGCGCCGGACCCAGCGCTCCACCAACTCGTTCTTCTCCTGCATCGTGAACAGGATCACGGTGCCGGAGCACTGTTTACGCATCTCCATTACCAGCGGGTCGTCGGCGTTCAACACCGCGTACCCGTTCTTCGGCACGGCCTCCACGATCACCTGCTTCACGGCGGCCAGCTGCTCGAGCGTGTCGATCTCCTTCAGCCCCAGATGGTCGCCGGTGACGTTCAACACGACGGCGACGTCGTTCCGCCCGTAGCCCAAGCCCTCACGGAGGATCCCGCCCCGGGCCACCTCGAACACTGCGAAGTCGACTCGGGGGTTCTGGAGCACCATCTGCGCCGACTTCGGGCCGCTCGCGTCTACCCGCTTCACGAGGCGCTCGTCGATGTAGATGCCGTCGGTCGTGGTCATGCCCACCTCTCGTCCCATCCCACGGAAGATATGCGCGAGCATCCGCACCGTAGTGGTCTTGCCGTTGGATCCGGTCACGGCGACGATGGGGATGCGGGACGGAGTCCCGGGCGGGAACAGCAGATCGATCACGTGCTTGGCTACGTACTGCGGCTCGCCCTCGGTGGGATGCGTGTGCATCCGGAACCCCGGCGCCGCGTTCACCTCCACGATGGCGCCGCCGGTCTCGCGGACGGGTTTGGCGATGTCGGGTGCGAGGAAGTCGATGCCGGCGACGTCCAGCCCCACCACCCTGGCTGCCTCTTCAGCGATCTCGAGGTTGTCCTCGTGTGCCTCCCACGTGCGGTCGATCGAAATGCCACCGGTGGACATGTTCCCGGTGTCGGCGAGCTTGACCAACGCGTCCCGCGGCGGGACTGCCTCCAGCGAGTAGCCCTGCTTCTTGACCAGGGCCTCGGCCGCGTCATCGATCTTGATCTTCGTGAGGACCTTCTCGTGGCCGATCCCCCGGCGTGGGTCCTCGTTCGTGATGTCGACGAGCTCGCGCACGGTGTGCTCTCCGTCCCCGACCACGTGAGCCGGGACCCGCTGCGCCACCGCCACCATCCGGCCCCCGATCACCAGGACCCGGTAGTCGTTCCCGGTGACGAAGCTCTCGACCACGACGTCGCCCCGGCGGGCCTCCTTCACCGCGCGTTTGAACCCCTGGCGCACGGTGCGCTCCGTGCGCAGGTCGAGCCCCACACCTCGCCCGTGGTTGCCGTCGAGCGGCTTGGTCACGACCGGGAACCCGATTCGCTTGGCCGCCGACACGGCATCGTCCTCGGTGCGAACCACCTCGCTCCGCGGCACCGGTAGCCCGGCCGCGGCCAAGAGCTGGTTCGTCATCTTCTTGTCGCCGGCGATGTCGACGGCCAGGGCCGATGTCTTCGACGTCATCGTGGCCCGGACGCGCTGTTGGTGCTTCCCCTGCCCCAACTGCATCAGCGAGTACTCGTTGAGGCGCATGGAGGGGATATCCCGGCTCGCCGCCTCGTCCAGGATGGCCTGGGTCGACGGCCCGAACGCTCTGCGTTCCGCCAGCAGGATGAGCCGCTCCAGCTCCTTCGGGAAATCGAAGCCGATCTCCGGCTTCACCAGGTGGTTGACCAGGCGAACGGCGAGCTTGCCGGCCTCCAGGCCGACCCGTTCCTCCCAGTACCCGTAGATCACGTTGTACTGGCCGGGCGTGCCGGTTCCCCGCGTCTTGCCCCGGTAGACGTGGGAACCGGACTCCCGCTGGAGCTCGATGGCCACGTGCTCGGCCACGTGCCCCAGCCACGTCCCCTCCTCCAGCCGATCCCGGAACCCGCCCTTGCGCCCCAAGGAACATGAGTGCTCGCCCACCCCCGGCAGCTCCGCGAGGAGGCCCTCCACGAACCCCGCCAGCGTGTTCGACGGCCATTCCTCCAGGGAGCCCAGGTCGACCAGCAGCCGGATGCACGGCTCGTACGACCAGAAGTTGGGGCCCCGGAACACCTGGGTCTGCTTGATCTTCAGGTCCGGCCGGGCCCGTCGCTTCTCGGACGCCGGCTCCCGCTTGGCCAGCTCGCGGTCGGCCCGGGTCCGGCTCCGGGCCGTGGTCACTCCGAGGCCTCCCGCTCCGCCCGGCGGGGACCGGCCCCCGGCAGCAGCCTGCGGGCCCGCAGGTCGAACCAGTACCCGGACGGCAGCGAGTGCAGCACCACACCGGACATCATCAGCGGCCGATGGCCCTTGCCCCTGTGGGCGTCGGTCCGCACCGCCGAACCGTCCACGATCGTCACCGCCCCCCGTCCGACGACCTCTAGCGTGTGATCCGCGTACACGATCGCCGCCGTGTCCTCGTCCAGCCCGATCCCGATCAGCGACGGCGACTGGGCCACCACCGACAGGAGCCGACCGATGCGGGACCGCTGCTCGAAATGCTGGTCCACCACGACGTGCTGCAGGATCCCGAGGCCCGCGGACAGCTGCGCCATCCGGTTCTTGGGGGTGGGCCCGGACTGGCCGAACGCCAGCATGTGCGCGGCCATCGCGCTCGCCCCGGCCGAGGTGCCGGCGATGGCGGCCCCCCGGTCGTGGGCGAGGAACAGCGAGGCCCCGAGCTTCGTGCCCCCCACCACCGAGGACAGCCGGAGCTGGTTCCCACCGGTCAGGAACACGCCGGTGGCATCGGCCAGGGCCAACGCCGCCCGGGGGTCCTCGGCCTCGGCCCGGTCGTCTGGCCGCAACCCCGTGACGCGGCCAATGCCCAGCCCCAGGAACAGCTCCCGGTACATCTCGGTGGCGGCGTCGCCCAACGAGGAAGCCGTGGAGATCACCACGACGTGGCCTTCGGCTCCACCGGCGAACTTGGCGAAACGCGAGAGGATCACCTTGTCCCGCAGCTTGTCCTCTGCCCCGCCGATCAACATCACCGGCCCCGCCGTCGTGGACACCGGGCGGATTCGGCGGCGGTTTCTGCCGGTCATGGCCGCAAGTGTAGCCCTCGCATTCCCTTGGAACCGTGCAACCCGAAGGGCTCGAGTGTCATCCGCGGATGCTTCGCTCGGTGGATCCGGGAGGTCGCAGGATCAGTCGATCGTGCGGCTCCACCACGTCGACGACGCCCTCGAGGCCGTGTTCAACGTACAGGAGGAACCCGTCGCCTTCGATCACCTCGTCGCGCTCACGTGGCTCGTCGGTCAGCTCGAACCGCACGCCGCTTCCGGCGCGCGAGAGACGCACGGTTGCGTGCGGGTTGAACCGCCGGGCCGCCTCGTGCGAGCGCCGGAGGATGTCGGTGGCCCACTCGGTGAACTCCAGCATCGAGCGGGCATCCTAGCGCTCCGCTCAGCCGTCGCCGAGCAGGCGCAGCCCTAGCGAGAGGGCCCCGAGCCCCACCGCCACCCGGAGCGACGGCCGGTCCCGGCCCTCGGGGCGCTCGTGCGTCCGCGCCTGCCGGGCCAGCCGGGCACCCTCGGCAGCCCGAATGAGCGCCTCCCTGCGGCTCCTCGCCAGCTCCTCTCCCATGAAGGGGGTCATCTCGCTCGCCTCCTCATCCTCTTCTCGTAACTGGCGTAGACCCTATACAGGTTAAGCTAACCTGTCAACCAGTTTTGATGGTATGCTCCGGGCCGTGTTCGACTTCGCTGCGCACGAGACCACTCCGGCCGCCCCGGGCGAGCTTGAGCTGATCCAGCGCTTCATGAACCTGCACGAACACCGGGCCGGGGTTCGGGGAGACCTCCCCCCTTCGCCCGAGTTGGTGAAGTGGTTCCTCGTCGATCGGGGGCTGATGGACGACGGCGACCCCTGGACCCATGCCGACCACAAGCTGGCCCTTGATCTCATCGAGGCGCTCCACGCGAAGGTCCGCGAGAACTACGCCGAGCCGGCCGGATCTCGAGACGTTGCTGTGATCGACCGCGTCACCGACGCTGCCGGCCTCACTCCCCGATTCGGCCTGGCGGGCCCACCCCGGCTGGAGCCGAAGGCCACCGGCGCCGCCGGTGGGCTGGGCGGGATCGTGGCCATCGCCTTCCTGGCCCAGCTGGACGGCCGGTGGGGCCACCTCAAGAACTGCGCCCACGAGACCTGCCGTGGCGTGTTCTTCGACCACTCGAAGAACCACTCCGGCAAGTGGTGCTCGATGCAGAAGTGCGGCAACCGGGCCAAGGCCAAGGCCTGGCGGGAGCGACACGAGGCCCGTGGCCGTCGTGCTTGAGCTTGCGCTGCGCGGAGCCGGCGGGGAGCCCGTCGACCTGTATCGCACGCTGAACTCGCACGGGTTCGCCGATCTCGCACCCACCTACCTGGACGAGGCCGCCCGCACGCTCGAGGTCACGCTCCGGGTTCCCCGGGGAAAGCCGCGGCGGGTGCGGGTCGGCGCCGGGCGCCCCGGAAGGGCCGCGGTGACGATCCTCGGTCCGGCGCCCGGCGCCAACCCCCGGGAGCACCTGCTGGCCGGAGTTCGCCACGTGCTCCGGCTCGATGCCGATCTGTCCGGGTTCTACGCGATGGCGGCGGACGACCCCGACCTGGGGTGGACCACGGCCGGCGCCGGCCGCATGCTCCAGAGCCCCACGGTGTTCGAGGACGTCATCAAGACGATCTGCACGACCAACTGCGCGTGGAGCGCGACGGTTCGGATGGTCGAGGCCCTCGTGCAGCACCTCGGCGACGCGGCAGCCGCCGGCGACGGACCCTTGACCAACGCTTTCCCAACACCGGCCGCCATGGGGGAGGCATCGGAGTCGTTCTACCGGGAGGCGGTCCGGGCCGGGTACCGGGGGCCGTACCTGATCGCCGTGGCCCGATCGGTCGCCGAGGGCCAGGTCGACCTGGAGGCTCTGGCCCGGGACCGAGAGCTGCCCGACAAAGAGGTCGAGCGGCGGCTGCTCGCGCTGCCGGGCGTCGGCCCGTACGCGGCGGCCCACATCATGATGACGATCGGCCGATACTCGCGGCTGATCCTAGACTCCTGGACCCGGCCGAAGTACGCGCGGCTGACCGCGAAGAAGAAGGTCAGCGACGCCGCCATCGTGCGCCGCTTCCGCCGGTACGGACCCTATGCGGGACTGGCGTTCTGGCTGTTCGTGACCCGGGACTGGGTGGACTAGGTCTGAGAGCAGGGTTGTCCAGGCCCCCGCTTGGGGCGCATACTTCCCGAGGCCTCCCGGCCTTCCCATGGATAGCGAGATGAGAGCGATGACGGTTCCGTTATGGCGATGGCGTTTCCACGTCGTGCCCGGCGCTTGTGGCGCTACTGGCGGGCTGAGCGGCGCACGCTCCGCCAGGGTCTCGTCGCGCTCCTGCTCAGCACGTGCGCCTCGTTCGTCGCGGGCCTGACCCTCGGCCACATCACGCACACGCTCACCCTACTGCCCGGCCTCCTGATCCTCATCCCCGCCGCGGCCGGGATGCGCGGGACCATCTTCGGGGCCATCGGCGCGCGCCTGGGCACGAGCAGCCATGCCGGGCTGTTCGAAGCCACGTTCGAGCGAAGCGGCGTCTTGTACCACAACGTGTACGTCGCGGTGGTCACGACGTTCGCCTCCTCCCTGTGGCTGGCCGTCCTGGCCAAGCTGGCCGCAGCGGCCTTCGGCCAAGCGTCGATCTCGATCTGGGATCTGGTCACGATCTCGGTGGTCGGCGGCGCGCTGGGGTCCGCTGTCATCCTGGTGGTCACGCTGGGGTTGTCGCTCCTCTCCTATCGCCGGGGGTACGACCTGGACGCCGTGTCCACCCCCATGGTGACGGCCCTCGGCGACATGACGACGATCCCCACGCTGTTCCTGGCCACGTTCCTGGTTCGGATCGAAGTCCTGAACGCCATCCTGGCTGGCCTGTGCTTGATCGCCTGCCTGTACGCGGCCGTGCGCGCCTACGCCGCGGACCAGGAGGCGGTGCGGCGCATCGTGACAGAGATGACCACGGTGATCCTGCTGACCCCCATCCTGGACATCGCGGCCGGGGCCCTCATGCAGGCGCGGCAGCCCGGTCTCACGGCGTTCCCGGGCATCCTGATCCTGATCCCGCCCTTCGTGTCCCAGGCCGGCGCGTTGGGGGGCATCCTGTCTTCGCGCCTTTCCTCCAAGCTCCAGGTCGGCGTGATCACGCCCCGGGGGCTGCCCGAGGCACCGGCCCTGGTCGACGCGTCGCTGGTCGTGGTCTTCGGGGTCGTGATCTTCGCGTTCATCGGCGCGGCCGCCGTCGGCCTGTCCGACCTCACCGGCCTGGCCCACCCGGGCCCCGGGATCATGATCGGGGGGACGCTGGTGTCCGGGCTGGTGGCCATCCCCATCACGATCGTGGTCGGCTACTACCTGGCCATCCTCACCGCGCGATTCGGTCTGGACCCCGACAACCACAGCGTGCCGATCATCACGAGCGTCATGGATCTGACCGGCGTGGCCTCCGTCATCTTCGTTATGTCAGTATTGGGAGCAGCCATCCATGGATGACGAACCGAAGACCGTCAAGGAACTGTTCGTCGAGGTGAAGGACGCCTCGGAGCTCATGGTCGACCTGGCCTACGCGGCCGTCTTCTTCAACGAGGCGGACCTGGCCGACGAGGTCGAGGAGCTGGAGGAACGGATGGACGGCTACCTCCGTCGGCTGCGGACGATGGCCATGCTTGCGGCTCGCAGCCCGGAGGATGCCGAGGGCATGAGCGGCGTGCTGTACATCGCCGCCTCGATGGAGAAGATCGGCGACGCGGCCTCCGACATCGCCCGTGTCGTGCAGGTCCGTCTGGGCATCCCCGAGGAGTTGCGCCCCGACCTTCGCCACGCCGACGAGATCGCCGGACGGGTCAAGGTCCGGGAGGGGGCGGCCGCCGTCGGTGCCTCGCTCCGGGACCTGGCCCTGCCCACGGAGACCGGCATGTGGCTCTCCGCGATCCGCCGGGGCACGGATTGGGAGTTCGACCCAGGACCCGACACGGTCCTGTCCGATGGCGATGTCCTGGTATTCCACGGCCCGGAGGAGGGCGTGAACCTGATCCGCGAGGTGGCGGGGGCTCCGTCGCTCCCGGCCTCGCCGGAGGGCGAGGGCCCGGCCCTGTCGGAGCTGGACCGGGCCGTGGACATCCTGGTGGAGATGAAGAACACGGCCGAGGCGGCGGTCGGGCTCGCCTACTCGTCGCTGCTGTTCCAGGACCGAGCCCTGGCCGCCGAGGTGGGGACGCTGGAGGCCCGGAGCGACATCCTCCACGACGAGCTGGAATCCTGGGTGCTCCGGGCGGCCCCCGAGGCTCGCAACCCCGACGAACTGCGGGGCCTGCTGCGGCTGGCCAGCGCGTCGGAGACGATCTGCGACGCGGCTCGTGAGATGACCTGGTACGTGGAGCAGGGCGAGGAGCTCCACCCCGTGGTCCAGATAGCCCTGGAGGAGTCCGAGGAACCAGCGGCGGAGACGGTGGTGGACGCGGGATCGGCCGTCGACGGCCGCTCTCTGAAGGAGCTGCGGGTGGAGACCGAGACCGGCATGTTCGTGCTGGCGGTCCAGCGGGGCCGACGATGGATCTACCGCCCCCGCTCCCAGTTCGTGTTCCGGGCGGGGGACCGGGTCATCTCGATTGGCCCCGAGGACGGAGCGGTCGAGTTCGATGCCCTGTGCCGGGTCCCGGCCCCCGCCGCAGAGGCCTGAGCCCGAGTCCGCCCGCCTCCTTGTTCCGATTCCCCCGCTGCCCTAGCCTGCGTGCATGGACGCCTATGTCTACCTGCGTGTTCAGCCTGGGAAGGTCCAGAACGTCGTGGTCGAGCTCGCCGGCAAGCATGGGGTTCGTTACGCGGTCGCGGTGATCGGAGACTGGGACGTGATGGCGGCCGTCGAGGGGGCGGACCTGCTCGACATCGCGAAGCGCATCCTGTCCCAGATCCACCCCATCCAGGGTGTTGTAGAGACCTACACCGCGCCGGTGGTTCCCCTCGACCGGCTAGGGATCCACGGCGGGTTCGCCCTCGCTCCGGCCCCGATGCAGCAGCGGGGCGACGCCTGCTACGTGCACATCGAGGCCGAGGCCGGTTCGGTGGCCCAGCTCGTGGAGCGCCTGGCCGAGATGGAGGATGTCGCCGGCATCGCGGTGATCGCCGGCCGCCACGATCTGTTGGTGGAGATCCCCCAGCCTTGGGAGAGCGCCACGGCCGTCATCCTCGACAACATCCACACGCTCCCGGGGGTCGTGAGGACCAACACCCTGGCGGCCGTGCCTCGGTACGAGGAGGAGATGGAGATCGACCCCGATCAGCCCGCTCCCTGGAGCTGATCGATCTCAGCCCGCGCCGAGCGGCATCTCCCGAACCCCGGCGGGGAGCGAGAACCGGACGTTCTCCTCCGCCAGCGTGACCGTCTCGACCTCGGCGGCCCCCTGCCCCGCGAGCCACCGGAGCATCCGATCCACCAGCCACTCCGGGGCCGAGGCGCCGGAGGTCAGGCCGACCACCTCGGCACCCTCCAGCCAGGCCGGGTCGACCTCGGTCTCGTCGTCCACGAGGTGGGCCGGGGTCCCCTGCTCGCGCGACACTTCGGCCAGCCGGTTCGAGTTCGACGAGTTCTTCGAACCGATCACCAGCACGACGTCGGCCCGCCGGGCCACCTCCTTGACGGCGTCCTGGCGGTTCTGGGTCGCGTAGCAGATGTCCTCCCGGGGCGGACCCTGGATCGCCGGGAACCGCTCCCGGAGGATCTCGATGATCTGGTTCGTCTCGTCGACCGAGAGCGTGGTCTGGGTCAGGTACGAGAGCCTCTCCGGGTCGGCGACCTCGACCGTCCGGGCCTCCTCCGGGGTCTGGACCAGGATGGTCTGCTCGGGCGCCTGGCCGGTCGTGCCCACGACCTCTTCGTGGCCCGCGTGACCGATCAGGACGATGGTCCGTCCCTCCCCGGAGAATCGGCGGGCCTCCAGGTGCACCTTGGTGACCAGCGGGCACGTGGCGTCGATGACCTCGAGACGGCGGGTCAGGGAGCGCCCGTAGACCTCGGGGGCCACGCCGTGGGCCGACAGCACCACCACGGCGCCCTCCGGGACCTCCGTCTCCTCTTCCACGAACACGGCGCCCTTGGTCTCGAGGTCCCGGACCACGTGGGCGTTGTGCACGATCTGCTTCCGCACGTAGACAGGGACTCCGTACTTGGCCAGCGCGCGCTCGACGGCATCGACCGCGCGCTCCACTCCGGCGCAATAGCCACGCGGGGCTGCGAGGAGAACCTTGCTCGGCACGGCTCCATGGTACCGACGGACCCCGCCAACCGGGAGTCGGCCGGTTGGGCTCCACGGAACCGCCACGCCTCACATCCTGACGGGGCCGGGCGGTCGGGGGCCGCGAACAACCGCCTCCCGGATCTCCGCCGCGGATGCGACCACGACGCCGACACCGACTCCCTCCCGATCGGCTACCACGCGCAAGCCCGGCCACCGGTCGAGGGCCTCCCGGACCAGGCCCTCGAAGGATCCGAAGACGACCATGACGTGGGGCTGCTCCGACTCCAGTTGCGCCAGGGCATCGTCCCGAGTCGTCGCCCCCGGGGCGAGCTCCCACTCCGAAGCGACCGCGGCCCGCTTCAGCGCGAGTAGGGACTCCCCGTCCGGAGCGACACAGAGGACCGTCAAGGAACGGCACACCGCTACAGCCAGTCCCGCTTCTTGAAGACCCGGTACAGGAGGAACGCCATCACGGCCATCGTGCCCAACGCGGTGGGGTACCCGAACCGCCAGTCGAGCTCCGGCATGTTTCGGAAGTTCATCCCGTAGATCCCGGCGATCAGCGTGGGGATCAGGATGATGGCCGCCCATCCCGACAATTGCTTCATGACGACGTTCAGGCGGTTCGACACCTGGGCCAGCCGGGATTCCAGGGCCGACGTCAGCAGGTCCCGGATGTTGTCGATGAACTCGACGCAACGGATCAGGTGATCCTGCACATCGCGGTAGTAAGGCACGAGCTCGGCGCTCACCATCCCCGGCGACTCCTGGATCAGGTCCACCACCTCCCGCATGGGCTGGGCCAGCCGGCGGAACTTCACGATCTTTCGCTTGAGACGGAAGATCTCCTCCTGGACGTCCTCCCCGCCCTCCTCGGCGAACACCCGGTCCTCGATGTCGTCGGACAGGTCCTCCAGGCGCTCCACCGTGTCGAGGTACCCATCCACGATCTCGTCGAGTAGCAGGTAGAGCTGGAACCCCACCCCCTCGTGCGGCACGTCCCGCTCGCTCCGCAGACGCTGGGCGGCCTGCACGAAGTCGAAGAGGGGCTCGCGCCGCACCGTGATGACGTAGAAGCGCTGTCCCGCGAACAGGTGGACCTCGCTGTCGATCAGCTCGTCGGCATCGTCCAGCTTGAGGCCGTGCACCACCAGGAAGATGTAGTCGGGGTAGAACTCGATCTTGGAGCGCTGCCCCCACCGGCTGCTGTCCTCGATCGACAGGGGGTGGAGGCCGAAGGTCTCCTGGAGCTGCCTCAGCTCCTCCTCGCTCGGTTCGGTGACGTCCAGCCAGACCCGTTCGCCGGCCTCCTTCGCCGCCGAGATGACCGACGGGTCGAACGCACGCTCGTCCTCGAGGGTTCCATCACGGTAGAGGCGGCACCTGATCATCGGGGGCGAGCCTACCGCACGACGTGCCGCCGATAGACTCAACGGGGTGTCCTCCCTCGAGCCCCTGCTCCGCCTGTGGCGGGCCCTCGACGACCACCTCGAGCGGGTCGAGCCCACCCCTTGGGGTGCCGTCGTCACCGATGCCCGGTTCCCGCAGATCCACGACGCGAACTACGCGCGCGTCGAGCCGGGCCACCCGGGGCTGACCGCGGCGGAGGTGGAAGTGGCGCTCCGGCCGGCCCTGGCCCGCGTGGGCAGAAACCAGCTCCACGTGGTGCTGTTCGATCCGGAGGTCAACACCGACATGCTGGCGGCGTGGAGCGCCGCTGGCCACCGGCTCTCGTGGGACGCGGCGATGGTCCACCGCGGGCCCGCGCCGAAGGACGGCGGCGTGGAGGTCGAGGAGCTGGCCGATCTCGAAGAGGCATTCTGGGCGCGGGCTCGGGAGTCGCTCCCGTTCTTCGGCGAGGGCACGCCCGAGGAGCTGGACGCCGTGGCCCGGCTGGAGCGCGAGGTGATGACGCCCAACACCGGCAAGCGATGGTTCGTGGTCCGCGACGCCGAACGCATCGTCTCGATGACGTCGCTCACCGTCCTCGAGGGCGTGGGGTACCTGGACCACGTCGCGACGTTCCCCGAGGCTCGGGGCCGGGGGTACGCGGGGGCGCTGGTTGGTCGAGCCATCGTCGAGTCCCAGGCGGTCGCCGCCGACGATGTTTGGCTCCTCACGGAGCCGGACGGGCCGGCGCTCCCCCTGTACGAGCGGTTGGGGTTCGCGGAAGCCGGCCGCATCGCAAGCTTCCTGGGAACGTTCTGACGTGCTGTTCCCCACCGCCGTGTGCTACGAATGGACCGCTGACCCACTGGAGGATGGATGAAACTCAAGATCTCGCAGCGCTCCGAGGCCTTCTTCGAGTTGTTCCTGGAGTCCGCCCGGAACCTGCACGCGACCGTGGATCTGCTGAGGGACCTGATCGATGACTATCGGGAGGTCGACCTCAAGGCCAAGCGCATCCAGGACAGGGAGCACGAGGGCGACGAGATCACTCACGCCATCATCCGCCGTCTGAACACGACCTTCGTGACACCGATGGACCGCGAGGACATCTACCGGCTGGGCAGCTCGCTGGACGACGTCCTCGACGCCGTAGAGGCGGTGGCCAACCTCTTCGTCCTGCACGCGATCGAGCAGCCCCTCCCCGAGATGAAGGGTCAGATCGAGGTGCTGTCCCGGGCCGCCGAGCAAACCGAGCAGGCCATGGCGGCGCTCCCCAAGATGAACCGGGAGATCTTGGAGCCGTTCTGGATCGAGATCAACAGCCTCGAGAACGAGGGCGACAAGATCTACCGCCGCGCCGTTGCGGATCTCTTCTCCGGCGACCACAAGGCCATGGACGTCCTGAAGTGGAAGGAGGTCATCGAGAACCTCGAAGAGGCCATCGACGGGCTCGAGAACGTGGCCAACGTGATCGAGTCCATCGTGCTGAAGCATGCGTGACCTCCACTAGTCTGGTCCAGACTAGTGCCGATGCTTTGTCCGCCGACCCTTCGAGAGCTCCTCGACGGTCAGCAGCACCGCCCAGAACGCCGCGAGCCCCGCCATCGAGAGGTTCACCCACCGGAACTCGGCCGGCGTGAGCGGGTACAACAGCAGGTTCACTGCCCCGCACCCGAAGAAGAACAGCGGCCGCCGCCCGATCCTCACGAGAGGCCCTTGATCGGCAGGTAGGCCAGCCACGCCACCACGAACGCGCCGGGGATGGTGAGGACCCACGCCCACACGACCTGCCCAGCGACCCCCCAACGAACCGCCGCCAGTCGCTGCGTGGTCCCGGTGCCGACGATGGCCCCGGTGATCGTGTGGGTGGTGGACACGGGGATGCCGGCGTGGGCCGTGAAGAACACGGTCGCCGCGGCGGCCGTCTCGGCCGCCACTCCGTTTGCCGGTTGCAGCCCCGTGATCTTCGAGCCCATCGTGTG
>JAHEXX010000145.1 GCA_023251895.1 bacterium
TCGACGAGGAAGAGGACCTCGCCGGCCGGGCCTCCCTCGGTGGGCTCGCGGCGAATCAGGTCGGAGGCGCGACTGCGCTCGAGGAGCCCGAACCTCGTCTCGCCGGTGACGAACTCCGCGTACCCCGCGTCGCGGAGCTTGAAGGGGAGCCCGACCACGTGCCGATAGAACGCCGCCGACGCCTCCAGATCGCGGACGTACAAGATCACATAGCCGACGTTCTCCACGGCTACCATCGAACCACAGCCGGCTCTGGGACATGCAAAGCCATCTGCCAGCGGGGGGGGGGCGTGGCCCCCGCTCGCTACTTCTTGGCGGCCTCGAAGTAGGGACTGGTCCCGCTGGCGTGATCGGTGACGTCGAGCACCCTCGTGATCTCCGGGACGAGCTCTTTGATAGCAACCTCGATCCCCTGGCCAAGCGTGACGGTTGCCATCTCTGCGAGACCTGAGGATCTCGGTCACCGACCGGTGCAACTTCCGTTCGTCTACTGCATGCCGAAGGGGGTCTTCGGTCGGGACATCGTGACAGATTCACGGAGTCGGGTAGCGGATGCCCAGGATCTGGGGGCTCCCCCAGATGGTGGCCAGCTACCGGCAGGCCCCCCGGCCAGACGTCCGCTCCTCAAATCCGACCTCTGGGGTGTGATTTCCCCCTACCGAGGCTAGAGTGACGGTTGTTGGTGGCTGTGGAGGCCCAAGGATGTGGCCGGAGAAGGTCCCGGTGTGGCGGGCGCACTCCCTTTCCCTCTGGGCCGTGCGGGCGAATCGCACCTACGCGGCGGGCCGAGTGTGCGACGCGGAGGGGTGCGATACGAGGCTCTCCATCTACAACGGGTCGGGGCTCTGCTGGCAGCATGAGCCGGCCCGAATACGCCCGCCCCGTGGCGAGAGGAAGAAGCGGTATGCGGCCTAGCTCTGCCCCGGGCCCGGGGTCCTCGCGGAAGGAATCCCCTACGCCTGGCGCAAGGGAGTGCTGAAGTGGGTCTGATCACCGAGAAGACCCCTCTGGCCAGCATCCAGCCCGTCAAGTTCCTGCTCAACTGGGGCCGCCGCTACTCGCTTTGGGTCATGAACTTCGGCCTGGCCTGCTGCGCCATCGAGTTCATCGCGGCCTCCACCTCCAAGAACGACTTCATCCGGTTCGGGGTCATCCCCTTCGCCCACGGCCCCCGGCAGGCCGACCTGTTGGTCGTGGCCGGAACCCTGACCGACAAGATGGCACCCGCGCTCAAGCGGGTGTACGACCAGATGCCCGATCCCAAGTACGTCATCTCGTTCGGTTCCTGCTCCAACTGCGGCGGCCCGTACTGGGACTCGTACTCGGTCACCAAGGGCGTCGACCAGATCATCGACGTGGACGTGTACGTGCCCGGCTGCCCGCCCCGGCCGGAGGCACTGCTGCACGGGATCATCAAGCTCCAGGAGAAGATCGCCGGCGAGGACATCAGGGAGAAGTTCAGTGGCAGGCTCACCCAACCCGCTGGCTCCCGCTGAAGGCCGGTCGGCACGGCCCGGGGGCTTCGAGCAGGAGGATGACAGGAAGGATGCCGCCGCCCGCCCGCTGGGCACTGACGACGGGGCGGACGACCTTCGACTGTACCTTCAGACCGCGGGGCGCGAGCCCCTCCTCACCAAGGAGGAGGAGGTCGAGCTCGCCATCATCATCGAGCGCGGCAAGGAGGCCGAGGAGCGGCTGCGCGCCGGCCGGTTGCGCTCGGAGAAGAGCATCGCCAAGGCCCGAGCCGAGGTGAGGAAGGCCGAGGCCGCGCGGCAGCGCTTCATCATGGCCAACCTCCGCCTGGTCGTGCCGCTCGCGCGCAAGTACCAGGGCCAGGGTCTCCCGGTGCTCGACCTGATCCAGGAGGGCAACATTGGGCTCATGCGCACCGTCGAGCTCTTCGACTGGCGCCGAGGCTTCAAGTTCTCGACCTACGCCGTGTGGTGGATCCGCCAGAGCATCACTCGGGCGATCGCCGAACGCTCGCGGTCGATCCGGCTGCCGCTCCACACCCACGACCGGCTGCGGAAGCTCAACCGTACGCGGTTCCAGCTCGCGCAGACGATGGGCCGTGAACCCACTCGCGAGGAGCTTGCGAAGGCCCTCGACAAGACGGTGGAGGAGGTCGACGACCTTACCGAGCTGGCCAGCACCCTCATATCGCTTCAGTCGCCGGTGGGCGAGGACAACACCGAGCTCGGCGACCTGATCGAGGAGGTCGACTCGGACGCGGTGTTCACCGAGGTCGAAGACCAGCTGATGCACAAGGAGATCGTGGAGGCCTTGGTAGAGTTGCTCGACCCACGCGAGCGCCGGGTCGTGGCCCTTCGCTGCGGCTTGGAAACCGGCGAGCCGCTCTCGCTCCGGGAGACCGGCAGGGTGCTCGGGCTATCTGGCGAGCGGGCACGGCTCATCGAAGTTGAGGCGCTCCGGAAGCTGCGCGAGTCCGATCTGATCACCACGGCCACGGGGAGCTCCGGGTTGACGGCGAGAGAGCGACGCCACGCCTGCCAACAGATGGGTAGCGCAGCCGCTCGTTGAGCCCGAGCGGTGCGACGGGATGCGACAAGATGCAGAGCATCCGCACATGTCGCAGGTATCGCATCAGACGTGGAGCGCAAACTCGGCGCTCTGGCTCGGGGTTGACGAGCTCATCTCCTGGGGATGCTGGGTCGAAGGCTCGGTGGACGTCGACGAAGAGGGCCCCGCTTGTCGCCGGTCGAGGTCAACTGTCGCTACGGCCCGGTGGCAACAGCTACCCGGCGGGTCGTGTCCAGGCACTCTCCCGCGCGCGCATCGTTCTCTCGTGCGGCCCACTTGGGGTCGATGGGGACCTCCGACGGCGCGCACCGGGGAAGCGATGAGCCGGACTGCAATCCACTCGAGCCCAATCCGCTGGAGGGGGAGGGCGACACACGGGACGGGCAGGGGCCACCGCGTAGGATGGACGCAGACGGAGAAGGGGGCCTAGATGGCCGCAGAGCGACGTGCCCGCGCCGTGTGGGAGGGGACGCTCCTCGAGGGGCAGGGGCGCCTCTCTACCGAGAGCACCCCGGTCCTCTCCGACCAGTCGGTCACGTGTTAACCAGCATGGACCTTCACGTGCGGGGACGGGTCCCGGGTCTTGACCGGGAGGCGTTCGAGGAGGTGGCCGTGGCCGGGGAGAAAGGATGTCCCATCTCCAACGCGATCCGGGGCAACGTCGAGATCCATCTCACCGCGGAGCTGGAGGGGTAGCGGATGCCGGCGATCTGGGGCCTGTCCAAGACGGCGGCCAGCTACCGGCAGGCCCCCAGGCCCGAGGTCCGCTGCGACGCGTGCAGGTTCATGTTCCCCAGGCTCGCGGTGGGGGGCTGCCGGTACGTGCGGGGAGTGATCGGCGCCTCCTACACGTGCGACCAGTTCGCGCCAGTCCGTTCGGCCCGTGGCAGCGCCGGACCCCCCTAGGACCCTTCGGGGCCCAGTGGTCGACCCTGGGGAGCTCCTGCGCTTGGCCGATGAGATGGCCGGCCGAGCCGCGGAGAACGAGGGGTTCGCCAAGCTCGCGGTCCTGGCGGCGCACGCGGCTCTCGAGTCCCTGGTGAACCAGCTCGGCAGGGAGGAGATCGGAAGCTTCAACGAGCGCGCCCGGTTCCTCCCCAAGTGGCACGACCTGTGCGAGCGGACCTTGGGCAAGCAGCTCGACTCCGCGCCGGACCTGGAGCGGTTGCAGGCGCTCCGGGACGCGGTCGCCGGGTTCCGCGGGCCGCCGGAGCGGCTGGACCGCCGTTCGTCGGCCCCTCCGCCGGAGGTGCCCCCGGCGCTCTCGGTCGAGACGGCACGGTGGGCGGTCGACGCGGCCCGCCGGGTGGTCGAGGAGTTCCATCGTGCCGCAGGTCGCGAGCGCGCCGATTGGCTTGACTAGGCGGGATCGCCGTGCGTCTGATCAGATGGATGGCTTGGGGTTGTTCGGGTGAACTGCTGCTCGAAGATCAAGGCCGGGAGGCACGTGCCGCATCCGAGGCACTGGAGGGGTTGAAGCCCTTGCCACAGACAGTGGGTGAGACCACTATCAGTGATGAGTCCAGAGGCGGGCTGGAGGGTGGGCGCCACATGGCCACCAAGGAGAAGGGCGGAAGCAAGAGCAGAAAGAAGGCCCCCGCAAAGACCCTCAAGCAGAAGCGCCAGACCAAGAAGGCGAAACAAGCGGGCGGGACCGCGAGGTAGTGCGGCGCCTACGGGTCGATGATACGCCGCGGGCTGTACCTGCCGCGCCCCAGGGCAGCAGGCCCGTCCGGGTTGTGGCGACCCGTTTTCAGCCTTCGACCTCGTTGGCAAGAGGGTCGAAGTCAGCACGCGCCACGATACGGATCGGTCGATCGCGTCGTAGGTAGTTCCATCCCCACGACATGAGGACGGCAAGTCGGTTGCGAAACCCGATCAGGTAGTAGATGTGCACTAGCAGCCAGACAACCCAGCCGATGAAGCCGGTGAACTGGAGTCGTCCGACCTGCCCCACGGCAGAGTTGCGGCCAATGGTAGCGAGGGTCCCCTTGTCGATGTAGCGAAACGAGGGCTGTCGCTCGCCAAGGATCAGCCGAGCGACGTAGCGTCCCTCCTGCATCGCCGGCGGCGACAGCATCGGAAGCTCGGAGCCCCTCCATGGGACGGAAGCAAGATCACCGATCGCGAACGCCCAGGGACAGTCCTTGATCCGGAACTGCCCGTCTACGACGACCCGCTTGGAGGGGCTGCGCGTCACCTCCGCGCCGACAGTGGCATCATCGGGTCGAACCCCGGCCGACCAGACGATCGTCGCTGTTTCGACTTCCTCCCCACCCGTGACCCGAACGCCCCGATCGGTTACGTCTTCCATCAGCGTCTGGGTGCGGACCTCAACTCCGTGTCTTCGTAGTGCACGCTGGGCGTACTTGCTCAGGCGCTCCGCGAACTGTGGGAGCAGGCTGTCTCGTGCCTCCAGGAGCACGATCCGCGCCACTTCAGGCCTCAAGTCCGGGTAGTCGCGTCCCAGGACGATGCGGAGCAGCTCACCGAGAGCGCCCGCGTACTCCACTCCGGTCGGACCCCCACCGACCACCACGAACGTCAGCCATCTTCTTCGATCAGCTTCGCTCGATGTCTGGCTGGCCTGCTCCAGACACGCCAGGACGTGGTTGCGAAGCCGAAGTGCCTCCGGCAGCGTCTTCAGCCCGATGGCCGCTTGGGCGAGCTTCTGGTTCCCGAAGTAGTTGTTGGTGCTGCCCGTGGCGAGAACGAGCCAATCGAAGCCGATCACATCCCCGGCTTCGGTCCGCACCTGTTTGGCGACGTAGTCCACGTCGGTCACTCGCGCCTGACGGAACCGAACGTTTCGCGAGCGCCGGAAGCGAGACCGAAGCGGATATGCGATGTCCGAGGGGTTCAGCAGAGCGCTCGCCACCTGATACAGGAGCGGCGTGAACAAGTGGTAGTTGTTCGAGTCAACCAGCAGCACATCGACCGGGCGCCCGTTCAGTTCGGCGGCGCAGGCCAACCCACCGAACCCGCCTCCGACGATGACGACTGTCGGCCTCTTCATGCCCGGGG
>JAHEXX010000146.1 GCA_023251895.1 bacterium
ACCTCCTTCCACTCCCAGCATCCGGGATGAGGGCCGACGCGGCCTAGGCCGGACGGCCCGGCCGGACCGGGACCGGCCGGAGCTGGAAGACCTGGGATCGCGTCGCCGTTCCGTCAGCGCCCCCCGAAGGGATTCGGCTCCCCGCCGGCCTCGCCGCGCAGGAACCGTTCGATCTCGGAGGCCAACTCGTCGCCGGAGGGGATCCGTTCCTCGCCGGCCATCGCCTCCAGGCGCTCGACGTACTCGCGGGTCTCATCGTCCTGGGCCACCGCGGCGTCCAGCCGTCCGCGTTGGGCCATGGCCTCGTCCGGGAGCGAGCCCACGGGGAACGCCACGCCCAGGTGCCGCCCCAGGTGCTCGAGGAGGGCGATGGTCGCAGCCGCGTTCGGCCCGCCGACGTACGGGGGAACCTGCGCATAGAAGCCCACCGTGGGAATCCCGCTCCCAGCGACCTCCATCTCCACGACGCTGAGCGCTGCCGCAGGCACGCGCAGGAGCCCGGCGGGTCCCTGCTGCTCGTCCTCGCGGAGCAGCCCGGGCTTCGACGAGGTCGCGAGCACCGGCACCGGCCGCGTGTGCGGCACGGCGGCGGGGATCGCCCCGAGGCTGACCCACTCCACGACGCCGAAACGCAGCGCAAGCTCCAAGACGTCGCCCGCCAGTTCCCGCCACCGGAAGTCGGGCTCCGGGCCCCGGAGGACCAGGATGTCGCGACCGTCCACCCGGACCCGCCGGATGGCGAGCTCGTACCAGGTGAGCTCGTGCAATGTGCCGTCGATGACGTCGAGCACGGGCCGTCGGGATCGGTAGTCGAACAGCAGGTCCCCGTCGAAGGTGACCACCGCCTCACCGTGACCGGCGATGTGTCCGGCGGCGGCGGTGGCCGCTCCGGCCGCGTCGATCCACCCGTCGAACGCGCCGATCAGAACGGGCGCCACGAGCTCGGGCTTGCCGGTGAGGCGGTAGAGGCTCACCGGTTCAGGATAGTGCCACCGGTGAGTTCGACCCCGTCGCCGCCTACGAGCGTGTCACTTCCTCCGCCGGCCGTCGCGGGCTGAGGGCCGGCTCTCCGGTCGGGTAGCCGACCCGGAACGGCAGCACCGCTTGCCACTCCGGGGTCAGCTCGGCGAGGGCATTCGTGAACACCGGCTCCAGGTTGGCGGACAGTTCGCGGTCCGCCCGTTCCACGGTCTGTGCCAGTGGCTGCATCGAAAGGCCGGCGTCGGTGGCGGCGAGGTGGAGCCTCTGCCACAGGCGCCCGGCCTCCAGGCGCTGGCGGTCGTCCCCTCGGTCGCGGGCTGCGACGATGCCGAACGCCGACGCCGTCGCCACGGTCCGGGTCCGCGTGGCCCCGACCCAGGAACTGTCGATCTTCTTCTGGGACTGAGCCGGCAGGAGCTTCCCGAGAGCCCGCACGATGTCGGAGAGGCCCGAGGCATCCACGGTCAGGCCGTCCTTCTCGCGCTGGATCTGATCCCAGTCCTGGCGCATCCACGCGTAGGAGTCCGCGGCCATCTCCGGGTCGTTGGCGATGGCGACCGTGGCTTCGATGGTGTACTCACCGAACCGTCGCTTGCCGGCTTCGTCGGTGATCCACGCCACCCGGAGATCGACGACGTCGTTCAGCGAGGCCAGCCGATCTAGGGTGGCCCGCTCGACCGGGCGGGAAGTGTCGTACGCGCCCCGGTCGGTGTGGCGGTTCGGGATCGCGTGGTAGAGGGGGGACTCCTCCCTCCCGCCGGTTCCCAGTCCGACCTGCGCGACGTGGGTCTCGTCGGAAGGGTCCGGCAGCAGCGTTACGGCCGGTCTGAGGCCTTCGGCCTGCGCGGCGAGCATCAGGTTCTCCAGGGCGCACCCCACCGAGACGTACATCTCCCGCCGGAGCGGGTCCATCGCGCCCATGCTCCGGGTGGTATCGGCGAACAGGTCGATGCGGTCGGTGCCGAGCTCGAATAGCCATGGCTGGGTGTTGTGGGCGTTCGCCGCCAGCACGGCCGGGCGGACCAGAGCGAGGAACCCACCGCTTCGGTCGTCCCACTCGCCCCAGGCCGCGTAGGCCGGGCCATCGCCGGTCGAGAACACGCCTTGGTCGATGGCCCGCCACGTCGCGCCGCCGACGGCGACCACCGCGGCGCCGCCGGCCAGGTTCCTCAGGAAGTGTCGCCGGGTGATGTGGGGCTGCCCCGGCGACACCACCACCTCGTTCGGGGCTCCTGGTTCGGTCGACACGCCACCCTGTATATCGCGTTCGGCCCCGATCCTCGGGCTCGTGCGCACGAGATCGCCCGGTTGCAGGACGATCGGCCACACCTGGACGGCGCCCCTTCAGGGAAGGGGGGAGGTCGGCCCCCAGCGAGGGGGTCTCTCGACCGTATCGGCACGGCGGGAGGCGGTCCGAGGATGGCACTGGAGGTGAGTGTTCATGCTCGGCTTTGGTTACCCGGTGGAGCATGCGCTGCCGGTGTCCTCCAACTGGCTCTCGCTGCTGGCTGCCGCGGTCGTCACCTTGATCGTCCTGTACTCGATCTTCGAGCAGGCCCTCACGGCTCGGCGGCAACGCCGTCGTGCGGTGGTGACCGAGCTGCCGCGCGAGGAGCGCAAGGCCGCGTAGTTCGGGACTTCGTCGCCCTGAAGCGGCTGGAAGCGGTCCCCCTCTAGAAGGGGGGGAGGCCGTCGAGGTTGTTCTGGGCGGTGTGGTCGGGATCCGTGGTGATGTAGGGGGCCACGGGGCAGTCGGGATGGGGACAGCCCGCGACCTTGCGGATCCTGGCGAAGGCGCCCCCTCCCCACGTCCGCCAGGACTCTCCCGCGTCCAGCCCCCGGACCACTTCGGCCCGTGAGTAGGAGATGCCCTCGGCGGTGCGAACCCGGGAGATGTGGAGATGCGATCCGTCTCCCGATGGCTGCTTGTATACGTGCGTGACCGTGGACATCTTCGAAGCTCCCCTCAGCCAGACAGGCGCAGGCCGCAGCTCGGGCTTCGCCCCTTCGGATGAACTCGGCTTCCACAGGGTGATTGCCACGATCGGGCTGCCGGGTTCACGTCAATCGCCTCCATGCTCGAACCGGAACCCGTACCCACGCACCGACTCGATCCGTGCGTGGACGCGTGCCTGCGACAGCTTCCTGCGAAGACGCTGGATCAGGGAGCGAACTGCGAAGACGTCCCCGCCGTAGTCGGGTCCCGGTCCCCAGACCACGCACCGGAGCTCATGGAACGACCATGCCTTTCCGGGCGATTCTAGCAGGTGGGCCAGGGCCTCGTATTCCAAGGCGGTGAGCCTCAGCGGGACCCCGCGGTGCCACACGCGCCGCCCCCGCCGGTCGAGGTCGAGCAGTTCGCGGTCCGAACCGGTCGTGCGTCGGGCTCCGTTCGAGCCGTTCCCTGGAAGAGGTCCGGGTGAGCCCAAGCCATCCAGACCTTGCCACGAGGCCAGGACCTCACTGCTTTGGGCCATCACCACGACGGCCCCCAGGCTCAGATACTCGGACACGTGGTCCACCCGAGCGGGCGAGATCAAGACGACCGTGGGTACCGGATCGGGGCCGCCCAGGTTCGAAGACGAGCCGCCACCTGCTCGTGGATCGATGATCGAACGATGAGATGCGTTCATGTCCCTCTCTACTGGTTGCCGCCAGGCCCGGATCGGGTTCACGGCAGTGAGAGAACGCCAGTTCGATTTCGATCCGATGATCGATTGATGCGATCCCGCCCTCGATTCGGATCGCCCGCGCTTCCTACGGTGCTCGACGAGTGGCGAGGAAGGAGTGGACATGCGCACGCGACACGGTGTCATGACGGTGGTTTTGATAGCGGTCTCGGTCGGCCTCTGGGCCCCGACTGCGGAGGCCGGCCAGCCGCAGCACTGCGCGGCCCGGCTGGATCCCGTGGGTGCGGGGAGCAAACCCGGCACCGTCGACGCGGTCCTGGTCGACCTGGGGTGCTTCGATACCTACGCCGAGGCCCTTGCTGCGGGCTCTGGCGGGGCGATCCAGGTCCCCGAGGGAACCACGCCGGACTCCCTCACACAACTGACCCTGGATGCCGCCACGGCTCCCCTGGCCAGCGACGTCTTGATCGGTACCGAGTACGACGCGGTTGGCTACGACGGGAGCTCCATCAGCTACTTCGCGCCATCGACGTGCTCGGCCACGACGAACTGGCAGGTTTCGTACGTGGGTGCGACTTGGAACGATCGATTCGAGTCGGGCAAGGGGTTCGGGAACTGCGACACGAACAAGAAGTTCCAGCACAGCAATTTCGGAGGAGCCGTCTTGGTCTGCACGCCGAACTGCAATGACTACGGATTCCTTGCCGACGCGGTCTCCTCGCTCAAGTGGAGGCCCTAGCCGAGGAGGACGCGTAGGCTTCGGCGTGTGAGGGCCGAGCGGACCGACGCGGAGATCATCGCTGCCTCCATCGAAGATCCGGATGTCTTCGAGTTCGTGTTCGACCGACACTACGATGCCGTCCGCCGCTACCTGCAACGGCGCGTTGGCCTGGATGTCGGCGAGGAGCTTGCAGCGCAGACGTTCCTGATCGCCTTTGACCGGCGTGCGAACTACGACGCCCGATATCCGTCGGCGAAGCCGTGGTTGCTGGGGATCGCCACGAACCTATTACGGCATCATCTCCGGGACGAACGGATCAGGCTGGCCGCCTACGCGAAGGCCCCGGTCGGGCAGATCAACCCGGAGGGAACGGACGATGATCGGCTGGCGGCCGCCCTCGCCGCGCCCCGCATCGCCGAGGTCCTGATGACCCTTCATCAGAGGGACCGGGACGCGTTCCTCCTGTTCGTAGTGGGGGAGTTGTCGTACGAGGAGGTCGCGGTGGCCCTCGGGATCCCCTCAGGTACGGTGCGCTCGCGCCTCAATCGGGCCAGACGGAAGATGCGTGAACAACTGGAGGGCCTGGAGGCAATCCAAGGTATGGCGGAGCAGAGTTGATGCCTGGCGGGAAGCCCATGAACGAGATCGAGATCGGACGGCATCTCGGGTCCGAGGTGTCGCACACCGATGATCAAGCGAAGGAGCGGGCCCGGCTCCGGTTGGAGCAACACATCCACGCGTCGGGCGGCCTCCCCCGCCGCCTCGCCGAACCCGCGCGCGAGCGGCACTACGGACGCTGGCTGGCAGCCGCGGCCGCCCTGGTGGCGGCCGCGGTCACACTTCAGGTCCTCCTGCCGCGCGGAGCCGGCGGCCCCACCTCCGCTCGGGCGGCCCTCCGGCGTCTCGCGGCCCTGGCTTCGGCCGCTCCCGGGATCGAGGTGGGCCCTGGACAGTTCGTGTACACGGATCGTCGGGAGCTCCGGCGAGACACCCGGGCGGACCTTGCCACGGGGACGACCTGGAACTTCGAGGTGCGCATCGAGAGGGAGGAGTGGGTGGCGAGCGACGGATCCGGCAGGGTGCTGACGCACTTCGGGAATCCGGTCTTCGTCAGCCAGGCGGATGAAGCAGCGTGGCGGCAGAGCGGGTCCCCTCCTCT
>JAHEXX010000147.1 GCA_023251895.1 bacterium
CGAGGCGATCCGGGCGCTGAAGCGCTACCTCTCCAGGGTGGTGTTCAAAACGATGACATCGATGAACCAGCCGACCGACCGCTTGACCGCGGCGGCGGCTTGACATAGGAGCAACCGATGAGCCCGCCGATACCCGCCTGGGAACGCCGATACCGCGCTCCGGTCACCACCCTCCCCGACTACTCACCCCACGCCCCAGACCGCCTCGTGTACGTCGGCACGGAGAGCGGGATCTACCAGGTGCACACCTGGGACCGCGGCACCGGTTCGCGCCGGCAGGTCACGAACCACCGGGTCGGCGTCGTCGACGGCTTGCCGACCGTCGACGGGGAAGGCGTCGTCTACTGGCAGGACGAGACGGGCGACGAGTCCGGACAATGGTTCGTCCAGCCGTTCCACGGTGGGCAGGCGCGTCCGTTCCTGGAGGGTGCGCCCGGGGGGTGGAGCGAGGGCATCGCGCAGGCGCCTGGGCTGGTGGCCGCGGGCATCAGCGGCCGCGACGGGTTCGGGGTCTACGTGGCCGTGGACGGGGCACCGGCGAAGGAGATCGCGCGGAGCACGGAGTCGCTACGGATCGGCGAGCAGGAGGTCGACGCCGGATTCAACCGGGCCGGGTTGTCGGCTGACGGTTCGCTCCTCTGTCTCGAGCACGCCGAGCACGGTGATCTCATCCACCCGGCACTGCGGGTCGTCGACCCGCGAACCGGCGCGGAGGTCGGCGAGCAATGGGACGATGGACTCGCGCTGCACTCGGCGTGCTGGTCACCGGTGGCCGGCGATCAGCGCCTGGTGATCATCCACGAGCGGGAGGGGGAGGATCGGCCGGCGATCTGGGACCTGACCACCGGGGAACGTACCGACCTCCGGCTCGACCTCCACGGCCTGGTCGAGGTACGGGACTGGTGGCCCGACGGGGGCGCCTTGCTGCTGATCAACCTCTACGAGGGTCGTGACCAGGCCTATCGGTACGACGTCTCGTCCGGAGCGCTGGTCCAGATCGACCACCCCTCGGGCGTCCTCCGCTACGCGCGGGTGCGGCCCGACGGCACGGTGTGGTATCGGCACGAGAGCGGGAAGCGCCAGCCCCGCGTTCTGGACGAACACGGGGAGCAAGTGCTCCGTCCCGAAGGGGAGCGCGCCCCGGACGGGCGTCCCTTCGTGTCCTGGCAATTCCAGAACCCGCACGGGCAGACGGTCCACGGGTTCTGCGTCACGCCCGCCGGAGACGGCCCGTTCCCGGTCATCATGCTCGTGCACGGAGGGCCGACGTGGCTGGACACCGACCGCTGGTACCCGGAGGCCCAGGCCTACGTCGACGCGGGGTTCGCGGTGGGGATGGTCAACTACCGAGGCTCGATCGGCTACGGGCGCGAGTGGCGGGACACGCTGATCGGGAACGTCGGCGGGCCCGAGCTGGAGGACGTGAATGCTGGCCTCGCCGACCTCGTCGCCAGGGGGATCGCCGACCCCGAGCGGGCCGTGATCGCCGGATGGTCATGGGGTGGCTACACGACGCTGATGGAGCTCGGGATGCACCCGGAACTGTGGATCTGCGGGGTCGCCGGGGTGCCGGTCGGCGACTACGAGGCGGGGCAGGAGGAGATGTCCCCCACGCTCCTCGCCTACGATCGCGCGCTGCTCGGGGGAAGCCCCAGCGATGTGCCTGAGCTGATGCGGCGCCGCAACCCGATCCACTTCGCCGACCGCGTGCGCGTCCCGGTCTTGTTCGTGACGGGCGAGCACGATTCCCGATGCCCCCCGGCCCAGACCTGGAACTACGTAGACAAGCTCAAGGCCCGCAACCACCCGCACGAGGTGTACCTGTTCCCGACAGGCCACGGCTCGAACGACATAGACGAGGAAGTGCGCCAGCAACGAGCCATCCTCGACTTCCTGGCCCGCCACGTGCCGGGCGTGTCGAACCCCTAGCTGGCGCCCGAGCCGGCTCGGAGCTACCGCCAGCCGCGGACCCGCTCCGCCGCCGCGACGCGCTCGATCGCGATCTCGTAGGCGGCCTCACGCTGCGTGACGCCGCCCTCGTGGGCACGCGCCAGCACCGCGTCGGTGGAGGCTTCCATCAACTCCTTCAGGCGGGCGTTTACGCGTTCCTCGCTCCACCGCTCGCGCTGCTTGTTCTGGGCCCACTCCAGGTAGGACACCACGACGCCGCCTGCGCTGGCCAGGATGTCGGGAACCACCGTCACGCCGCGCCCGGCCATGATCGTGTCGGCCTCGGGTGTGGTCGGGTAGTTCGCCACCTCCAGGACCAGATTGCCCCGGATGCGGTCGGCGTTGTCGGTGCGGATCGACTCCTCCAGGGCCGCGGGCACGACGACCTCACAGTCGAGGGCGATGACGTCCTCGGGGGGGATGGCGTCCGCGTACTTGTACTCGGCCACGGTGGTCGTGTCGCGCTTGTGTTGAAGCAGCGCCACAGGATCGATCCCCTCGGGGTTGTAGATCGCGCCCTTGGTGTCGGACGCGGAAACGATCCTGTACCCGAGCTGGGCGGCCAGGATGGAGAACCACGACCCCGCGTTCCCGTAGCCCTCGACGGCGACCCGGATCTTCTCCCGGGTCCACCCGCGGCTCTGAGCGATCCGGTCCAGGCAGTACAGCCCGCCCCGGCCGGTGGCCTGCTCGCGTCCCAGCGACCCGCCCACCGCGATGGGCTTACCGGTGACGATCCCCGGGGAGTCGCCGTGGACCTTGCTGTACTCGTCGTACATCCACGCCATCTCGCGGCCGCTCGTATTCACGTCGGGCGCCGGGATGTCCAGATCCGGCCCGATCACGGGGTCGATGGCCTCGATGAAGGCCCGACACAGGCGCTCAACCTCTCCGGGCGACATCTGCTTGGGATCGCAGGCGATCCCACCCTTGCCGCCCCCATACGGGATGTCGAGCAGCGCGCACTTCCACGTCATCAGCGCCGCGAACGTGCGGAACTCGTCGCGGTTCGACTTGGGGTGGAAGCGCAGCCCTCCCTTGAAGGGCCCGCGGGCTCCGTTGTGCTGGATCCGCCACCCCGGGAAGACCTGCAGGGTCCCGTCGTCCATCGGCACTCGGACCTGAACTGCGACCTCGCGGAACGGTGTGAGCAGCACCTGGCGCATCGCGTCTTCCAGCCCAAGGCGGGTGGCCGCCTGATCGAAGAACCCCTGCACAGACTCGTACATCGTCATCGCCGTGCCTCCCTTCCTCACCTATTCAGTTCGGGCTCCCGGGGGTTCCGCTGAACAAGAACGTTCGCACGGGGCATCCGCGCGCACAAGGCCCGTTCGGCCAGAGCCCGGCCAGCCTTCACTCCCAATGGTCCCGTCCCCCCGTGCTACCGTCGGGGGTCGGAAGTCCCTGGCCGAGGAGGCCGGACGGCTGTGCGCGAGGCGGTGATCGTCGAGGCGGTACGGACCCCTGTGGGGCGCCGGAACGGCGCGCTCGCGGGCCTGCACCCCGCGGTACTGCTCGCGTCGGTCCTTCGGGAGGTCGTGGCCCGCTCGGGCCTGGACCCGGAGGCGGTGGACGACCACATCGCTGGGTGCGTGTCGCAGGTCGGGGACCAGTCCCTGAACGTCGCGCGGAACGCCTGGCTGGCGGCGGGGCTTCCCGAATCGGTGCCCTCCACGACGGTGGATCGCCAGTGCGGGTCGTCCCAACAGGCGATCCATTTCGCGGCCCAGGGAGTGATGGCAGGCGCCTACGACCTCGTGGCGGCCTCGGGCGTGGAGCACATGACGCGGGTGCCGCTGGGCTCGTCGACGGCCGGTGGAACCCCGTTCCCGGGCGAGCTCGTGGAACGGTACGGAGGCAAGCTGGTTCCCCAGGGCATCTCGGCCGAGCTGATCGCGCACCGGTGGGGTATCTCCCGCGATGAGCAGGACGACTTCGGATTCCGCTCGCACCAGCGGGCCGCGGCGGCCGCGCGCGAAGGCCGCTTCGACGAGGAGATCCTGCCGGTGAAGGCCCCGGGGCAGGACGGGTCGGAACGGCTGCTGGACCAGGACGAGGGGATCCGGATGGAGCCGGATCGCGAGCGGATGCGCGCGCTGGAGCCGGCGTTCATCAGCGAGGCCTTCGAGCGGCTGTTCCCCGGGCAGATCGATTGGACGGTGACGGCCGGCAACTCATCGCAGATCTCCGACGGCGCGGCGGCGGTGTTGGTGGCCTCGAGGGAGCGGGCCGAGGAGCTGGGGCTCCGGCCCCGAGCCCGGTTCGCGTCGTTCGCCCTGGCCGGCGACTCGCCGATCATGATGCTCACCGCTCCGATCCCGGCCACCGGGCGTGCCCTGGAACGCGCGGGGCTCTCGCTCCAGGACCTCGACGTGATCGAGTTCAACGAGGCCTTCGCGTCGGTGGTGCTGGCCTGGAAGAAGGAGCTCGGCATCTCCGACGCGTGGTTCGACGAGCACGTCAACCCGAACGGCGGGGCCATCGCGATGGGCCATCCGGTCGGCGCCACGGGGGCCAAGCTCATGACGGGGCTGCTCCACGAGTTGGAGCGCCGGAACGGGCGGTTCGGCCTGCAGGTGATGTGCGAAGGCGGAGGGATGGCCAACGCCACCGTGGTCGAGCGACCGGCCTGAGGCATGCATCTTTGGCTCCAGATCCTGATCGCCGGGGCCATCGGCGCGACCATCCTGTGGTTCGGCCGCCTGATGCTCCGGGCCGTCTCGGCGGGCGGGCCGAAGGAGAAGCCCGAAGTCGAGGAGGTCGAGGAGCTGGAGGTCTACCTGGTGTGCCTGGAGTGCGGCACGGAGTTCCGGGTCACCAAGCTCGGCGAGCTCCAGATCCCCCGGCACTGCGGTGAGCCCATGCAGGTGGTTCGGCGGCCCCGCGAGGAGAGCGCGGGCTGATCGCGCCGCCCGTTTTCCACAGGTTCCCCACCTTGGAACTCGTGGTTTTCCACAACGGGCTGTGGAATCACATACGTGTGAGTCCTTCCACACATGGGGAGAAGCCTGTGGAAGATGACAACCGTGTGATTCGGTGCGTCAGCGCCAGCGGGTGGAGCCCAGGAAGCCGAGGCCGATGCAGCCCAGACCGATCCACATGTAGAGCGGTTTCGCGTTGACGTTGGTGACCCCCGCGGTAACCACTCTGGTGCCGGGCATGAGCCCCATGTAGTTGCCGACGATCATGGCCACTCCGACCGCCATGACGCCGACGATCAGGAACACGTACCACTTCGGGCTGGCCTTGCGGCCGGGCTTGCGGCGTGGAGGTGGGGGCGTGTACCCCTTCTTCTTCTGCTTGGACCTGGACCTGGACTCGGGCATGGCGGTGGCTAGGTTACCGCGGGCCGGAGCATCAGCATCGACTCCGCCGCGGCCTCGACGGAGGAGCGGCTGAACGGCAGCGGGTGGTACTCGCCGGCTCCCCACAGGGGAACGAGGTCGTTCCAATGAGACGACGCCGGGTGGCCGGATTGGCCGGTCGTGTGCGTGCCGACGGACGCGTCGAGGTCGGCGAGGTCGACGAT
>JAHEXX010000053.1 GCA_023251895.1 bacterium
GGCCTGAAGTTCCTAGCGCGGGAGCGAGTGCTGCGCCGAATGGTGGTGGCGTGGGTGGTATTCCTGCTCGGCATGGGGATGGGCATGGTCGCCGACGCACCGCTCGCCGAGTCGTTCGGGGCCGGCTCCCTGGGGTTCGGCCTGATCATCGCGTGCTGGGGTGGCGGCTCGGTCCTGGGCTCCCTGGCCGGCCGGTGGCTGAAGAAGGAGTCCGAGCCGGTGTGGCTGGTGTTCGGGGCGGCCGGGGTCGCCGCGGCCAGCCTGGGCGTTGGGTTCGCGCCGACGTTCGCCTTGGTGCTGGCGTGCGCCCTGGGTATGGGAACCAGCGACGGCCTCACTATCGTGGCGGAGACGGGGATCATGCAGCGGCGTACGCCCGACGCCGTCCGCAGCCGCACCATGGCGGCCTTCGACGCGATCCTGTCGCTCGGGGTGGCCGTGGCATACATCTTCGCCGGACCGGTCCTTCGCGCGGTGGGGGCCCAGGGCGTGTACGTGGTGGCCGGGGTGGCGGCGGCGGGGGCCACCCTGGTGCTGCTGCCCCTGCTCCGCCTGCGGAGCCAGGAGGAGGCCGCGGTGGCGGCCGGTCTGGAGGCGATGGCGGGCTCGGACTGAGTTGACATCAGATGATCCGGGATGCGGAGCGATCGGCCGCGATGGCCTCCGTCGCCCAGCAGCTCAGGCGGCGCCGGGCTGGAACGGGAGGAGCACCCGGAACGAGGCGCCGCCGCCTTCGCGATCCTCGACCCAGGCCCGTCCCCCGTGGAGCTCCGCGAACCGGGCCACGATGGAAAGTCCCAGGCCGTGGCCGGGCGTGCCGGCGGCCGACTCGGGTCGGGCGAACGGATCGAACAGCACCTCCCGGTTCTCCTCCGGCACTCCGGGTCCGTCGTCCTCGACCGCGATGACGACTCCATCGTGCCCAGTCTCCACCGTCACCCAGACGGTGGCCTGGACCGCGGTGTGCTTGGCCGCGTTGCCCAGCAGATTCTCCACCATCCTCTCGACCATGGACGCGTCGACGGCCACCGAGACGGACGGGAGCTCCAGGTGAACGGTCCGGCCTTGAAGCAGCTCGGACTCGCGGACCACGCGGGCGACCAACCCTCCGACGTCGACCGGCGAGACACGGGGTTCGAGGACCCGGCGAGACAGTCGCTCCATGTCCAGCAGGTCGGAGACCAGGCCGGAGAGCTTGCGGGCCTTCCGGGCCAGTCCGTGGATCAGTTCCCGGCGCTTCTCGGGCGCGAGGCCCAGCTCGTCCTCGTGCTCCAGTGTGATAGCGCTTCCCAGGATCGCCGCGAGGGGGGAGCGCAGGTCGTGCGACACGGCCTGAAGGAAGGTGTCCTTGATGGCATTGGCCTGACGGAGCTGCTCGGCTGCTTGGTGCTCGAGCTCGAGCGCCTCGGCCAACTCCTCCTCCACGCGCTTCTGTTCGGTGATGTCGATCATCACGCCCTGCCAGTAGCCGGGCCCGCCCTCCTCGTCCTCGACGAACACGGCCTCGTCCCGGAACCACACCCACCGCCCCTCGCGGGATCGGAGGCGGTACTCGACGCAGTACGGATCATGGGTTCGGGTGCAGCGCTCAGCCGCCTCCTGGGTGGCACCGAGGTCGTCGGGGTGGACCAGTTGCATCCACAGCTCGTGGTCCCCGAGGAACTCGCTCGATGCGTACCCCAGGACCTGTTCGATGCGGGGGCTGATGTAGGTGGCGGGGAAGGGCCACCCGTCGGTCTCGATGTAGACGATGGTCGGTATGTGCTCGACCAGGTTGCGGAACCTTCGCTCGGTTCCGCCCGCGGAGGGCGCCGCTCCATCGTCCCGCACCTCGCGGGACGGATCCGGTACCGGCCCGGCCTGCACGCTTCCTGAGAGGGCTTCCATGTTCGTTGGGCGCCCGTGGCGTCGAAGAGAACATCGGCGGAACGGGGGAGCGGCTGCATAGCCTGTTCGGGCCACTTCCGGAGTGGCTGGCGTGGGCTCCCGAACAGACAGTAGGCTCGATCTTGCCCGCTCACGAGGAGGCTCCATGGCGTCCGAGACGTTCACGTTCTACATCCAGCCCTGGTACCGCAAGTCGCCGTACTTCGAGGCCACCAAGCGGGCGGGCTGCAAGAGCTGGGGCCTGTACAACCACATGCTCCTGCCGACCCTGTACGACGACCCGGTCACCGAGTACTGGGCGCTCCTGAACGACGTGACGATGTGGGACGTGAGCGTCGAAAGGATCGTCGAGATCGTCGGCCCCGACGCGTTCGAGCTGACCAATCTGATCACCTGCCGGGACCTCACGAGATGTGATGTGGGGCAGTGCAAGTACGTGTTGCTGACCGCGGCCGACGGCGGCATCGTGAACGACCCGGTGTTGCTCCGACTGGGGGAGAACCATTTCTGGCTCGCCCTGGCCGACTCGGATGCGCTGCTGTACGCGGCGGGCGTCGCGGCGGGGCGGGGCCTCGATGTCACGGTTCGCGAGGCGGACGTGGCCCCGATGCAGGTCCAGGGCCCAAGGTCGAAGGACGTGATCGGCGCCCTGTTCGGTGAGCGGATCGGAGACCTCCGGTACTACTGGTGCGCAGAAGCGGACGTCGACGGCATCCCGGTGATGGTCAGCCGCACCGGCTGGACCGGAGAGGTGGGCTACGAGATCTACCTGCGGGACCCCTCACGGGGCGACGACCTCTGGGAGCGGTCCGGCAGGCCGGGGAGCCGTTCGGGATCCGGGCCACCGCGCCGAGCGAGGCCCGTCGCATCGAGGCGGGCATCTTCAACTACGGCTCGGACATGCGGATCGAGGACACGCCGTTCCACGTCGTGGGGCTCGAGAAGTTCGTGGAGCTGGAGCAGGAACTGGACTTCGTGGGGAAGGCCGCGCTCGCGAAGCTCGCGGAGATCGGCGTCGACCGCAAGCTGGTCGGCGTCGACATCGGCGGCGATCCCATGACCGAGGAGGGCGCGTTGAACGACTTCTGGCCGGTGCGGGCGCCTCGCGGGGAGCGGATCGGTCGGGTCACGGCCGGCGCGTGGTCGCCCCGCCTGCAGAAGAACATCGGGTACGCCTGGGTCCCCGCTGCCTACACGGCGCACGGGACGGAGCTCGAGATCGCGGCGTCGGCGGGCGTGCGACCGGCAACGGTCGTGCCGCTCCCGTTCGTCGATCCCAACAAGGACATCCCCAAGTCGTGACCGATCCCGTCTCGTTCGATCGCGCGGCGGAACGCTACGACGAGACGCGCCGGGTGCCGATCCACTGGCGGGCCTACCATCTGCTCGGTATGGGGTCCGACCAGTCGGTATCCTTGTTGCGCATCCAAGCCTGAGCGAAACGAGACCCGGCCCCCGGGTCGCCCGAGAGGAGGTTCCGGTGCCGATCGCCGAGGTCGAGAAGATCTGGATGGACGGCGAGCTGGTGGGATGGGCCGAGGCCAAGGTCCACGTGCTCAGCCACGCGCTGCACTACGGGAGCGGCGTGTTCGAGGGCATCCGAGCCTACGAGACTCCGCGCGGCCCAGCCGTGTGGCACCTCGACGAGCACCTCAAGCGGCTGTTCCGCTCGGCGAAGCTCTACCACCTGGAGATCCCGTTCTCGCGGGAGGCCCTGACCGAGGCGGTCAAGGAAACGATTGCGGCGAACGGCCTGAGCGCCTGCTACATCCGTCCCCTGGCGTTCCGGGGCTACGGGGAGATGGGCGTGAACCCGCTGAACGCACCGGTGAACGTGGTCGTGGCCGTCTGGCCGTGGGGCGCTTACCTGGGTGAGGACGCGCTGGAGCAAGGCGTCCGCATCAAGATCTCGTCGTGGAAGCGCAACGACCAGAACTCGCTGCCGGCCGCGGCCAAGGCCACCGGGCAATACATCAACTCGGTGCTCGCCAAGGTGGAGTCGCTGAAGGCCGGGTACGACGAGGCAATCATGCTGAACCAGCAGGGCTTCGTGACCGACGGCTCGGGCGAGAACGTGTTCGTCGTGCGGAACGGCGAGCTGTTCACACCGCCCACCCAGGCCGGGTGCCTGGACGGCATCACGCGGAATACCGTCATGACGCTGGCCCGCGACCTCGGCTACAGCGTTCGCGAGGAGAACCTCGTCCGCACCGACCTGTACAACGCCGACGAGGCCTTCTTCACCGGCACGGCCGCCGAGATCACCCCGATCCGCGAGGTCGACGACCGCATTGTGGGGGAGGGCCATCGCGGCCCCGTCACGAAGGAGCTCCAGGGCGTGTTCTTCTCGGCCACCAAGGGCGAGGTCGAGAAGTACACCTGTTGGCTCAGCTACGTGAACTGACCGGCGGGACCGGGTGCTGACTCAGCTCGCCAGCGACGCGGGGTCGGTGTTGCCCCCGCACACCAGGACGACCACCCGCTCGTTCGGCTCCGGCACGTACGCCCCACAGGTCAGGACGGCGAGGGCCGAGGCGCCCCCCGGTTCCGCGAGCACCCGCACGTCGTCCCACAGCCGGCGCTGGGCGTCGCGGATCGAGTCGTCCGGCACGAGCAGCACCCGGTCCACGTACGTGGACGCCAGGGCGTACGCGATGCCCCCGGCACGACGGGGGCCCAGAGAGTCGGCGGCGAGGCCACCCACCTCGACGTCCACGGGCCCGCCCGCCTCCAGGGCGGTGTGGAGTGTCGGGCAGGCCTCCGGCTCCACGCCGACCACGTGGGTCCTCCCCTCGAACCAGGCGGCGATGCCGCCGATCAGCCCGCCGCCGCCTACGGCGACGAGGACGGTGTCGGCGTCCGGAACCTGTTCCGATAGCTCGAGACCGATCGTTCCCTGGCCGGCCACGACCTCGGGCTGATCGAAGGCGTGCAGGAACACGGCCCCGGTCTCGCGGGAGCGCTCCTCGCACGCCGCGAGGGCCTCGGTGTAGTACCCGGGGACGACCCGAACCTCCGCCCCTCGTTCCCTGATCCGCTGTGCCTTCACTAGCGGCGACGTCTCCGGGACGAAGATCTCGGCCCGGTAGCCAAGCTCGCGGGCGGCGTGGGCCACAGCCAGGCCGAAGTTCCCGCCGGAGGCCGCGATGACGCCGGCCTCGCCGACGTCGCTGGCCAGCATCTTGTTGAAGGCGCCGCGCGGCTTGAAGGAACCGGTGTGCTGGAGGAGCTCGAGTTTGAGGGCCAGCCGCCCTGGGACGCCGAAGGCGCCCGGCTCCAATTCCACCACCGGCGTCCGTCGGACCCGGCCGGCGATCCGATCGGCGGCCGCCATGATGTCGCCTCGGTCGATCACGGCCGGTATCGAACCACGCAGGGCCGGCAGCGCCCACCCTCCGCTTGACAGCCTCGGGGGGCGACTCATACGGTTCGGTACCGAACGACCCGGGGAGCCGGGTGCCCGCCGACTCCCCGGGCATAGGATGGGCTGGAGGCGAGCCGGCCGTGGGAGCGAGCGCGATCGTTGAGGGCGTTCCCGTCTCCACCGAGCATTGGATCGGTGGCGAACGGGTCGCGTCACCCGATCCCTTCGAGGACCTCTCGCCGATCGATGAGTCGCTCATCGCCATGGTCGCCCGGGGCGGGAGACGGGAAGCCGACGCGGCCGTCGCCGCGGCCCGCAAGGCCTTCGCCTCCTGGGCGGCCACGTCGCCGGAGGAACGCGCGAAGATCCTCCACGCGATCGGCGGCGGCGTCGAGGGGCGGGTGGCGGAGCTCGCGGCCGTGGAGACCCGCGACAACGGATCGCTGCTCCGCTCGATGCGGGACAGCGTGATGCCCCGTGTCGGCCACAATTTCCACTTCTTCGCCGATCGGCTGCTCCAGCTCCATGAACCGGACTTCGAGACGCGGGGTCACAGGAACCGGGTGACGTGGGATCCGGCCGGCGTGGCGGTCGTCATCACTCCGTGGAACGCCCCATTGATGCTCGCCACCTGGCGGCTGGCTCCGGCGCTCGCCGCCGGCGACACCGTCGTTCTGAAGCCTCCGGAATGGGCGCCGCTCACGGCCTCGCTTCTGTGCGACATCGCGCGCGACGCCGGTCTCCCCGACGGCGTCCTGAACCTCGTCCAGGGCATCGGCGAGGAGGCCGGCGCCGCGCTCGTCGCCAACCCCAGCGTCGACCGCATCGCGTTCACCGGCTCCGTCGAAACCGGCAAGCTGGTCGGGGCCGCCGCCGGCGCCAACCTGACCCCGGTGTCGCTCGAGCTGGGCGGCAAGTCGCCGTTCATCGCATTCGCCGACGCCGACTTGGACGAGGCCGTGAAGCAGGCGGTGAACCAGTACGACAACGCCGGCCAGGTGTGCCTGGCCGGCACACGCCTCCTGGTCCAAAGGGACGTGTACGACGAATTCCTGGATCGGCTCGTCGAGGCCGGGGTGGCGCTGAAGCAGGGCGACCCCCGCGACGAGGGAACCGACCTCGGCCCCCAGATCACGCGGGGGCACTTCGAGCGGATCGACGGCTTCGTCCAGCGGGCCAAGGCCGACGGCGCCAAGGCCGTGATGGGCGGGGGACCCAACGAGGAGCTGGGCGGCCTCTACTACCGACCCACCCTCTTCGTCGACGTGCCGGAGCGCTCGGAGATCCTGACCAAGGAGGTGTTCGGTCCCGTCCTCACACTCCAGCCCTTCGCCGGCGAGGAGGAGGCCGTCGAGCTCGCGAACGCCACCGCCTATGGCCTGGCTGCGATCGTCTACACGGGTGACGCCGAACGGGCCGAGCGGGTCTCCGCTCAGCTCGTGGCCGGCACGGTCTGGGTGAACTGCTTCTACGTGCGGGATCTCCGGGCGCCCTTCGGCGGCGCCCGGAACTCAGGGATCGGCCGGGAGGGCGGCGCGTGGAGCTTCGACTTCTACGCGGACGTCAAGAACGTGTGCACGGCACCGTGGGAGAGGAGTTAGGGGATGGGGGAGATCGTCGGGGCCTGCCTGGTGGCGCACGTGCCGACCATCATGCTGCCCGAAGAGATTCGCCTGGAGATCAACGAGGGGAAGGAGATCACCCTATACACGGGGCTCAAGCGCCTGAAGGCCGAGGTGTTCGACCGCTTGAAGCCCGACACGGTCGTCGTGCTCGATACGCACTGGGAGTCCACGTTCGAGCACATCATCACGGCCCACGAGCGGCGGCAGGGCCGGTTCACCTCGCACGAGCTGCCTCGCGGCATGAGCGGCATCCCGTACGACATGCCGGGCGATCCCGAACTCGCGCACGCCTTGGCCAAGGAGGCCGCCGGACGGGACGACACGTGGGTGCTGGCCTGCGACGACCCGTACCTGCCGATCTTCTACGGGACCGTGAACATCTGGACGTTCCTCTCCGGCGGGGAACGTTGGGTGTCTGTGGCCATCAACCAGACCTGCCGGACCGACGACTTCCTTCTGCTGGGGGAACTCCTGGGCCGGGCCCTCGCGCAGGTCGACCGGCGCGTGATCGTGCTGGCTTCGGGTGGGCTCACGCACCGGTTCCTCCCGTTCAGGGAACTGCGCGGACGGGAGTCATCGAGCCTGGAGAACATCATCACGCCCGAAGCCCGCGCCGCCGACGAGCACGTCCTCCAGATGCTCGCGGCCGGCGACCACAAGGGCGTGATCGAGTGGATGCCCCAGTACGCGAAGCACGCGCCCGAAGGGAAGTTCGGGCACTACCTGATCATGGTCGGGGGGCTTGGCGGCGCCGCGTGCACGGCCGGCGGAGAGCAGTTCTCCGACTACGAGGCCTCCGTCGGAACCGGCCAGGTGCATATGTGGTTCGAACGGCGCGAAGGAGGCTGGACCGCGTAGGCCTCGGAAGAGAGCGACCGGAAGGGAGGGGGACCCAGGTGGAGCAGAAGATCGAGCAGTACGAACGACTGGGGGCCAAGCGGCTCTCGCTCGTCGACGTCATCTCGCAGTCCGTAGGGCTCATCGGGCCCGTGTTTTCGGCGGCGTTCCTGATCCCGCTGATCGCCGGCTTCAGCGTGACGGGCAAGGGCGCCGGGATCGCCACGCCGTTCGCCGTGATCCTGGCTTCGATCGGTGTGTTCGCGTTGGGGTGGATCGTGGCGCAGTACGCGAAGCGGGTGCACGCCGCCGGCTCGCTCTACGACTACGTCTCGATGGGCCTGGGCGGGCAGGTCGGGTCCGTGGCCGGCTGGGTGTACTACGGAGGGACGACGATCCTCGCGTCCGCCATCGCCGTGCTCGTCGGGTGGTTCCTGCACGACGCGATCCTTGTCGGGACGTTCGCGGTGAGCGGGGTCATGCCGATCTGGGCGTGGGACCTGCTCTACGTGGCAGGCGTCTTCGTGATCCTGTTCCTCGGTGTGCACATATCCACGCGCATCCAGCTCACGCTGGCGCTGGTCTCGGCCGTGGTGGTGTTGGGGTTCTTCCTGAACGTCATCTTCAACGCGCCGTCCAACAGCTTCAAGGCGTTCAACCCGGGTGAGGCTCCGAGCTACTCGGGGATCCTGTTCGGCGTGCTGTACGGTGTACTGATCTTCGTGGGGTTCGAGACGGCCGCGAACCTGGCCGAGGAGACCGCCCATCCCAAGCGGTCGATCCCTCTGGCGGTGCTCATGTCGGTCGTGATCGTGAGCGTGTACTACGTGATCGCCGCGTACGCGCAGGTCGCCGGGTTCGGGTTCGACGTGAAGGTGCTGACCAACCCCGCGGTGGCGTCGGCGCCACTGTTCGCCCTCGGGGTGCCGAATGCCGCTGGAGGGTACGGCGGCAGTTCCCTGTTCATGCTGAAGCTGCTCGAGATCGTGGTGCTCCTCGACGTCATGGCTGTGGGGCTCGGCGCGGCAACCGCGTCCACGCGCGGGATCTTCGCCCTGGCCCGGGACCGGCGGCTCCCGGCCGCGCTCGCCAAGGTCTCCTCGCGCGGCTCGCCGATCGGCTCGACCCTTTTCGTGGGCTTGGTGTCGGCCTTCTTCGTGCTGCTGACCCAGATCGGCAACGGGATCTTCGGCCTGCCCCAGCAGTCCGACTTCTTCTCGATGTTCGCGTGGCTGTCCACGTTCGGCGGGTTCTCGCTGATGGTGGTCTACGGGGTGATGTCGCTCGGTTCGTTCCGGGGGTTGGCGGATCACCCGAACAAGGCCGGGGTGTGGATCGCCGGCGTGATCGGCCTCGTGCTCTCGCTCGGGGCGATCTTCGGGGCCATCTACAAGGTGCCGAGCCCGACCAACCTCGTGTGGGTGTACGCGCTCGTCTGGCTGATGCTCGGGATCGTGATGACGTTCGCCGTTCGGGGGCGGGTGCCGGCCAGCCAGAAACTGGAGGATCTGCGGTCGGAGGCGGGCGCCGGCGGGTAGCTCGCCCGATAGCATCGGACCATGACCGAGGAACCGGAGCGGCCGCTCCAGCTGGACGCCTCGCGGGCGGAGGCGCTGGCGCGGGCGGTGGAGCTGATAGCCCACGCCTGGCGGAGCATGGACCACTTCCGCCCGGAGGAGCCGCCGCTGGACGACCGGGTCCTGGCGCTGCTGAAGGACCACCTGCCGGAGGCACCCTCGCCGGTACGCGAGGTGCTGGACGACGCGGCGAGGATCCTGGACGAGAGCATCGCCCAGCCTCGGCCCCGGTACTTCGCCTTCATCGGCTCCTCGGGCCTGGAGATCGGAGCCATCGCCGACTTCCTGGCCCACACCTACGACATCAACCTGGCGGTCTACGCTGCCGCGGCCACAGAGATCGAGCGGCAAGCCGTTAGTTGGATGGGGGAGTTCGTGGGGTTCCCTGCCACCGGCGGTGCCTTCACCAGCGGAGGGACGGTCAGCAACATCACGGCGCTGGCAGCTGCCCGAGAGCGTGCGCTGCCCGGAAGCCGTGCCGACGGCCTGGCAGGCCGACGGCCGGCTCTGTACTGCTCGGCGGAGGTCCACTACTCGGTGGTCCGGGCGGCCGAGCTCCTCGGCCTGGGCTCGGCCGCCGTGCGGGCCCTGCCCCAGGACGAGGAGCGCCGGGTCCGACCCGACGCCGTGGCCGACGCCATCGACGCCGACGTCGCCGCCGGCGTCACGCCGATCGCGGTCGTGGCTACCGCCGGGACCACCCTGACCGGGGCGGTCGACCCCATCGACGCGCTGGCCGATGTGTGCGCGGACCGGGGGGTGTGGCTCCATGTGGACGGCGCGTACGGGCTCCCCGCGGCCACCGTTCCGTCGGTGGCACCACTGTTCGAGGGGCTGGACCGGGCCGACTCCTGCTCGGTCGATGCGCACAAGTGGCTGTACCTGCCGAAGGCCTGTGGGGTCGTGCTGGTGCGTCGGCAGGAGGAGCTCGGGGTCGCGTTCTCCCACGAGCAGGGGTATCTCCCTCATCAGCGGCACGAGTTGCACGCCGTGGACTTCACCCTCGAGTACTCCCGGCCGTTCCGGGCTCTCAAGGTGTGGCTGGCATTCCGGGCGTACGGGGCGCCGGCCTTCCGGACCGCGATCGAGCAGAACCTGCGGCAGGCGCGGTTGCTCTACGAGGAGGTCCTGAAGCACGACGACCTCGAACCCCTGGCGCCGCCGCCGCTGTCGATCGTGCCGTTCCGACACGTGCCGGAGGGCGCCCGGGACCTGAACGCGCACAACTTCGAGCTGGCGAGGGCTCTGCAGGTGGACGGGCGCGTGTACGTGGCATCCGCCTTGATCGACGATCGCGTCTACCTGCGTCCCTGCTTCGTGAACTACCGGACCACCGAGGAGGACGTGCTAGCGCTGGTCGACATCGCCCGCGAGGTCGGGGAGAAGCTGGCCGGATGAACGACGACGAACTCCTCCCCGCGGAACGGAAGGTCCTGGAGCGGCTGGGCCACCTGCCGCTTGACTTCCGCGCGATGGCGGTCGTGTCGAACCTGTTCAGGGCCTCCAGCGCGGTGCGCCGCAAGATGGAGGCGGAGGTGCTGGCGACCGACCGGCTGTCGTGGACCTCGTTCGTGGTCCTGTGGGTGCTGTGGGTATGGGGGGAGATGGAGTCCCGGGACCTGGCCGCGGCCGTGGGCATCAGCCGGCCCACGAGCACCGGGGTGGTCACGACGCTGGAGGGCCGGGGGTTGGTCCGGCGCGGCAAGAGCGCCGAGGACGGCCGGATGGTCCGGGTCTCGCTCACCGCGCCCGGCCGCAGGAAGATCGAGGCCCTGTTCCCGAAGTTCAACGCGGAGGAGGCCGAAGTCACCGCGCACCTCTCTCCGGCCGAGCAGGAGGTCCTTGCCTCCCTACTCCGCTCGATGCTCCGAAGCGTCCAGCCAGGCGACTAGTATGGCCTAGACTAGCTCGACGCGGACGGGCATGCGCTTGATGCCGTTCACGAAGTTCGAACGCATCCGCTCCACCGGGCCGGTCAGCTCCATCGACGCTAGGCGCGGAAGGAGCTCCTGGAACATGACCCGTGTCTCCAGCCTGGCCAGGTGGGCACCCAGGCAGAAGTGCGGGCCGCCGGGTCCGAACGTGACGTGGTCGTTGGGCTGGCGGGTGATGTCGAACCGGTAGGGGTCCGGGAACACGGTCTCGTCCCGGTTGGCCGAGATGTGCCAGGTCACGACCTTCTCGCCCTTGCGGATGTGCTGCCCGCGCATCTCGACGTCGCGGGTGGCGGTACGGCGGAAGTGGAGCACCGGCGTGGCCCACCGCAGGATCTCCTCGACCGCGGAGGGGATCAACGTCATGTCGTTCCGCAGCCTCTCCATCTGGTCCGGATGTTCCAGCAGCGCCAGCATCCCGTGGCTGATGGTGTGCCGGGTGGTCTCGTTGCCGGCAATCATCAACAGCGCGAAGTAGTTGTGGAACTCCCGCTCGTTCAGGACGCGCTCGGATTGGGCCACGGTGAGGGCCGAGATCACGTCGGCCGTCGGCTCGGCCAGGCGGATGTCCCGCTGGCGGTCGGCGTACTCGAACACCTCCAGCGCGGTCGGGGATCGGAACGGCAGGTACCGGAACTCCTCCGTGTCCTCCCTGTCCACGACCACCGCGGCGTAGTCCGGATCCTGGTTCCCGATCATCCGGTCTCCCCACGTGATCAGCTCCGGCGCGTCCTCTTGGGGCACCGTGAAGATCGAGCACAGGAACCGGATCGGGAGCTCCCTGGCGATCTCGGTCACGAAGTCGAACGCGCCCTTGGCCAGGGCCTCGTCCAGGACGCGGCGGGCCACGTCCCGGATGAAGTCCTCGAACCGTCCGACGGCCCGCGCGGAGAACTTCTTCGAGCAGATCTGCCGGAGCCTCGTGTGCCGCGGCGGGTCGGTGTCCAACATCGACTTGCGGATCTCGAGCTGCTGCTCGTCCAACTCCTCCAACGAGACGGCCCCGACCTCCGAGGAGAAGGTCTCCCAATCCATGTGGACCTGGACGAGGTCGTCGTACCGGGTGACGGCCCAGAACCCGTGGTTGGGTGCGGGCTCCTCGTGCCACCGAACGGGGTGGTTGTGTCGCAGCTCGTCGAACCACTCGAAGGGGATCCGCTCGACGTAGTTGTCGGGGTCGCCCAGGTCGATATCGTCCAGGACCGCCAAGGAGCCTCTCCGCTCGGAAGATCGGCCGATATTTTGCTACCGAACGACCGAGAGGGGCAAACGAGCGGTTCCTAGACCTGGCCGCCCTCCACCTTGGCCTTGAGGTTCCGAAGCGAGGTCATCGCGTCGGCGCGGATGGCGGGATAGGCGACGAGGCCGACGATGGGGTTGCCGCCGCCGCCCACCTGCTTCTCCACCACGGTCCCGCCGTCCTGCGGCGTGAGCGTGAACGTCTGCTCGAACCGGACGTCCTTCTTGCCTTCCTGGTGCTGGACCAGGGAGAACGCGAACCGGCTGGGCCGCTCCACCGCGGTGACCGTGAGGTCGGCGCTTACCGCCTTGCCCACGAACTTGGCCTGGGATCGGTAGGTGGCTCCGGGCGCGAGCGTGCCTCCGGAGACCGGATCGACCCGCAGCGAGGCCTTGGGATTCGCCCACTCGCCGTGGCGGGGCAGGTCCGAGAGGTAGTCGAAGATCCTCTCCGGGGGGGCATCGATCTTGATCCTGAACGTGACGGCCATGGCGGCCTCCTCTCTGCGGATCCCGGGCGAATGTTAAGCCATGGCTTACGTAAGGGTCAACTTAAGAAACGAGGGGCGGCGGCCTTGCTGGCCGCCGCCCCCGCCTCCTTCCGGGCCTAGGCCGCAGCCTGGATCCCCGGCGTCATCTCCTTCATGCCCCAGGGGAAGTCGTACGTCGGCATGAGCTCGATGAACGGGTCGGGGTCGAAGGCCTCGGGGCCGACCACGCCGGCGCCCTTCCAGGTACCAGCCGCGAGGAGCTCCATGGCGATCACGGGGTTGACCGCCGTCTGCCACACGACGGCCTGCACGCCGTACTTCGCCATGCACTCCTCGTTGTCGGCCACCTGGTACAGGTAGACCTGGCGCGGCTTCCCGTCCACCTTCCCCTTCACCCAGGTGCCGGCGCAGGTCTTCCCCGTCATCCGGTCGCCGAGGTGGGCTGGGTCGGGCAGGCATGCGGCCACCACGTCCCGGGGCGCCACCTGCACGCCCCTGACGCTCACCGGCTCGGTCTTGTCCATGCCGAGCAGCTCGATCACCTTCAGTACGTTGATGAACTCGCTGCCCAGGCCGTACTTGAAGGTCACCCGCTCGACGTCCAGCCGGCGGGGGACCAGCAGGACCTCCTCGTGCTCGACGTTGACGCACTCGATGGGTCCGATCCCTTCGGGGAACTCGAAGATCTCGGGCTCGGAGAACGTCTCCGTCGTGAACCAGCCCCTGTCCTTCTCGTAGACGGTGGGCGGGTTCAGGCACTCCTCGATGCACGTCCAGATCGAGAAGTTCGGCGCGAACCGGTAGCCCTTCACCTCTAGGTTGGCACCGTCCCGGACGTTGACCTCGGCGATCTCGTCGAACAGGTGCTTGGCCGCGTACGCCGCGAAGACGTCGGCCATCCCCGGCTCGACCCCCATGCCCAGCAGGGCCAGCAGGCCCTTCTCCTCCCAGGCGTCGGCCCGCGCGAACTGCTCGTCGCCGAGCTTGACACCGGTCTGGTGGTACGGGTCGGTCGGGTGCCGCTTCGACAGCGACATGGCCATATCCATGTACGTCGTTCCCGACTCGAAGGCGGCCTCGAAGATGTGCATGTTGTAGACGGGTTCGACCGCGTTCATGATCAGGTCGACCCCGAACCGGCGGGCGAGCTGGACGATCTGCCGCGTGTCGCTCGCGTCCACCCGTTCCACGGGGAACCGGGCATCGTCGCCGACCTTGGCCTGCACCTCCTGCGCCCGCGACTCGTTGATGTCCGCGAGGACCATGCGCTCGAGCCACGGGCGGTCCTTGGCGACCACCGCGATGGCCTCACCGACGCCACCAACGCCGATCAATAGAACCTTCATGATGTGCCTCCTCTTCAGTTGCCGGCCGGAGTCCTTGGCTTCGGCATGACCGGCTTCGGGAACTCACGGAACTGCGTGGCTTCCTCCGTCACGCGGAACTCGTCGGGGAGTTCTTCGTCCATCGACTCCGCCACCTCGGCCTCGTTGCGGAAGAACGCCGGGTTGACCCGCTTCCACCAGAACATCAGCGGGATGCCGATGATCAGCATGCCGACGCCGATCACGAACGGCGCCCCCAGGCCGCGGAAGCCACCGAACTTGAACCAGGCCGGCGTGTAGGCGGTGTCCGGGCTCCAGTAGAAGAGATCGATGGCGGACTTCACGAACACCCAGCCCAGGGTGACGGCGCCGATCAGCGGCACCACCCCGACCAGCAGGAAGTTCTTGAAGCTCTTGAACAGCTGCTTGCGGAACAGGACGGGCGCTGCCAGCGCCGTGATCCCGTAGTAGAAGGCGATCGCGAACCCCAGGCCCGTGATCGAGTCCCACAGGATGTTCTCGGTGCGATCGATTGCGATCAGGACGACCCACCACACGATGGACGCGATGCCGAACCACCACGTCGACCACGTCGGGGTCAGGTACTTCGGGTGGATCTTGGCCAGGGCCTTCGGCAACGCCCCGTGGGCCGCCATCGACAGCGTCGTGCGGGCCGTGGGCAGGATCGTCGTCTGGGTCGACGCCATGGCCGACGACAACACGGCGAGCATGAGGAGCTTGCTCCCCCAGCCGCTGGCCATCCCGGTCAGCACGTCGTCCGGGTTCTTCTTCAGGAACCCCGGGCCCTTGTAGGCCGTCGTGGCGTAGGCCGCGATGATGTAGGTCCCCAGCAGGACCAGGGTTGAGAACACGGTCGCGAGGCCTGCGGCCGTGCGGCCGTGCCGCGTCTCCTCGTTCACGTTCGCCGCGGTATCCCAGCCCCAGTAGATGAACAGCGCGACCAGCACGCCCTGAGATAGTTGGGTCGCCGTGAGCTTGAACGGGTTGATCCAATCCCACGACGGCGTCACCGAGCCGACCGGGTGGTTCATGTACACCTTCGCCAGGGCCCACAGGGAGAACCCCATGAGGATGAGGATCTCGGTGGCCAGCAGCACGAACTGCGTGCGGGCCGACAGCTCGATGCCCAGCCAGCAGATCAGGGTCATGGCCAGGATGAACACGGCCCCCAGAGCCAGCAGGGCCCACGTGTTGCCGGCCAGGTCGTAGCGCCCGTGATCCAGGCCGAACAGCGAGTACGTGTACCAGGCCGCCACCCAGGCCAGGCTCGGCATCACCACGATGTCAGCCACCACCACGCCCCACCCGCCGAACCATCCGGCGTGCGGCCCCATCGCTCTCGTGACCCACGAGAACGTGGCCCCGCAGTCGGGATCCACGCGGTTCAGGTAGTAGTAGGCGGCCGCCGTGAACAGCATCGGGACGAACGCCACCAGCATGATGGCCGGCGACATGAGCCCGACGATCGCGGCGACCAAGCCGACCGTCGCGGCGAGGCTGTACGCGGGCGCGGTGGACGCGACGCCGATGACCGTGGCCGACACTAGGCCGATGGCACCGCCCTTCAACCCCTTGCCCTTGCCCGTCCGTTCGACCGGCACTTCGAGGCTGGCATCCATGCGGATCACCCCCGGGACGCTCTTGTCACCTAGATGCTGTCGGGGGGGCCGGCTCCCTGGTAGGTCCGGGAGGCCCGCCTCGTATGGGCCAGGATGCGACTAGACCAGGATGCGGTCTCGCTCCGAGGGATCTGGGGGGCTAGTAGAAGGGCAGGTAGTAGCCCAGCTCCCATTCGGTGATGTCGGGGGTGGTGGGATCTGCGACCGCCTTCGTGTACCGACTCCATTCGGCCTGCTTGAGGATGGTGAAAGCCGTCACCAGCTCCGGACCCAGAGCCTCGCACAGTTCCCGGTCGGCCTGGAAAGCCTGGAGGGCGGCCTCGAGGGTCGGGGGGATCCGGCGGTCCGTGTTGACGCCCTCGCCGACCGGCTGCGGCGGGGGCGGCTCGAGTTCGCCCTCCACCCCCAGCCGGCAGGCGTGAAGGATGGCCGCCGCGATCAGGTAGGGATTGGCGGTACCGTCCGGGACCCGGTTCTCCAGGCGGGTGGCGGCTCCTCGGTCCGGGGCGACGCGGATGGCCACCGTCCGATCGTCGAAGCCCCAGTTTGCCCAGTAGCCGTTCAGCATGTCGGGCAGCAGCCGCTTGTACGCGTTCACCGTAGGCGCGCAGATCGCGGCCAGAGCCTCGTGGTGAGCCAGCATGCCGGCAACGCATCGCCGGGCCAGGTCGGAGATGCCCGTCGGATGGTCCGGGTCGGCCATGGCGTTGGATCCGTCTTCCTGGCTCCGGAAGCTGAGGTTCAGGTGCAGCCCGCTCCCGCCCCGGTCCGGGATGGGTCGCCCCATGAACGTGGCCAGATACCCGCGCCGGACCGCGACCTCGTGGCACAGCACCCGGAACAGGAACGCCTCGTCGGCGGCCTGGATGGCGTCCTTGTAGTGGATGTTGACCTCGTACGCGGAGGTGTCGAACTCGCTGCCCCAGCCCTCCACG
>JAHEXX010000054.1 GCA_023251895.1 bacterium
TTCAAGGAGGAGGCCCCGGAGGATGTGCCTCGGAGCTACGGGGCGAAACCGGCGTGGCAACGGGCCCTGATGATCCTGGCAGGCCCCGGCACGCATATCCTCGTGGCGCTCGTGTTGTACGCGCTCTATCTGGGGATCGTGGGCCAGCCGCACCTCACCGCTCAGATAACGCAGGTCGTCCCCAAGCTGAACGGCCGGACATCGCCGGCGTCTGCCGTGGGACTTCGAGCCGGGGACGCGGTGGCGCGCGTCGGCCCGGTCAGCGACCCGACCACCGATCAGTTCGGTGCCTACCTGAAGCACCACGTCGGCACGCCCATCACCATGGCGGTCGAGCGGAACGGCCGGATCCTCAGGGTGACGGTGACTCCGATCCTGTCGATGGTGCAAGGCGAGCTCGTCCCGCGTGTCGGCACGCTGATGTCGGACCGCCACCTCGTGGGCCGCGATCGGGCCGGCGTCGTGGGGGCGGTCTCAGGGGCGATCGACGCGATCGGCCGGGGGCTCGTCCAGACCTTCCAAGGCCTGGGGCGGGTGTTCGGCCCCTCCGGGCTCGGCCATCTCTTCGGGGTGCTGTTCGGGAGCCAGCAACGGCGGATCACGGATCCGGTGAGCCCCGTTGGCATCGGGCGGGCGGCGGGGCAGACCGTCCAGTACTTCGGGTTCGGCGAACTGCTCCCGCTCCTGGCCGGGGTGAACCTGTTCGTTGGGCTGATCAACCTGGTACCGCTGCCGCCGTTCGACGGCGGCCACCTCGCGGTGTTGACGGTCGAGACCATCCGCGGGCGGAAGGTTGACCAGCGGAAGCTGGTGCCGGTGGCGGCCATCGTCCTTCTGTTCCTGGGGTTCTTCGTCATGGCGTCGCTGTTCCTCGACATCGCCAAGCCCCTGAACATCCGCCCGTAGGCGGGGCCTTGTCACAAGTTCTCCACACGCGCTGGTCCGGGCCGCAACAGAGGTTCACTACGATTTCGGACGTGGCCGGAGAGACGATCCTCGTGGTGGACGACGAGGAAGCCATCGCGGAGGCTGTTCGGGCGCGCCTGCGGAGCGAGGGGTTCGACGTGGTCGTCGCCCACGACGGGCCCGAGGCGATCCAGCTGAACGAGGAACACCACCCCGCACTCGTGGTCCTCGACCTCATGCTCCCCGGCATGGACGGGCTGGAGGTCTGCAAGGAGATCCAGCGCAAGGAGTGGATCCCGGTACTGATGCTGACGGCCCGCACGGAGGAGGCCGACAAGGTGGCCGGATTCGCTGTCGGTGCCGACGACTACCTGACCAAGCCGTTCAGCCTGCGCGAGCTGGCCGTGCGGGTCAAGGCCATGCTGCGCCGAGTGGACCGCATCCGATCGGCCCCCGCCACCGAGCCGATCGACCGAGGCGGCCTGAGCATCGACCCCAACCGCCGTCGGGTGACGGTCGACGGGAACGAGATCTCGTTGACACCCCTCGAGTTCGAGATCCTCTACGCGCTGGCCCGTGACCCCGGGGTGGTCCTGACGCGCGACCAACTGATGGACCGCGTGTGGGGGTACCGGGACTTCGCCGGCGGTCGCGTCGTCGACTCGCACGTGGCCCGGATCCGCCGGAAGCTCGGGGAGGACGGTGGCGACCCCCGCTTCATCCGCACGGTGCACGGGGTGGGCTACGCGCTCAGGGAGGAACTGCGATGAGCATGCGGCCGCTCGAGCGGCTCCCCACGATCCGGGCGAAGCTGGGTTCAACGATCGTTTTCGCGGTCGGGATGACGGTGGTCCTCGTCTACTTCTTCCTCGGTTTCGCGCTGCGGAACGCGGTGCGCAGCGCCGACCTGGGGGAGCTCGTGCAGATCGCGGACCGGGCCGCCGCCTTCGAGCTCGGGGAGGCTCCCAAGGGCGTGACCATATTGTTGCTCCGGGGCGGCCGGTTCACGACGCCCGGACCGCGCGGCGAGGCGCCGCCCATGTTCGACGACGGTCGGGTCCACGTTGGCACCGCGGGGAACGTGGTGTACGCGGCGGTGCCGGTTCGCCGGCCCGGCCAACCGCGCGAGACCATTTACGCGATCAGGGAAGCCCCCGGCGTGCTCCCAGCGACCGTCCATTTCCTCCGGAACTTCTGGTGGCAGTTCCTGGTGGCGAGCGCCATCGCGGCAGCCCTCGCGCTGCTCATGGTCCGGTGGCTGGCTCGGGGCATGACGCAGCCGCTGCGGGACATGGCCACCGCGGCCCGCACCATGGAACAGGGCGATTACAGCCAGCGGGTGGAGACCAGGTCCCGCGACGAGGTCGGCCAGCTCGCCACCGCGTTCAACCGGATGAGCTCCGAGCTCGAGAGCCTGGAGCAGCTCCGCAAGGACCTGGTCGCCAACGTCTCGCACGAGCTGAAGACCCCGATCACGGCTCTCCGGGCGCACCTCGAAAACCTCCTCGACGGTGTTGAGCAGCCCGACCCGGAGACGGTCCAGGTGATGCTGGCGCAGGCCGATCGCCTGGGCCGCCTCGTGGATCAGCTGCTCGACCTGTCACGCCTCGAGTCCGGGGATGTCCCGCTGGATCGGCAACCCCTTGCGCTCGAGCCCCTCGTCGCCGAGGTCGTCTCCGAGATCCAGGTCGCCGGCTCGGGCCGAGGGGTGCAGGTAGGGTGTGTCGTTCCGCCCGATCTCCCGCCGGTGTGGGCCGACCGGGAGCGGATCCATCAGGTGCTGTTCAACCTGCTGGATAACGCCGTCCGGTTCACGCCGGCCGGTGGCCGAGTCAAGGTCTCCGCGTCCCGCCACAACGGCGTGTGCGAGGTCAGCGTCGAAGACACCGGCCCCGGCATCGAGCCGGAGCATCTCCCCCGGCTGTTCGAACGGTTCTATCGGGCGGACCCCGCGCGATCCAGTAAGCAAGGCGGTACCGGCATCGGCCTGGCCATCGCCCGGTCGGTGGTCGAGGCCCACGGCGGCCACATCCGCGCGCAGAGCGAGCCCGGCAGGGGCAGTGTGTTCACCTTCGATCTTCCGGTCGCGCCCGCGGCCCACACCACCAAGGAGGCATGAGTGAAATCGGCGACGACCACGATCGAGGTGGAACTCCCGCAACCGTACGCGTACGTCGACCTGACCGAGGAACTGGCACGAGCCATCAAAGACTCGGGTGTGACCGACGGCGCGGCCATCGTCTGGTGCGCTCACACTACCTGCGCCCTGCTCATCAACGAGTGGGAGGACGGTGCCCAGGAGGACTTCCGCGATCTGATGACCCGCCTCGTTCCGGAGGATGCCTACTACGCCCACGATGATTTGGATCGGCGGACCCAGAACCTCGACGAGATGCACGAACGCCAGAACGGGCACTCGCACGTCAAGGCCATGCTCCTGTCTGCCACCTCCCACGCGATCCCGGTGGCGGGGGGGGAGCCGATGCTTGGCCGGTGGCAGCGGCTGATCCTGTTCGAGATGGACGAGCCCAAGGAGCGGCAGGTCACGTTTCACGTGTTCGGCGAGTGAGGGGGTAGCCTGGGATCGATGCTGGCGAACCGAAGGAAGTCTCGGCAGGTCAGGGTCGGCGACGTAACCGTGGGGGGCGACGCGCCGGTGCGTGTGCAGTCGATGACCACGACGAAGACCGCCGACATCGACGCCACCCTCCAGCAGATCGCCGCGCTGGTCGCCACGGGTTGCGAGATCGTTCGGGTGGCGGTGCCGCACTGGAAGGACGCCGAGGCGCTGAAGGCCATCGCGGCGAAGTCCACGATCCCCGTCGTCGCCGACATCCACTTCCAGTGGAAGTACGCGGTGGCAGCGTTGGAAGCCGGGATCCAGGGGCTCCGGATCAATCCGGGGAACATCAAGTACCAGGACAAGGTCCGGCTTATCGCGCGCGAGGCCAAGGACCGGGGCGTGCCGATCCGGATCGGAGTCAACGCCGGCTCGCTGGAGCAGGACCTGCTGGCGAAGTACGGCTCCCCCACGGCGGAGGCTCTCGTGGAGTCGGCGCTGGACGAGGCGCGCATCCTGGAGGACGAGGGATTCTTCGACATCAAGATCTCGGTCAAGCACTCGAACCCTCGGGTGATGATCGAGGCCTACCGTCAGTTGGCGCAGAAGTGCGACTACCCGCTGCACCTCGGCGTCACGGAGGCCGGGCCCATGCCGATGGGCGGTGTGAAGAGCGCGGTGGGCATCGGGACGCTGCTGGCCGAGGGGATCGGCGACACGATCCGAGTCTCGCTGACCGACGACCCCGTGGAGGAGGTCAAAGTCGGGACGTGGATCCTCCAGTCGCTCGGCCTCCGGAGGCGCGGCCTCGACCTGGTGGCTTGCCCTTCGTGCGGCCGGGCCGAAGTCGACGTGCTGGGGCTCACCAAGCAGGTGCAGGAAGCCCTTGAGAAGGAGCGTATCGAGGTCCCGATCCGCGTTGCTGTGATGGGATGCGTGGTGAACGGCCCGGGCGAGGCTCGGGAGGCCGACCTGGGCATCGCCGCCGGCAAAGGCCAGGGCTTCCTGATCGTGAAGGGCGAGGTCCGGGACAAGATCCCCGAGGACCGGTTCGTCGAAGCCTTGGTCGCCGAGGCCCGCAAGATCGCCACGGAGAGGGCCGCCGAGACCATCGAGAGGTAGCTGCCCGGTCAAGCGGGTGGGCGTGCGTTGCCGATACCCAGGGGATGAAGCGACTCCCCCTTATCGGGGTCATCGCCCTGGTGATGGGCTCACTCCCCGGATCCGCGGACGCTGCGCCGGTGCCGGGCACGACGTGCGGCGTGTTCCCCGCGGACAACGTCTGGAACATGGACGTCTCGGCCCTTCCGGTGCATCCGAAGAGCAAGACGTGGAAGAAGGCGGTGCACGCGGCAACGACACTGTTGCACCCGGACTTCGGGCCCCCCGGCTATGGGATCCCGTTCGACGTGGTGGATTCGACCCACCCGTCCGTCGGCATGAGTTTCACGTACGCCGACGAGTCCGATCCCGGCCCGTACCCCTTCGGTCCAGACGTGCACATCGAGGGCGGGTCAGACCGTCATGCAGTGATGATCGATCTGGACACGTGCACGCTGTACGAGCTGTACGCGGCGCGATGGAACGGCGGGAGTCCAACGGCGGGAAGCGGGGCCGTCTTTGATCTCGCGAGCGACTCGCTGCGTCCCAACGGCTGGACGTCGGCCGATGCGGCGGGGCTGCCCATCTTCGCCGGGCTCGTTCGGTACGACGAGGTGCAGTCCGGGTTCATCGGACACGCCATCCGGTTCACCGTGGGATGCACCCAGAACAGCCACCTGTGGCCGGCTCGGCACGACGCTGGTCTGAGTGACCTGCGGTGCCCGCCGATGGGGGCTCGGTTCCGACTGAAAGCTGGGTTCGACGAGTCCAGGTTCGGGGCTCCCGCGAAGGTGGTCCTCGAGGCCATGAAGCACTACGGGCTGATCGTCGCCGACAACGGGTCGGACTGGTTCTTCCAGGGAACGGTCGATCCTCGATGGACCAACGGCTTGCTGGACCAGCTGAAGAGGGTCCCCGCCAATGCCTTCGTGGCCGTCAGGGAGTCCCGCTGCAAGGTCGCACCGAACTCGGCCAAGTTCGCCTACGGCTTGTCCTGCCCGGCCCCGGCTTAGGCTCTCGTCAGCGCCAGGAAGTTCTCGACGATCTTGGGTCCGTCCGGCGTGAGGATTGACTCGGGGTGGAACTGCACGCCGAACCTCGGGAGTCGCCGGTGCTGGACCGCCATGACCAGGTTGTCCTCGGTCCATGCCGTGACCTCGAGGTCATCCGGCAAGTCGTCGCGGGTGACGATCAGCGAGTGATACCGCCCGGCCTCGAACGGATTGGGCAGGCCGTCCAGGATCCCGATGCCGTGGTGGAACACCAGCGAGGCCTTGCCGTGGACCGGCACGGGCCCCCGGGCGACGTGGCCGCCGAAGGCCTCCCCGATCGCCTGGTGCCCCAGGCACACCCCGAGGAGCGGCGTCTCTTCGGGCAGCGTGCGGGCCAGCTCGACGAAGCATCCGGCTTCCTCCGGCCGGCCCGGCCCCGGTGACAGGATCACCGCGTCGGGCTTGCGCCCGAGGAGCGCCTCGGTGGGTTCCGCGTCGGATCGAACGACCTCGGTCTGGACGCCGAGGCTCTCGACCAGCTGGACCAGGTTGTAGACGAACGAGTCGTAGTGGTCGACGACCAGGATCATGCGATGCCTCCCTCGGCCTCCAGCACCGCCGGGAACAGCGCCGAGGCCTTCGCCTTGGTCTCCCGCAGCTCGAGCTCGGGATCGGAGTCGGCCACCACTCCGGCCCCGGTCTGCACGTGCGCCACGCCGTCGGTCACCACGGCGGTGCGGATCGTGATGCAGAAGTCCAGGTCCCCGGCGAAGGTGAGATAGCCGACCGCCCCGGCGTACGGGCCCCGGGCGGTCGGCTCGTGCTCCGCGATGAGCTCCATGGCCCGACGCTTCGGCGCACCGGTCACCGTCCCGGCCGGGAACGTCACGGCAAGCGCATCCAGGGGGTGGTATCCGTCGGCCAGCTTCCCTTCCACGGTGCTGACGATGTGCATCACACGGGAGAACCGCTCCACGACCATCAGCTCGGTGGGGTGCACCGACCCCGGCTTGCAGACGCGACCGATGTCGTTGCGGGCCAGATCCACCAACATCGCGTGCTCGGCCTGTTCCTTGGGGTCCGCCAGGAGCTCGTGCTCCAAGAGCCGGTCCCGGATCTCGGTCTCGCCCCGGGGGCGGGTGCCGGCGATGGGCCGGGTCGAGACGGTCCGGCCTTCGACCCGCACGAGCGGCTCTGGCGACGAGCCCGCCAGCTCCATACCCAGCATCCGCAGGAAGAACATGTACGGGGCCGGGTTCGACACGCGGAGGCGCCGGTACACGGGGAGCCCACCCCGCGTCGCCGGGAACGACACCCGCCGTGAGGGAACGGCTTGGAAGATGTCTCCGGCCAGGATGTGCTCTTTCATGGAACGGACGATGTCGCGGAACCGCTCGTCGTCCATGTTCGCCTCGCCGAGGTCCCTGGCGGTGTCTGCGCCGGAGCCCAGGGGCTCCGGCGCTGGCGGAACGGCCGTGGTCACCCGCTCCGCCAGCTCCTCCAGGGCCGCTACCCCCTCCGCATAGCGAGCGCCCGGGACATGTGCGATCAGGAGCAACCGCTGGTGCCAGTGGTCGAACACCACGGCCCGGTCGATCACGAGGAGTCCGATGGGAGGACACCGGGTCTCGCCGCTGGGATGAGGGTGACCATCGAGCAGCTTCGCGGCCTCGTAGGACAGGAACCCGATCAGGCCGCCGGTCAGCGACGGCAGGCCGGCGACCCGAGGACCGCGCAACGCGTCGGCCACCGCCCGAAGGGCCGCCCGGGGCTCCCCGTACGGGGTCGATGCCAGCGGCAGGTCACGGATGACGTCGCTGATCCGGAGGCCGGTCTCATCCGCCACCACCACCGCGGCGGGGTCGCCGGCGACGAAGGAGTAACGGCCCCACCGCTCGGAACGCTCGACGCTTTCCAGGAGCACCCCGGGCCCCGCGCCGGCCAGGGCCGGGAACACCCCCACCGGGGTCGAGACGTCGGCCAGCAACTCGGCCCAGACCGGCACGAGGGGCCAGTCCGCGGCGAGGTCTGCGAACGCCTTCTCGCCCGGTTGGATCCGCAGGATCGCTCCGCTCATCTTTCCCCCAGGCACGCACAAGGCCCCGTGCAGTGGCCCGGGGCCGCCGTACCGTCGGATGCGTGCTTGGTCAGCGCGGCGCCGGGCTCCTCGAGCCCCAGGACCAGACCCAAGTCGCGCCGTCCGCCCACATGACAGCCCGATTGTCCGAGGTGCGGGGGTTGCCGTCAACGGGTGGACCGTGGGCGGCCGCCTGCGGTAGGTTGCCCCGGAACGGAACCAACCTCCCGAGGAGCGCGCCGATGGTCCGCAGGTCGTTCCCACTCCTGGTCGTCGCAATGCTCACAGCGAGCCTGGCGCAGATCCACCCGTCGGCCGCGGCGACGGGGACCGGGGAGGTGATTCCGCGGGGCCTGGCCCGGGCCCTCGGAATGCCGCGCGCTCTGCCGGTTCGAGAGGCCACAACGGCCCGACCGGTCGCGATCGACCGGCCTCTGTTCCCGCCCGATGCCGTTCTCGCGGCGAAGGTGGCTGCTCGGGCTTCGGGTATGGGGTTCGACTACGGCGTCCCAGCGATCGGTGGGCCCCGCATCTCCTCTTCGTTCGGGTTCGACGCGAACGTGGACGCGACGCCCACGACGTCGCCCGCGGACCCGAGCGGCGCCCTCGGTCCCAACTGGTACGTGACGGCGACGAACGTGAAGGTCGGCGTGTACGACCGGTCCGGCGTCCTGCAGGCCGGGTTCCCGGTCCGATTGCGAAGCATCGGCGGGGTCCTGCCGCCGGGAACGTTCGACTTCGACCCGAAGGTCGTCTACGACCCGTACGACGACGAGTTCGTGTTGATATTCCTGGCCGTCAACGACACGCACTCCTGGATCGTGATCGTGGCCATCCCAGAGTCCACCGCGGACGACACCGGAACGTGGTGCACGACGCGCCTCGGCGGGGACCAACGCGCGGGCGATGGGAAGCAGCTGGCCGACTACCCGGGCTTGGGGTTCACGTCCGACCGGGTGACCGTGACCACCAACCAGTTCCCGTTCCGAGGACCCGGGTACGACTACGCGCAGATCCTGTCGTTCCCGAAGTCGCGGCTGTACGACTGCACGGCGACGCTCAAGGTCCTGGTGTTCGCCGACAAGCAGACGAGGAATCCGGATGGTTCGCCGGGGTTCACGATCCAACCGGCACGTACGACGGGAGGGACCTCGCCCACGACGCAGTTCCTCGTTGAGTTCCTGCCGTCCACGGCCATATCGGGGAGGCAACTGATCCTGTGGCGGCTCAGAGAGGGGGCGGGTTTCCTCACGCTTGCCAAGGCCTCGCTCGTGGTCGGCAAGGCAGTCGTGCCCCCCTTCGGCACGCAGGGAAATGGCGGTACCGGGAACCCCGACACGTGGTGGGATACCGGGGACCTCCGCTTGACCGACGCCTTCTTCGACGCGGATGTGGGCCTCCTGTACACGGCGCACGCCGTCCAATACAACTTCGGGCCCAGCGCCTTCGTGGAGTCGGCGGTGCGCTGGTACGAGATCGATGTCGCCTTCCCGCTGGCCGCCTCCGCGCTGACCCGAAGGGGCGTGGTCGGGCAGGACCTCCGCGACGCGGCCTGGCCGTCGGTGGCCACCGACGCCGGCGGCAACCTGTTCGTGAACTACAGCCAGGCCAGCGCCCCGGCGGGCGAGTTCCTTTCGATCTACGCGGCGGTGATACCACCGGGGTCGGTGAACGCATCGCCGATCCTCCTGAAAGCAGGCCAGGCCAGGTACGAGCACGCTGCGGGCGATATCGAACGGTGGGGGGACTTCAGCTCGATCGCCCGCGACCCGTTGGACGCAAGCATGCTCGCGGCCGTCAACGCCTACGCCGTCGACGACGGCTCGGCCCCCACGTTCCTGTGGCAGCAACACGTCGACGCGGTCACCACGCCGTAGAGGAGTAGGGTGAAGGCATGGCAGGGATCCGCGCGCCCGGCGCGCTGCTCGATTTCGTGAAGATCCACCGGGAAGTCGAGGGCGTGATCCAGCACGTCGGGCGGGAGACGTGGGATCTGCTCCTGATCGACGTCGACGGCGACTGGGTCCGAGACGAGTTCTCCTCCAAGGAGCGCGCCGAGGCGGCTTGCCGTGATCTCGGCGTTCGATGGCACGATCGGTGGGACGATCCGAGGATGACCCGCCGGATGAGCCGCGGGGATCCCTGGAGCGATCCGGGAGGGCGACGCCGAGCGCTCTGACGGCGCTGGTCCGCTATACTTCAAGCCGAACAGAGTTCGTCGGAACCCGGAAGTGGGCTCGCGCCCACTTCTTTTTCGAGGGGCCGGAACGAGGGCGAGATGGACGTGGAAGCGCTGATCGGCCCGGTGGTCGAGGCGGCCCGTCTGGAGCTCGTGGAGGTCACGTTCCGGAAGGAGGGGGGCCGCCGGATCCTGCGGGTGACGGTCGACCGGGAGGGTGGCGTCGATCTGGACACGATCTCGGACATCGCCGAGCGTGTCTCCCGCCGGCTCGACCTCGAAGGGTTCCAGCCGGGGCCTTACGTCCTGGAGGTCAGCTCGCCGGGGATCGAGCGGCCGCTGAAGCGGCCGAGCGACTTCGAGCGGCACGTGGGGGAGCGGGTGAAGGTGAAGACGACGGAGCCCGTTGAGGGGTCGCGGACCCACTCGGGAGCGCTGGTCTCTGCCGACAGGGACGCGATCGTGATCGCCACCGAAGGCGGGGAGCTCCGCGTAGCGTATGCGGGCATCGCGTCGGCCCGGACGGTCGTCGACTGGGCCGACGAACTGAAGAGGAGCACGTCATGAACGCCGAGATGATCGCTGCGCTCCGCGAGCTGGAACGCGAAAAGGGCATCGCATTCGAGACCATCCTAGCGGGCCTCGAGGAGGCGATGGCGTCCGCCTACAAGTCCTGGTGGAAACAGCAGCACCCGGACCTCGACGAGGAGTCTTTCGGTGTGCGCGCCCTGATAGACCCCGAGTCGGGCGACCTGCGGGTGTGGGTGCAGGAACTCACCGAGAAGGAGGACGAGGAGGGGGAGGTCACTAGCGAGGTCGTCTCCGAGAAGGAGGTCGAAGTCACGGACGAGTTCAAGGGCCGGATCGGGGCGCAGACCGCCAAGCAGGTGATCTTCCAGAAGCTCCGCGACGCCGAACGGGAGATGACCTATGAGGAGTTCGCCGGCCGCGAGGGCGACATCGTGACCGGCATCGTGCAGCAGCAGGAGCGGCGGTACACGCTGCTCGACCTCGGCAAGGTGGAGGCTCTGCTTCCGCAGGCCGAACAGGTGCCGTCGGAGCCCTACCGTCACGGCGAGCGCCTGAAGGCTTACATCACCGAGGTCCGCCGTGGGACGAAGGGCCCCCAGATCGTCGTGTCCCGCTCGCACCCCGGGCTCCTGAAGAAGCTGTTCGAGCTGGAGGTTCCCGAGATCGAAGAGGGCATCGTCGAGATCAAGGCCGTGGCCCGCGAGCCAGGGCACCGGTCCAAGATCGCGGTGGTTTCGAACGAGCCGGGAGTGGACCCCGTGGGCGCGTGCGTGGGGCCAAAGGGCTCGCGCGTGCGCATGGTCGTGAACGAGCTCCGAGGAGAGAAGATCGACGTCATGCCGTGGAGCGCGAATCCCGGCGAGTTTGTGGCGAACGCGCTCCAGCCGGCCAAGGTGAAGGAGGTCCGCACGGACCCCGACACGCAGACAGCCCTCGTCATCGTGCCCGACTACCAACTCTCGCTGGCGATCGGCAAAGAGGGGCAGAACGCTCGCCTCGCGGCGCGCCTCACCGGGTGGCGGATCGACATCAAGAGTGAGACGCAGTTCGGCGAGGAACAACGCGTCACCGCCGCGGCGGCTTCCTCGACACCACCCCCAGTGGAGGAGGAGGCTCCCGCGGGTACGGGTGAAGAAGGGACGGAGGGTGCGCTGGACGCTGCGAGCGCGTCGGAGGACGCCGGCCCGGAGGGGGCCACTGCGCGAGCGTCCGATGCCCCCGAGGGAGCGGCCCAGGAGTAAGCCGTGGGTGCCCGACACGAGCCGGTGCGGACGTGCGTCGGGTGTTGGGGGAAGGCCCCGAAGGCCTCGCTCCTGCGGATCGCCCGGGTGGACGGCGGCGTGGCGCCCGATCCGTCGGGAAGGGCCGCGGGAAGGGGCGCGTACGTGCACCGCAAGATGGACTGCGTCCGGCTGGCGTTGCGGCGGGGGACCCTGTCCCGGGCGGTGCGAACCGACCTGGCTCCAGAGGAAGCCGCTAGGCTAATGGTCGAGATCGAAAGGATCATGGGTACGTGAGGGTTCACGAGCTGGCCAAAGAGCTCGGCATCGCGAGCAAGGAGTTGATCGCCGCCCTCGAGGCGATGGGGGTGACCGGTCGCACGGCGTCCTCGTCTGTGCCGGACGAGCTCGTTCCGCGTCTCCGGGCATCCGGCGGCAAGGCCGTTTCCGCGGCTCCAGCCAAGGGCGCGGTCGAGAAGCCCGCCGCCAAGCCCCGGCCAAGACCCAAGCCCGAGGCTGAGGCGGCAGCTGGCCCTGAGCCGGAGAAGCCCGCCGAGCTCGAGCAGGCTCCGGCCGAGGCTGCGGCCCCCCCGGCCCCTCTCCCGAAGGCTCCTACCGCGCTGCCCAAGCTGCCGCTTCCGGTGCTCAGGCTCGTGCGAGGCTCGACAGCTCAAACCATCGCTGAGAAGACGAACCGAACGCCCGCGGAGATCGTGAAGGCCCTGTTCGGCCTGGGCGAGATGGTGACGGCCACGACCTCGCTCTCCGACGATGCCATCGGGCTCGTGGCTGCCGAGCTCGGGTACGAGGCCGAGATCGTCGGGCTGGGGGAGGAGGAAGAACTCGAGGAGGAGGTCGACGAGAGCCTCCTGTCGCCTCGGCCGCCCGTCGTCACGGTGATGGGCCACGTGGACCACGGTAAGACCCTGCTCCTCGACGCGATCCGTCAGACCGATGTGGCCGGCGGCGAATTCGGCGGCATCACCCAGCACATCGGCGCGTACCAGATCCACGTGAACGGACGCGAGATCACCTTCATCGACACACCCGGGCACGAGGCGTTCACTGCGATGCGGGCGCGCGGCGCGCAGGTCACGGATATCGCGGTCCTCGTGGTGGCTGCGGACGACGGCGTCATGCCCCAGACCGTGGAGGCCCTGGACCACGCCAAAGCAGCCGGGGTACCGATCATCGTGGCCGTCAACAAGATCGACAAGCCCGAGGCCGACCCAACACGGGTTCGCCAGCAGATGGTCGAGCGAGGTGTGGTCCCCTCCGAGTGGGGCGGGACGTTCGAGTTCGTGGATGTCTCCGCCAAGGCCCGGAAGAACCTCGAGACGCTGCTCGAGACCGTCCTGTTGGTCGCCGACCTCGAGGAGCTGAAGGCCGATCCGTCGGGTCGTTAGCGGGGAACGGTGATCGAGGCGAACCTGGACAAGGGCCGGGGCCCCGTGGCCACGGTACTGGTTCAAAGGGGCACGCTCGACGTCGGCGACGCGCTCGTCTGCGGAACCACGTGGGCCAAGATCCGCGCGATGCAAGACGAGAACGGGAACCCGGTGAAGCGGGCCGGCCCCAGCAAGCCGGTCGTGGTCCTGGGATGGGCCTCGGTGCCCAACGCCGGGGACGAGTTCCGGGAAGTGGAGGACGAGCGTGAGGCCCGCCATATCGGGGCCGAGCGTGAGGCCATGGCCCGGGCCGCCGAACTGGTCGCTACGCGCCCGCCGACCCTCACCGACCTCATGGCGCAGGCAGCCGACCGGGAGATCCCCGAGCTCAACATCATCCTCAAGGCAGACGCGCAGGGCTCGCTGGGGGCGCTCACCGATGCGTTCCTCAAGCTCCCGCGGCACGAGGTCCGCGTGAACATCATCCACAGCGCGGCCGGCGCCATCACCGAGAGCGATATCTCCCTGGCAATGGCGTCGCAGGCCATCGTGGTCGGGTTCAACGTCCGGCCGGACGTGCAGGCCCGGGCCCTTGCCGAGAAGGAGGGCGTTGACGTCCGCCTCTACAAGGTGATCTACGAGGCGATCGACGACATCAGGCAGGCGCTGTCGGGGCTGCTGTCGCCCGAGGAGAAGGAGACCGAGCTGGGTCGGGCCGAGGTGCGCGCACTGTTCCGCGTTCCGAAGGTCGGCGTCGTGGCGGGATGCCATGTGCAAGAGGGGAAGATCCTCCGCGACGCGCGGGCCCGGGTCGTTCGGGAGGGCGTTGTCGTCTACGACGGGAGGATCGGGTCGTTGCGGCGGTTCAAGGACGACGTCAAGGAAGTGGCTGAGGGGTTCGAGTGCGGCGTCGGCATCGAGAACTTCAACGATGTCAAGGAGGGTGACGTCATCGAAGCCTACGAGGTGCACGAGGTCGCCCGGACCCTCTAGCCGATGCTCGTCGCGCTGGAGCGGTTCGATCTGCGCATCCCCGGGTGTGGTTCTCTGAAGGAGAAGCGACACGTCGTGAAGACCCTCACGAACGCCATCCGGTCGAAGTTCAACGTGTCGGTGGCCGAGGTCGACCACCATGACCTGTGGCAACGCACCGCGATCGGGGTGGCGGCGGTCACGCGGGAGGGCTACCACGCGAAGAAGGTGCTCCACGAAGTGGAGCGATTCGTGGAGCGGTTCCACGAGGTGGAGATCATCGAAGCGGAGCTGTCGATCCACTACCCGGAGGACTGACCGATGACCGAGGCGACCCGGCCCACCCGGGTGGGCGAGGAGTTCCGGGAGATCCTGGCCGAGGAGATCCCCAAGCTGAAGGATCCGCGCGTCGGGTTCGTCACCGTGACCGGGGTGAGGGTCTCGCCGGACCTTCGGCGCGCATGGGTGTACTACACGGCGTTCGGCGACGAGGGGCAGAGAGCGGCGACGAGGGCCGGGCTCCGGTCCGCTCGTGCGCACCTGCGGTCGGTGCTGGGCCATCAGGTTCGACTCAAGTTCCTGCCCGAGCTGGACTTCGAGGAAGACGTCACGATCGCCCAGGCAGAGCACATCGACGAACTGATCCGCAAGATCCACGAGGACGACCGTGAGTGACGAGCTGAGACGGGCGGCCGAGGTGCTGGCCCGAGCCGACGAGATCGCGTTGGCGTGCCACGTGAACCCCGACCCCGACGCGCTCGGCTCCATGCTGGGCCTTTCCGTGTTCCTTCGCAGCCGCGGCGCGCGGACCGTGTGCTCGTTCGGCAACGAGCCCTTCGAGGCTCCTCGCTGGGCGGCGCTGCTGCCGGGGTCCGATGCGCTGGTCGAGCCGAGGACGTTCCCCAAGAGACCCACCGTGATGGTGACGTGCGACGCCGCGGCGCTGGATCGGCTGGGGATGTTGGCGGCCAATGCGTCGAGGGCCGGCGAGCTCATCTGGATCGACCACCACCGGAGCAACGACGGGCTGGGGACGATCCCCCTGATCGATCCGGCCGCCTCGTCCACGGCGGAGCTGGCGTTCCGGTTGATGCTGGCGATCGGCGGGGAGGTGCCATCGGATGCCGCGCTCTGCCTGTACGCGGGGCTCGTCACGGATACGGGCCGGTTCCAGTTCGAGGCCGTGAGGCCGGAGACGCTGGAGCTGGCTGCCGAGCTGCGGAGGTACCCGTTCGATCACACCCGGCTGGTGCAGGGGCTGTACGAGGACAACTCGTCCGCGTACCTCCGATTGCTCGGCACCGTGTTGCACCGATTGTCGCGTGAGCCGGACGCGGATCTCGTGTGGAGTTACCTGACCCAGGCCGACCTGGCCGGAGCCGGGGTACACGCCACCGAGACGGACGACGCGATCGACGTTGTTCGGACGGCCCGGGAGGCGGACGTGGCGGCCCTCATCAAGCAGCAGAGGGATGGCCGGTTCAAGGTCAGCATGCGGTCGCGCGGCGACCACGACGTGGCGGCGGTCGCGTCGCGGTTCGGGGGCGGTGGGCACCGCTTGGCGGCCGGGTACACGTCCGCGCAGGGCCTGGCGGAAACGGTGCGGGCCCTGATCGAGGCCCTCAGGGACGGCCCTCCGGCGTGAGCACGCCGGAGGGCCTGCTCCTCATCGACAAGCCGACCCGCCTCACCTCGCACGACGTGATCGACGAGGTCCGGCGCGCTCTCGGTACGCGGAAGGTCGGGCACGCCGGAACCCTGGACCCCGCGGCCACCGGTCTCCTCGTGATCGGTGTGGGGCGGGCCACGCGGTTGCTGCGGTTCCTGTCCGATCTGCCCAAGACGTACGAAGGGACCATGCGCCTGGGGGAGGAGACCGACACGCTGGACGCCGAGGGCGAAGTCATCCGCCGGACTGAAGTCGCCGCGTCCACGGATCACCTCCGACGGGCTATGGCCGGGTTGGTCGGCGATTCGATGCAGCGTCCCCCCGCGTACTCGGCGGTGAAGGTGGCGGGCCGCAAGCTGTACGAGGCAGCCCGGCAGGGGCAGACCGTCGAAGCGGCGTCGCGGCCGATCCACGTGTCTGACTTCGACCTGCTGTCGTTCGACGGCCGCGACGCCGCCTTCCGGGTGATCTGCTCGAGCGGCACCTACGTCCGCGTGCTGGCCGCGGACGTGGGAAGCGCGCTCGGCTGTGGTGCACATCTGATCCGGTTGCGGCGCACGC
>JAHEXX010000148.1 GCA_023251895.1 bacterium
CGACGGGCTGTCCCTTGAGCACGGGCAGCTCCGGCGGGAGGCCGCGCAACTGTCCGCCCCCGGCCGCATCGCCGAATGGGCCCGACTGCACGGTATGCGTCTCCCCGACGACATCCACATCCTCCACGTGCAGGGCTCAGCCTCGGCGGTGCCGGCCGGGGGGCCGGACGCCTCCGGGCGAGGGCAGGGCGAGCCGTGAGGCGACCCCCGATGGGTCGCCTCTTCGGGCTGCTGCTGGCGTTCGTTCTCTCCCTCGGAGGGATCCTGCTCCGCCTGTCCGTCCTGCAGGTGAGCCAGGCCGGGGAGTACCGGGCCCTGGCTCTGAATCAGCGGGTCCACACCTTGACCCTCCCGGCCACGAGGGGGGACATCCTGGACCGCTCTCGGGAGCCCCTGGCGATCTCCCTGGATGCCCGCGACATCTACGCGGACCCTCAGCTCGTGGCGGACCCGTACGGGACCGCCGTGAAGCTGGCCGACCTTCTGGATCTGAAGGTCCGGGACCTGCTCCCCAAGCTGACGGCAGAAGGCTCGACCTTCGAGTACATCGCGCAGCAGGTGGACCTGGACCTCGCGAAGCAGGTCGAGGCTCTGAGCCTCCCGGGCGTCGGGTTCCTGCCGGTCAGCAAGCGATACTACCCGGCCGGTCCCCTGGCGCCGCAGGTGCTCGGGTTCGTGGGCGTCGACGGCGTCGGGCTGGAGGGGCTGGAGTACGGCTACCAGAAGGAGCTGGCGGGCCGCCCCGGCCGGAGCACGGAGGAGACCGACATCGACGGCCGGCCCATCGTGGGCGGCGTCAACGCGACCGTTCCGCCGAAGGCCGGCGAGGATCTCGTCCTCACGCTGGATCGCTACCTCCAGTACCAGGCACAGGCGGCGCTGGCCGAGGCCGTGCGGGCGAACCACGCGAAGGGCGGGACCGTGATCGTCATGGACCCGCGCACGGGGGACGTCTTGGCCATGGCCGGCTATCCCTGGTTCGATCCCAACCGGTTCAGGGGATCCGACCCGGAGCGGTTCGCCAACACCGCCGTCAGCGCCGCGTTCGAGCCGGGATCGGTGAACAAGACCATCACCGCGGCGGCGGCCGTCGAAGAACACGCGGTCTCACTGCAGCAGCGCTTCTCGGTGCCGGCCCAGTTGCGGGTCGACGGCGTGGTGATCCACGACTCACATCCGCACGCGAGGGAACGGATGACGCTCGGCGACATCGTGGCCGAGTCCAGCAACATCGGCATCGTTCAGGTGGCGGCCAAGTTGGGCCAGTCGCGGTTCGCCCGGTACCTCGCGAAGTTCGGTTTCGGAGCCCCCACGGGAGTTGGGTTCCCAGGTGAGTCGCGCGGCATCCTGCCGCCGGTCGACCAATGGAGCGCCTCGAGCATGGCGACGATCCCGTTCGGGCAGGGCATCGCGGTGACGCCGCTGCAGATGGCCTCCGTATACGCGACGATCGCGAACGGCGGCATCTGGGTGCAGCCCAGGCTGATCCGCGGGACGGTCGAGACCTCGGACTCCTACCGGCCCGCCCCGCGCTCGCCGTCCCGGCGGGTGGTCTCGGAGGGCACAGCGCAGATCGTCACGCAGATGCTGGCCTACGCGGTCCAATACGGCACCGGGGAGAACGCACGGATCCCCGGCTACCAGGTTGCCGGCAAGACGGGAACTGCGCGCAAGCCGTTCGTCGACCGCTCCGGGTACAGCCACAGATACGTCGCGTCGTTCATCGGTTTCCTCCCCGCATCGAACCCCCGCGTGGTGATCGCGGTCATGATCGACGAGCCCTCGACCGTCTATGGGGGGATCGCGTCGGCCCCCTTGTTCCAGCGGGTCGCCCGGTACGCGATCGAGCGGCTGGGGATCGCTGCAGCCAGCCGGGTTCCGTTGCCGCCGCATGCGCTGCATGTGCCATGAGCGATGCAGCCACCGGGAGGCCGAGTCCGAGGGTAAGCTCATCATCGGTGACCTCCCCATCCCCTGAACGGATCCTCCTCGCCGACGTCCTGGTCGACCTGCCGGGCGCCGAGGTGCGCGGGGATGTGCGCGTCCCCGTCGCCGAGGTGGCGCACCGAGCGAGCGATGTCGTACCGAGCGGGCTGTTCTTCTGCGTGCCCGGCTCGCGCGTCGACGGCCACGACTTCGCGGCGGACGCCGCGGCTGCCGGCGCTGCGGTGCTGATCGTCGAACGGTGGCTCCCGGTCGAGGGGCCCACCCAGGTACTCGTCCGGTCCGTACGGGAGGCCATGGGGCCGATCGCCGCCGCGTTCTTCGGAACCCCCGCCGATCGGATGACGATGGTCGGCGTCACGGGGACGAACGGGAAGACCACCACGACATACCTGATGGAGTCGGTGTTCAGCGCGGCGGGGGTGGCACCCGGCCTGATCGGGACCACGGGCGCGCGGATCGATGGGGAACCGGTGCCGTTCTCGCGGACGACGCCGGAGGCCCCCGACCTCCACCGCCTGCTGGCGCAGATGGCCGCGCGCGGGGTCCGCGCCGTGGCCATGGAGGTCTCGTCACACGGGCTCGACCAGTTCCGTGTGGGGGGTGTCCGGTACAGGTGCGCGGTGTTCACGAACCTCACGCAGGACCACCTCGACTACCACTCTTCGATGGAGGAGTACTTCGCGGCCAAGGCGCGGCTGTTCGCGCCGGCGATGGCGGACGTCGCCGTGGTGAACATCGACAGCGCCGAGGGCCGCCGGCTGCTGACGACGGGGCTCCCCACCGTCAGCTACGGGCTGGAACGAGAGGCCGATGTGCGCGCGGTCGACGTGGAGACGACCGATCGTGGCCTGGCGTTCCGCATCGGCGACGTCGAGGTGAGGTCTCGGCTGCGGGGACTGTTCAACGTCTACAACTGCCTCGCCACGGTGGCGACCGCCCGGAGCCTCGACATCGAGGACGCGGTCACCGTGCGGGGGATCGCCGATCTCGTCGGCGTCCCGGGACGGGTCGAACCGGTGGAGGAGGGCCAGGAGTTCCTGGTGATGGTCGACTACGCGCACACGCCTGACAGCATGGAGAACGTGCTGCAAGCCGCCCGGCCGCTCGCGGCCGGGCGGCTCATCGTGGTGTTCGGGTGCGGCGGCGATCGTGACCGGGGCAAACGCCCCCTGATGGGGAAGGCGGCCACGAGCCTGGCGGACCTGTCGGTCATCACGAGCGACAACCCACGGAGCGAAGATCCCCTCGCGATCATCGCCGACATCGAGCCGGGGGCGAAGGAAGGTGGCGGTGAGTACCGGATCGAACCGGACCGCCGGACCGCCATCCGCGCCGCGGTGCGGGGCGCCCGCGTCGGCGACGTCGTGGTGATCGCCGGCAAGGGCCACGAGAGCGGACAGGAGTTCTTGGATCACGTAGTCCCGTTCGACGACCGGACGGTCGCCGGCGAGGAGCTCCGGGCCATGATGGGGGAACGGTGAGGGCACGCCTGCTTTCAGCCGTGGCGTCGACCATCGACGGCCGCCTGGCGGGGAACGATGTCGAGGTCACATCGGTCGTGGTCGACAGCCGGAAGGCGTCGGCCGGCGCCCTGTTCTTCGCGCTGCCGGGGGAGCGCACCGACGGACACGCGTTCATCCGCGACGCGTTCGCGCGGGGAGCTGCGGCAGCGGTCGTGCGGGATCCCGCCGGCGCCTCGGGCTCCGCCGTCGTGGTCGACGACGTGGGCGAAGCGCTGCTCCGGCTCGCCGCGGACGAGCGAGCCGCGCAGGCGGCGAAACTCGTGGGAATCACCGGCTCCACCGGCAAGACGTCGACGAAGGACCTCGCCGCGGCGGTCCTGGCGATGCGGTTCGGAGTCGAGGCCGCCGCCGGCTCGTACAACAACGAGATCGGACTGCCGCTCACGATCCTCGGCGCGACCGGGGACGTCGAGGTGATCGTGGCCGAGATGGGGAGCCGCGGGATCGGGCACATCGCGCGCCTGGCCGACGTGGCCCGCCCCGACGTCGGGGTCGTGACGACGATCGGCGTCGCGCACATGGGGATGTTCGGCTCGCGCGAGGCCATCGCCGAGGCGAAGGCCGAGCTGATCCGGGCCTTGCCGGACGACGGTGTCGCGGTCTTGCCCCAGGAGGATCCAGCAGCGCGCGGTTTCGCCCACCTCACTGGGGCCCGCGTGGTGACGTTCGGCCGTTCCCCGGATGCCGCGGTGCGGGGCGAGGACGTGATCCTCGATGAACGGGGCCGGGGGACGTTCACGCTCGTGGTCGGCGATCTGCGGGAACGGGTGGAACTGGCGGTACCGGGCGACCACATGGTGACCAACGCGCTCGCCGCCGCCGCCACCGGCGTGGCCCTCGGTGTGTCGGCGGCGGAATGCGCGGCCGCGCTGAAGGGTGCGCGGATCTCCCCTTCGCGTATGGAGACCTTCACCACCGCCGATGGGGTGGAGGTCGTGAACGACGCGTACAACGCCAACCCCGAGTCCATGGCCGCCGGGCTGAAGGCCGCACGATGGATGGCCCGGGGCCGGCGGATGATCGTGGTGCTCGGCCATATGGCGGAGCTGGGGCCCATCTCGTTCGAGGAGCACGAGCGGATCGGCGAGCTTCTTGCGCGGATCGGCGTCGAACACCTGGTGACGGTGGGCGAAGAGGCCGAGGACATCGCGCGGGCCGCCGTCCGCGAGGGTGTCGAGCCCGAGAACGTCACCACGTGCCCGACCGCCGAAGAAGCCCTGGGAGCCGTACGCGCCCGGGCCCGTCCCGGCGACCTGGTGTTCCTGAAGGCATCGAGGATCGCGGGGCTGGAGCGGATCGCGGAGGCGATGCGGTGAGGGTCATCCTGATCGCCGCCGCCGTGGGTCTTGCCGTGACGCTCCTGGGGACGCCGGTAGCCATCCGGCTGTTCCGCGTGTGGGGGTGGGGCCAGAGGATCCGGGAGGACGGGCCGCACACCCACATGGAGAAGATGGGAACGCCGACCATGGGCGGCACGGTCATGTTGGTCGGGCTGATGGCCTCCTACCTGCTCACCCGCATGGTGTTCCCACGGGTGACGGCTGCCGGGCTGTCGCTGCTCCTGGTGACGGTGGGCCTGGGGCTGGTCGGGTTCATCGACGACCTCATCAAGGTGCGCCGGCAGCGATCCCTCGGGCTCTCCAAGACGGCCAAGGTGCT
>JAHEXX010000149.1 GCA_023251895.1 bacterium
GGCGACACACCCGTGGCGGAACCTCACCATCGGGGTCGACGTGGGGATCCTCCTCGCGTGCGGGCTCGCCTTCGTGTCCGCCCGGGGCCACGGGAGGAAGCCGAGGGCGGCACGCCGTGAGCAGAAGGGAACGGCGGAGGTCGCGCGCCAGAGGGAGCGGGCAGACCGCGCGGAGGCCCGGCTGAAGGAGCTCGAGGAGCGACGGCCCACAGATGGGACACAGCCCGCCGCGGAAGAGCGATTCGCGGCGGAGGTGCGCGAAGCGCGTCGGCAGGCGGCCGCACTGGAGGCCGCACTCCGGGAAGCGCAAGCCAAGGCGGCCTCCAGCGCGGCCGCCGTAGGGCGCGTTGGGACCCTGGAACGGGAATTGGCAGAGGCGCGGGAGCGCCTCGAGTCGAGCGGCGTCTACTACCAGGGTCTGACCGATCAGCTCGCCCAGGCCAAGCAGGAACGGGAGACGCTCGAGGCTCGGCTGGCCGAGGCACTGTCCAAGCTGGAGGACTCGGGCGCGTTGAGCACCGAGGTCCTGGCCGCCCAGGAGCGCGCGGAGGAGGCGGAGGCCAAGTTGGCCGAGGCCGAGGCGAAGCTGCAAGGGGCGAAGCGCCGAGCGCGCGAGACCCGCAAGCGGGGGATGGTGGTGGAGCCGGTGCCTTTGGACGCGAACGAGGCCCCGTCTCCGGAGGCGCCCCCGGTCCCGCAGCCGGCCGAGGACGTCGTGGCCGAGCTCAAGTCCCGGCTGGCCCGGACCTCCGCGCACCGGTTCTTCGATGGCGGCCCGCCGGACCCGGAGGAGGCATCTCCCACGTCGAAGGTCACCCGGGCGCTGGAGGCCGCAGTGCTGGCGGAGATCAGGGCGCCCGTTTCTTCGATCATGGGGCTATCCCTGTCGATGAAGTCGGCCGGCCGCTCTGCGGAGGAGGTGGAGCTGGGCAAGCAGCTCAACGCCCATGCCAAGCGGATCGACCGGCTGGTCGCCGACCTCCAGGACGTAGGACGCCTGGCGGAGGGCACCATCGAGCTGAAGCGCCGCCGTACGGACCTGGACGCGCTGGTTCGCCGCGTCGTCTCGGATTCGGAGAGCGTCACGGATCGCGCCGTCGAGATCCAAGGCGCGAGCCCGTCGGTGGCGGTCGATCCGGGCCGGGTCGAGCAGATCATCTCGGGCCTGCTCGCCAACGCCGTCGCCCGTACGGAGCCCGGATGGAGGATCTGGGTGCGGCTGTCCGACATGGACGGCGGGGCCCTCCTGGCCGTCGACGACCTGGCCCAGGAGGAGACGTCCAAGGGCGGCTCCCAGCTTGTGCTGGCACAGCGGCTTACGGAGTTGCACGGCGGAAGGCTGTGGCCGGAGAAGCGGCCGGATGGCGGGATGTCGTTCCGAGTGTTCCTGCCGGGCGACGCGGATGTCCCGGATGGCGAGAGCTTGCCTCGGGCCCTCGAGTCAGCGGCGGAGTAGATCCACCCGGTACGCCGCCAGCAACGCCCCCTCCACTTCGTCGGCTGGCATCCAGCGCTGCGTGGGGAACCCATAACGAGCGCTCAGGTCCAGGTGCTCGGGACACAGTGGAGTGAGCTGTCCGCGGGCAGGCTGCACGGCCACCGTCGGGTGGGTCCCGTGGACACCCCACGTGAAGAAGCAGAGGTAGCAGACCAGCTGCAGACGCTGGGGGTACGCGTACTCGGCCCGGTAGCCGAGCTCGTGCTCGATCACGCGACCCCACAGGGCCACGGTCCCGACCACCGCAGGGTTCCTGGTGCGGCGCAACAGCTCCTCGGAGCGGGTGGCGTAGAGGCCACACGTGCAATGGGGGAACGGCGCGCGGTGCAACTTGGGACGCACGCACGTCGCGCGGGCCGGCTCCGCCGGCGGCCACGGTCGCGTGCTTCCCACGATGGGGCGGAGCAGCACCGGCTCCGCCGCGCGGCGCCGATACCAGAGCATCCACGCGCGCCAAGCCATCACGGGCTCCGTCGAAACGAGCGGCCCGGTCTCGAGCCGGGCTTCCATCGTGCTCACGCTAGGACCCCGGTTCGGCCGGCTCCAGCTCCGGTTCCTTCTCGGGCACCGGCATCGGGAGGACCTCCGGAAGCGGCGAGGTCACCGGTTCGACCTCGATGATGCGACGTTCCTTGCCGATGTTCACCGACCCACCCCCTCTGTGGTGGAGCGTGCGCAGGGCTCTGCCGTGCGTAAGCCTACCGCGCAGCCGCTCGTCGCGCGACCGGGTCTTTGGTCGGTGAATCCCCTGCTCGGGAGTTAGATGACGAGCCGGTAGATGCCGCTGAACGTGCTGAAGAAGATATCCCCGGCCGGGCTGGTCTCGAACGAGATCGGGGAGTCGGCGGCGGTATACACGACCTCCACGGTGCCGATGGACGTGCGAGCCGGGTTGAGCGTGGCCCGGCGGATGTCGTTGCCGTTGACCTCCCCGAAGAAAAACGTGCCCTCGGAAGGGGCGTCCAGATGGCAGGTGTCGCAGAACGCCATGCCCGTGATGCCGATCGTGTTGTCGAACCAGTACTCGGGGAGCTGCCTCGGCGAGGGTCCGCTGTTGTTCGTGTTGGTTGGGGACGTGCCCATCAAGCAGTCCTCGCTCGGTCCCCATGCGTAGTTCTGGCCAGCCAGGATCCGGTTCAGCTCGTCGTTGCACTGGGGGCCGTTCTCCGTCTCCCACAGGTCCCGGGTCTGTGGATCGAAGTCGAACCCGAAGGAATTGCGGACCCCGAAGGCGAACACGAAGCTGCCCGGGAACGGGTTCCCGGGCGGGACCGCGCCGGTGGCGGTCAGACGGAGCATCTTGCCGCGGTTGTTGCCCAGCAACTGGGCATTCGTGGAGTCGTGCCCATCGCCGACGATGGCGTACAGCTTCTTGTCGGGCCCGAACTCGATGCGCCCGCCGTTGTGGTAGGGGCTCGCCGCGGCCACCGACGTGAGCAGGACCTTCAGCGCAGAGCCGCGGCCGCTCCGGCGGGTCAGCCGGAGGATCTGGTTCCGCAGGTGCCCGTTCACCGAGCGGGTCGCGTAGACGTACACGAACGGCTGGGCCGGGAAATCGGGGTGGAGGGCGATCCCCAGCATCCCCCGCTCGCCCTCGCCGTTCACCCCGGGGACGCGGTAGAAGCGATGGAACTTCCGGGTGGTCCGGTTGAAGGTGCGGATCATGCCGGTGGACTTCTCCACGAACCAGATGTTCCCGGCGGGGTCGAAGGTGAATGCCACGGGTTGGTTCAGGCCCCCTACGACGAGCCGAGCGGTGAGGCCCGGGACGGCCGCCCTAGCCGGTCCGGGTGCCGCAGTGAGGAGGACCCCCACCAGGTAGAGGGTCGTAAACGCTCGGAACCGACGGGTCATCGTGCCCTCCTCTAGAGTGTTCGGGCCCATGGGTACGTCTATCTTCGGTGGCACCGTCCTCCGTTCTGAAGACCCCCGGTTCCTCAGGGGCCGGGGGCGATTCGTGGAGAACATCCCGATCGAGGGCGCTCTCCGGGCCGTCTTCGTCCGTTCCATCTTCCCGCACGCGCGCGTGAATGGGGTGGATGCGAAGGAATCATCGGCGATGCCCGGGGTCGTTGCGGTGTATGCGGCGGGGGACTTCGACTTCGCACCCCAGCCTCCTTCCGGGAACGTCCACGAGGCGTTCTCGCGCCCGCTCCTGGCGAAGGACGTCGTGCGGTTCGTGGGGGAGCCGTTGGCCATCGTCGTGGCCGAGACGTCGCCTCTCGCGGAGGATGCGGCCGAGAGCGTGTTCGTCGACTACGACCCGCTCCCGGTCGTAGTTGACCCGGAAGCCGCGGTGGCCGACGGCGCGCCGGTGCTGTTTCCCCAGCACGGCGGCAACCTGGCGGATGAGTTCGCGTCGCACTGGGACGTGGACGTGATGGCCGGTGCGGACCTGGTGGTCAGGGGGCGGTTCGTGAACCAGCGGCTGGCCCCGGTGCCCCTGGAGACGAACGCCATTGCCGTCATGCCGGAGGCGGATCGGCTGACCGCGTGGGTCTCCACCCAGATACCGTTCGACGTACGGGACGACGTGGCCGACGCGCTGGGTCTGGACCGGGCCAAGGTGCGCGTGATCGCGCCCGACGTGGGAGGCGGCTTCGGTGCCAAGCTGACGGTCTACCCCGAGTACGTCCTGCTCGCGGAGGTGGCACGGCGCCTCGGCCGCCCGGTTCGGTGGGTCGAGGGCCGCTCCGAGAACCTGACCAACATGACCCACGGGCGGGCTCAGATCCAGGACGTGGAGCTGGGCGCCCGGCGCGACGGCACCATCGTGGGGCTCCGCGTCGATCTGCTTGCCGATATGGGAGCCTACCCCCGGAACGCGTACCTGCCGCCGACCACCCAGCAGATGCTGTCGGGTGTCTACCGGATCCCGCGGATCGCCTGCCGGGTCCGCTCCGTGGTGACGAACACCGGGATCGTCGCCCCGTATCGAGGGGCCGGTCGCCCCGAGGCCTCGACGCTCGTGGAGCGCGCCGTCGACCTTCTGGCCGATGAGCTGGGGATGGACCCCGTGGAGGTTCGCCGCCGGAACCTGATACCTCCCGACGCGTTCCCGTACCGCTCGGCGGCCGGGGCTACATACGATGTCGGGGAGTACGAGCGCGCCCTGGACGAAGCCCTCGACCTTTCCCGGTACGAGGGGCTCAGGCTGGAGCAGGCGGAGCGCCGGGCCCGGAACGACCCGATCCAGCTCGGGATCGGGGTGTCCACGTACGTCGAGATCACCGCCTTCGCGGGCAGTGAGTTCGGGTCCGTGGAGGTCCACGAGGACGGCACCGTGACGGTACTGACGGGGGTCTCGCCGCACGGCCAAGGGCACGAGACCTCGCTGGCTCAGATCGCCTCCGGCCGTCTCGGCGTGCCCCTCGAGGTCGTGAGGGTGATCCACTCGGACACGGAGCTGGTGCCGAGGGGGAATGGGACCTACGCCTCGCGGTCGCTCCAGCTGGGCGGCTCCGCGGTGTTCGAGGCGAGCGGGACGGTCGTGGACAAGGCACGGATGCTGGCCGCCCATCTGCTGGAGGTGGCGCCCGCCGACGTCGAGCACCACGACGACGGCGGGTTCGGGGTGGCCGGCGCGGCGGATATCTCGCTCTCGTGGGCGGAGCTCGCCGCGG
>JAHEXX010000055.1 GCA_023251895.1 bacterium
AGATACCGGGAAGGCTTCGCTCAAGTTCGTTGAAGCGGCTCACCCCCCGCAGGAGCTCGCGGACCACGAGCAGCCCCCACCGGTCGCCGAAGAGGTCGAGCGAGCGGGTCAGCGGGCAGTACTCGTCCCTGGCGGGCATGCGCTCAAGCGTGCCACAGGTTCGAGATCCGTACCAGTTCGCGATTCGAACTGGCTCCGCGATCGGGGACCGGGTAGCGTCGGCTTGTCGACCGAGGGAAGGGAGGTTCGACGTGATCGCGTTGATGGGTGCGGCCGGGAACGTCGGCAGCAAGGTGGCCGATCTGCTACTGGAGGCGGGTGAGGAGGTCCGAACGCTCCAGCACGCGCGTGACCTGACGGACCTCAAGGAGGGCGGCGCCGAGGTCGTAACCGGGGACGCGATGAGCGTGGACGACCTCCGGACGCTCTTCGACGGGGCTGCCGCGGCCCTCGTCCTCCTCCCCGAGAACGTCGCCGACCCGATGTTCGTGGAGCATCGCCGCACGATGAGCCGGGCGATCCGCGACGCGCTCCTGGCCTCGGGCGTCGGCCACGTCGTCGCCCTCAGCACGGTGGGCGCCGATCTGGCGGACGCCCCCGGGCCACCCGGCGGGCTTCACGGGTTCGAGCGAGACCTTGGCGGGCTCGAGACCAACGTGCTCGTGCTCAGGTCCGCGGCGTATATGGATTACGTTCTCGCAGCGGTGCCCATGATCCAGGCGCAGAAGGTCAACGGCAGCGCCATCAAGGCCGACGTGCAGTTCCCCATGGTCGCCACGCAAGACGTGGCGCGCGAGGCCGCCGAGCGGCTGCGCCGGCGCGACTTCTCCGGGCACGGTGTGAAGCTGCTCCTCGGGCCGAAGGACATCACGATGGCGGAGGCAACGAAGGCGATCGGGGCACGGCTCGGCATGCCCGACCTGCCTTACGTGGAGTTCCCGCCCGATGGCGTGAGGGGATCTCTCGTCGAGGTCGGCATGTCAGAGGAGGTGGCCGGCCTCCTCGTCGACATGCAGCTCGCCTTGAACGAGCGCCGGTACTTCGAAGGCGCCCGCCGCGATCCGGAGTCGACGACCCCAACACGACTCGAGGACTTCCTCGCGACGTCGCTGCCCGCCGGCGCGCCCATGAGTGCGGAAGATGATCGATGAGCACCATCGAGGGCCGAGCGATCGACGCGAAGGCTGGTGAGTCGCTTCGCGCCCGATTCCGAGGTGCTTTGCTGCGGCCAGGCGAGGAGGGATACGACGAGGCGCGACGGGTCTGGAACGGCGCGATAGACCGGCGCCCGGCCCTCATCGCGCGCTGCGCGGGTGCGGACGACGTCGTCGAGGCCGTTCGCTTCGCCCGGGAGCGAGACCTCCCGGTGTCGGTCCGTGGAGGAGGGCACTCGGTCGCGGGCCACGCCGTCTGCGACGGGGGTCTCATGATCGACCTGTCGCTGATGAAGGAGATCCGCGTGGACCCGGACGCGCGCATCGCTCGAGCCGCCGGCGGCCTGCTGTGGGGAGAGCTCGACCGGGCCACGCAAGGATCCGGGCTCGCGACCACGGGCGGCATCATCAGCCACACGGGGATCGGCGGCCTGACGCTCGGCGGCGGCCTCGGGCACCTGATGCGCAAGCTCGGGCTGACGGTCGACAACCTGCTCGCGGCCGACGTCGTGACGGCGGACGGCGACCGGATCCACGTGGACGAGCGCACGGAGCCGGATTTGCTGTGGGGACTTCGTGGCGGGGGAGGGAACTTCGGGATCGCCACCGCGCTCGAGTACCGGCTGCACCCGATCGGACCGATGGTGCTGGGCGGCCCGATCGTGTGGCCGCTCGCAGACGCGCCCGAGGTCCTTCGATTCGTCGACGACTTCGCCCGCGAAGCACCAGACGATCTCGGGATCACGATCGGGGCCCGGCTCGCGCCACCGATGCCGATCCTCCCCGCGGAGCAGTACGGCAAGCCCGTCATCATGCTCTTGCTCGTGTGGGCGGGCGACCCGGGGGAAGGCCGTGCGGCGATCGCTCCACTGCTCCAGCTCGGGCGCCCGATCGCGGAACTGGTCCGGCCGGGCCCATACGTGGCGATCCAATCGATGCTCGACGGCGGCGCGCCGCACCGGATGCACTACTACTGGAAGTCCCATCGGCTCCCCGCGCTCTCCGACGACGTGATCGACGCGTTCGTCGGGCGGGTCGAGACCATCACGTCCCCGCTCTCCCAGATCGGGGGGTGGGCCGTCGGCGGGGCCGTGAGCCGCATGGATCCCGAAACCACCGCTGTCAGCGACCGGGAACGTAGTTTCGGGTTCCAGGTCAACATCACCGCGGCGTGGCCTCCACGCGATCAAGACGGGGAGCGTCATAGTGCTTGGGTTCGGGAGGGGTGGGAGCTGCTGCGGCCCCACGCTGCTGGCGTCTACGCGAACTTCCTCTCCGACGAGGGCGCGCCCGCCGTCGAGGAGGCATATGGCGACCGCCTCGAGCGGCTCCGTGCGCTGAAGGACCGGTACGATCCGACGAACGTCTTCCACCTGAACGCGAATGTTCGGCCGAGCCGCGACGTCACTGATCGATGACCAACAGCCTCGGCGTCGCCCACAAGCTGACCTGGGCAAACGAGGCCCCGGTGGGCGGAGGGTTCTTACACTGTTCCCTTCGTTCGCGCGTTTGCGCAGGTCAGACGCAGCGGAGGCGGACGGGAATCGAACCCGCCTGGGAGCTCTCGCCCCCACACCGGTTTTGAAGACCGGGGGGCCCACCAGGAACCCTGACGCCTCCAGGCCGAGGATACCCTCGGGGTCCCGTCGCTTCCGGGCCGCCTGCCCTCAAGTTTCGGGCCCTCCCGTGCGATGCTTTGTTCATGAGGAAGTTGCTGGTGTGCCTGGCAGTCGGGGCGCTGGGCCTGGCGGCGTGTGCGCCGAAGGGCTCCGCGGGTTCCGATCCATCGGACGCCCTGGCCAAGGCAATCCAGAAGACCCTCGACGCCGGTTCGCTCCGGATGGCATACGACCTCTCGATGAACGGCGGGGGTCGGGGATTCGAGATCTCCGGCGACGGCGAGCTGGTCCTGGCCGCGCCGGCCGCGCACATGACGGTGCAGTTCCCATCGTTCGGCCCGGGCCAGCCAGCGGGCGAGGTGGAGATGATCCTGACCGATCGCGTCGTGTACCTGAAGGCCCCGTTCCTGCAGGACGCGTTCGGAGTGAAGACCCCGTGGGTGTCCATAGATCCGACCGAGCTCGGGGCCGGGCACGCGAATGTCCCCGACGGGAGTGGCCAGTACGACCCGGCCAAGGCGCTGGACCTCCTGCGGGGCGTCACCGAGGTGACCGAGGAAGGGACCGACACGATCGGCGGCCGGCCGGCCGTCCGCTACCGGGCCACGGTGGATCTGGCGAAGGCCATGCATCGGGTAGTGCAGCAGGCCCACCTCCCGACTACCGCGGGCGATCCGACAAGTGAGCTGGAGAAGGTTCTGGGGTCGAACACGAAGCTCCCGATCGACCTGTGGGTGGCCGACGGCTACGTGGTGCGGGTTCGGGTCGACTTCCCCTTCCCGTCCGAGTTGGCCATGGGTCAAGACGTCCGCCTGGTGATGACCGCGAGTCTGTCCGACTTCGGAGCGACGTTCGACATCTCCCCGCCGCCGGCAGATCAGGTCACGGACGTGACGAAGCGGCTGGCGGCTCACGCGGAGGCCGCGGGCGGGGCCTGGGCGAAGAACTGAGCCCTACCAGGCCCAGGCTTCTGGGGCGGCGCCGCCGGGCCCGGGGAAGATCCGGTCCAGGCTCTCCATCGTGTCCCCGTCGAGGGTCAGCTCGGCCGCTCGCATCGCGTCGTCCAGTTGTTGGACGGTCCGGGGACCGATGATCGGCGCGGTGACCACGGGATTGGCCCGGACCCACGCGAGGGCCACGGTGGCCGGTTGCTCGCCGAGGTCGGCGCACAGCTTCTCGAACGCCTCGAGCTCGGCACGGTTCTCCTTGACCTGTTGGCGCGTGTCCTTGGATCCGCGCCGCCCCTCGGTCGGCTTCTGTATCGCGCCGCCCAGCAACCCCCGGGCCAGCGGGCTCCACGCGATCACGCCCATGCCGTAACCCTCACAGGCGGGGAGGACCTCAAGCTCGACCGTCCGGGCGTTCAGGTTGTAAAGGCACTGCTCGGAGACCAGGCCCAGGAGGTGCCGGCTCCGGGCGGTCTCGTTGGCCTGCGCGATGTGCCAGCCCGCGAAGTTGCTGCTGCCCACGTAGAGCACTTTGCCCTGCTGGACCAGGAGCTCCATGGCCTGCCAGATCTCGTCCCACGACGCGTCCCGGTCCACGTGGTGCATCTGGTACAGGTCGATGTGATCGGTCTGCAGGCGCCTCAAGCTCTCCTCGCAGGCCCGGCGGATGTGCAGGGCCGACAGGCGCGAGGAGTTCGGCCAGTCGCCCATGTCCCCGTAGACCTTGGTGGCCAGCACCACCTTCTCGCGGCGGTCACCTCCCTGGGCGAACCATGTCCCCAGGATCTGCTCGGTGATGCCGGTGCCGCGGTACGGCGCGTCCTTCCGCCACCCGTACACGTTGGCCGTGTCGAAGAAGTTGATCCCGTGCTCGAGGGCCCGGTCCATGATGGCGTGGCCCTCCTCCTCGGTGGTTCCGGGGAGGTCCCAGCCGAAGTTCATGGTCCCCAGACAGAGCGGGCTGACCTCCAGCCGGAGCCGGCCGAGTCGTCGGTACTCCATCGCTAGTCCCCTCCCTCCGCGCCTACGTCGCCGGCAGCGTACGCGCGATCGAGGATCTCGGCCGGGTGCAGCACGTCGACCTCCGCCCCGGCGAGCCGGATACCGGCGGCGATCTGCATGGTGCAGCCGGGGTTGGCCGAGACCACGATGCGAGCGCCGATCGAGACGATCGCGTCCGCCTTCTGCCGACGGAGCTCGCCGGCCATCTCGGGCTGCAGCACGTTGTACAGGCCGGCCGCCCCGCAGCACCGGTCCCCGTCGGGGATCTCATCGATCTGCAGGCCGGGGACATGGCCGAGCACCGCGCGGGGCTGCGAGCGGATCCCCTGGGCCCGAAGGGCGTGGCAAGCATCGTGGTACGCGACCTGGTGGAATCCCGCGTTCGAGACGGGGGGCTCGATGCCCTGCTCGTCGAGGAACTCCATGAGGTCGCGGACGCGGTCGCGGAAGCCGCCGGCTGCGGCGCCGAGCAGATCGTCGTATCCCTTCATGTGCGCGCCGCAGCCGGCGGCGTTCACGACGATCCAGTCGACTCCATCGAACGCGGCGAGGTTCCTTCGGGCCTGCTTCCTGGCCCGATCCAGTCGCCCGTGGTGGGCGGCCAGCGCCCCACAGCACACCTGGCCACGCGGTACGACGACGCGCCAGCCGTTCCTGGCAAGGACCCGGATGGTGGCGCGGTTCACCGGCCGGTACCACCGATCCTGCACGCAGCCGGACAGGATCGCGACGGTCCCGCGTTCCGTGCCGCGGGCCGGCGTCACCCGGGGGAGCGGCCGGAGCAGCTCCCCGAGGCCGACCCGCGGCACCAGGCTTCGCACCCGCCTCGGCAGTAACGGCCTGGCCACCGGAGCGAAGAGCGCGGCCACCCCGTGGATCCACCGATGGGGGAGGGCGACGTCCAGGCCGAGCCACCGGAGGAACCGCTCCCGCCGGGTCCGGAGGGGCTCGATCTGCACCCTGGCCCGTTCCATCATCCGGCCGAACGGGACGTGCGATGGGCAGACGTCCTCGCAGGCCCGGCATGACAAGCACAGGTCCATGAATCGAGCGAAGGTGGCGTCGACCGGGGATCGGCCTTCGGTCACCGCCCGCATCGCGGCGATCCGACCCCGCGGGGACGCCGATTCCTCCCCGGTCAGCCGGTACGTGGGGCAATGCGGCAGGCACAGGCCGCAGGCCACGCAGAGGTCGAGGTCGTCGGTGGGCGGAAAGTCCCCCTCGCCCCAGCGCCCAACGGCACCCGGCTCGGGTCCGATGAACCGTGTGCCAGCCGGGAGCTGGCTGCCGAGCGGGATCGCCGCGTCGTCCATCACGCCCTGTCCCCCATCACCGTGTCGCCGCTTCGTACGGCGACTCAAGCAGCTCCCGGACCGACCCGTCGTCGTCGAAGAATAGGAACCGGTCCATAATGCGCATGAACCACCGGTCGTGCGTGACCGCGACGACGGTGCCCTCGTAGCGCTCCAGCGCCTCCTCGAGCGCGTCGGCCGCGGCCACGTCCAGGTTGTCCGTCGGCTCGTCCAGCAGCAGCATCGTCGGCGAGTCGATCTCCATCAGCAGGATCTGGAACCGGGCCTGCTGCCCTCCCGAGAGCAGCTCGAACGGGTTGCCGGCCACGTGGTCCAGCTCGTACCGCCGCAGCGTCGAGTGCGCGCGCGACCGCTCGAACCCCTTCTTCAGCACCACCTCGAGGATCGGCTGCTCGCCGATGTCCGGCCGCTCGTGCAGTTGCGCGAACAGCGCGGGCTGCACCCGCGCGCCGAGCATCCACTCGCCTTCGTGCCCCACGTGGTCGCCGGCCAGTAGTCGCAGGAAGTGGGTCTTGCCGGTCCCGTTCGGCCCGATCACTCCCACCCGCTCGCCGAAGCGGAACTCCGCGTCGAACGGGTCGACGATCCCAGCGATGCGCAAACCTCGTGCCCGGAACGCGACCTTGCCCGTCTGTCCCCCCTCGACCCGCATCCGGACGTTCTGGACGGCCGCCTTCTCGGGCGGGGCCTCGCGCTCCTCGAACCGCGCGAGTTTCTTCTCCGCGTCCCGGGCCCTCGAGGCGAACTTCGCGTTGTAGGAGGCCTTGCGCTTCATCTCCTTCATGTAGGCCACCGCCTGGGCGCGGCGTTCCTCATACCGCCGGTGCCGTTCGTTGAGCTTCTCGACGCGGGCCGCCCGTGCCTCCGCGTACGTGGAGAAGGGCCCATGGTGGGTCCATGCCGCGCCACCCTCGAGCGTCACGATCCGCGTCGCCGTCCGGTCCAGCACCGTGCGGTCGTGCGAGACGAACAGCACCGTCCGCGGCTCGAGGCGGATCGCTTCCTCGAGCCAGGTCTTCCCCTCGATGTCGAGCGCGTTGTCCGGCTCGTCCAGCACGATCACGTCGAACGGACCAGCCAGGATCACCTCGAGCGCCAGGCGCTTGCGCTCGCCTCCGGAAAGAGTCTCGATCGACCGGTCGGCGGAGTCGGGGTAGCCCCCGCCGAACGCCGTGTGCGCGCAGCGGTCCCAGACGGCTTCCGCCCGGTAGCCTCCGGCGTGCCCCCAGGCGGCTAGAGCTTCGGCGTACGCGAGTTGAGCACGCTCGCCGGTGTCTTTCGCGGCGAGCCGCGCCTCCGCTGCGCGCAGCCGCTCGGCCGCCTCGCGCACCGACCTCTCCGAATACGCAAGCAGGAACTCCCGGACGGTCGTGGGCCTGGCCTCGGACCCGATGAACTGCCGCATCAGGCCGACCCGCCCATCGACGCTGACGGTGCCGGCGGTCGGTTCCTCCTCGCCGGCGATCATCCGAAGCAGGGTCGACTTGCCGATCCCGTTCGCGCCGATCAGCCCCGCGTGCTCGCCCTCGGGCACGCAGAAGCTGACGCCCGAGAAGAGCGTCCAGCCGCCCGGAAGAGCGTACGACACGTCCGTGAGCTCGAGGAACCCCATCGCGGCATCGGTGCATCACCGTAGCAGCGTTCCGCCGCCGTGGTACGCAGTTGCCCGGTAGTCCGGTTCAGACTAGTGTGTGCGTCGGCTAGTCCGACATGGACTAGCAGGCGTGGCACGAGGGAGGAGCCGGCGTGGAAGCTTCGAAGGCAGACGTCGTGATCCTGGGGCTGCTTGCGGACGAGCCCCTGTACGGCTACCAGCTACTGGAGCGGTTCAGGGAACGGGGCATGGGCCGCTGGATGGAGGTCGGGAAGGCCTCTGTGTATCAGGGCCTGCGGCGCCTGGAGCGGGAGGGCATGGTCTCGGGCAGGGCACAGGACGGGACAGAGGGTCCCGACCGGCGCGTGTACAAGGTCACGCGGGCCGGGCGCGAACGGCTCCGACGGGGCCTGGTGGAGCGGTTCGGGGACCCGTCCCCGCTCCAGACCGAGGCCGCGCTGGCCTTCGGGTTCTCCCACCTGGTGTCGGCCGACGAGGCCCGCAGGGGGGTTGCCGCCCGGGAGGCAGCCCTGACCGAGGCCCGAGCCCGGATCGCGGAGGAGCGGAAGCGCCTGGCCTCCGCGGCCGTGCCCGGCCGGGCCGTGGCGGAGCGGATGCTTGAGCAACAGGATGCCCTGGTCAGGGCGGAGGGGGCCTGGCTGGCCTCGTTCAAGCGGGACCTCGGGAAGCTCAGGCGCTAAGGAGGCCCCGCTGCGTGTTCGACACATTGAGGAGCGGTTGGGTGGCCACGTCGGCGGCCTCCTCTAGCATGGGGACCTGATGGAAGCGGCGTTCTTCGACCTCGACAAGACGATCATCTCCCGATCCAGCTCGCTCGCCCTGTCGCGCCCCATGTACCGGGCCGGGATGGTGTCCCGCTCGGCCCTGGTGCGGGGCGCGTACGCGCAGCTCGTCTACCTGTTGGTGGGGGCGGACGAGAAGAAGATGGAGCGCCTCAAGGAGGGCATGCTCTCCCTGACCAGGGGGTGGGACCGCTCGCAGGTCGAGGCCCTGGTGCGCGACACGATCATCGACGTGATCGACCCGTACGTGTACCAGGAAGCCCTCGACCTCATGGTGTTGCATCGCTCGGAGGGGCGCCGCGTTTACATCGTGTCCTCTTCGCCCGAGGAGGTGGTGCGGCCCCTGGCCGCTCACTTCGGGGTCTACGGCGTAATCGCCACGCGGGCCCAGGTCGACGCCGAGGGTCGGTACACGGGCGAGCTTGAGTTCTACTGCGCCGGAGACGCCAAGGCCGACGCTCTCCGCCAGATCGCGGAGCGCGCCGGGATCGACCTCGCGAACTCGTACGCGTACAGCGACTCGATCGCCGACCTGCCGATGCTGAAGGCGGTGGGGAACCCGGTGGCCGTGAACCCCGACCGGGACCTGCGCAAGGAGGCCGAGGCGAACGGCTGGCAGATCCGGGATTTCCGCAAGCCCGTCCGCCTGCGGACCCGCATCGCCCAGACCGCGGCGCAGCCCAAGACACAGATCGCGGCCGGCACCGTGGCCGCCGTCGCCGTGGCCGCCGTCCTCGGCTGGGTCGTGCTCCGGTCCCTCCGATCCCGTCAGGCCGCAGCCTGACGGATTCGCCCGCCTCGCCGCGGAGGGAGTAGGCTAGGAGCGGTCATCTTCGGGTGACCGCGAAGGGAGCAGGAAACCCACGCGCGTCCTGCCGCGGGAGGCATCTCGGGCCCGGAGGCCATGGCCGGCCGGCACCCGAGCGAGTGCAGACAGCGCATGATCGCTTGCTCCCTTCGCGCTTCTCCGGGTGCCGCACCCTACTCGTCTCTACCCGTCGGGGTGGCGGGTGAAGAAGGCGTCGACGGCGGCCTGATCCTCGTCGGTGATCCACATCTCGGCGATGCGCCCTCCGTCGATGCGGTAGACGATCGTACGGTTCGACTCCACGACGTCGTCGCCGTTGGCGAACCGCTCCCGGATCGTGATGGCCGCGTCGTCGCCGTGGAGCTCCAGGTTCCCCATCTCGAGGAGCAGCACGTCCGTCCCCGCCTGACTGATCCTGGCCAGGAGCTCGAAGTACGCCCCCTTTCCTCGGAACTCCCCGGCCAGCGGGTGGTTCCCGCTGTGGTGGAGAACCAGGGCGTCGGCCAGCGCGCCGGCCAGGTCCTGGGTCTCGCCCTCCAACCAGGCTTGCACGTACAGGTTCATCAGGTCGCGGTTGTTCTCGGTCATGTGGGATCCCCCATGTGGTGACAGGGAAGATGCTACCCAGCAGAGGGCGGGCGCTTGTACTCGAAGTGGTTGCCGTCGGGGACGATGAAGCGCCCTCCCCAGATGAAACCCCACCGCTGCAGGATCCGGACCAGGCGGGGGTCCTGGTGGGGTTTCTCCCCGAAGAAGTTCCCGGACAGGTTGATGTCGAACGCCACGCCCCACGTGTGGTGCGAGATGGTGGCGGAGGGGACGTTCAGCACACGCTTGGGCACGTAGCAGCCGTGGTAGGTGCGGACCAGGCCGCCCAGGCCGCGCCGTTCGAGTTCCCGCATGGCCCCGATCAGCTGGGGGAACAGGGCCCCGTTGCACCGGACGGCGCCCAGGAGCGGGACGCGGCGCGTGGCGATGTGGGCGCGCACCCAGGCCGGGTCGAGCTGCAGGGTGCCGCCGGGCCCGGGCCGCGCGGCGAACTCGCCGAACAGTCGCTTCAGGGCCACGGGGGGTAGGACGGCGTCGCCCTGCCGGAAGTACGGGGTCTCGCCGGGCGCCCGAACCCGGACCGGCTTGCCGGCGGCCACGGCGCCGGACAGCACCGCCCTGAGCCGGGCTGAAGTCGGCACCGGATCGGGCTGGAGCAGCGCGTACCGGTCGTGGACGACGCCGATGGACCGGCCCACATCCCGCGACACCATCAGCTCGTTGGCGCCGACGAGCTCGTCGGGCAGGACCGCGGCGATCGGCACGCGGACCCCGTCCGTGAACTCCAGGGTGGCGCCGGGGCCTAGTCCCCGGAGCTCCGCGCTGCTCGCCCCCAGGATCCCCTGCCCCCGGCCGAGCGCGACCATCAGGCCCCGATCGGCCGGGGGCAGGAAGTGCGCGAAGGCCCGAGGGTCCACCGCAGCGACGTCCAGGGGGATCGCGAACCCGCGCGGCGGCCGGTCCACGAGGTTGCCTTCCGCCGAGAACGAGCGGCTCAGCCAAGCCACGTCGTTTCGCACCACCGCCACGCGGTCGATGTTCGGCCGGGCCTCCGCCCGTTCCCCGAACCCGGCGGGGAGCCCGCCGGGGGTCCAGGCCAGGAAGGTCTCGGGTTTCTGCGAGACGGTGACGGGCGGGGCGTTCGTCTCCACCTGAGCGGTGTCGGGCTCCGGGGAAGGCTGCCCGCGACCCTGGGTGGCCAGCGTCAGCACCGCGCCCACGACGAACCCCGCCATCGCGGCGGCGAGGAACCCGCCGGCCCGCCTCACGGGGCCCCCACCATGGAACGAGCCACTGACAGGAGGTCCCGGAGGGAGAGCCCCGGGGCGTCGAGCGAGCGGTACAGGCCGGCCTCGACCCACTCGATCTGGTGACGGAGGGGTATCCACCGTCCCACCGCTCCCCCGACCTCGACCGCCGCCTGCCGCTCCGACGACGCCGGGGGAAGCGAGTCCGCGCGTTCCACGTGGAGCCGGATGGGCCCGCCGCCTAGGTCCGACTCGAGCGGCTGGAAGTAGACGTTCACGCCTCGCCGGCCGTCGATCGTCACGAGTTCCGCGCTAGCCGGCGCGTAGCCCGGCGGCAGGTGCTGCGGCATCCTCGACGGGACGCCGAGCTGGTGGAAGGCGGCCGCCGGCGGCACCCGCGCGATCACCCCGCCGGGGACCTCCCGGACTCGCCAGGCCCGGGGAAGGGGCAGGCCCGTCACCGGGAGCGATGCCGCGATGTCGAGGAACTCGCGGCGGGGAAGGTTGGTCTCGAGGTATAGGTCGGTCCCGGCCGCGTGGATCGCGAGCCGTCGGCCGAGGGTCCCCTCCGCCGGTTCGTAGTAGGCGACGCCCCCCTTCCCCAGGCGCGCCTCCCTGGCCTGCAGGCTCACCGGCCCATACAGCGTGTCGCCGTTCCAATTCCTTTGTTCCCCCACCTTCAGCCAGGACAGGCCCCTGGCGAAGGTCACGAGGGACGCCGGACTCGCCCCGCCCGCGGCCGGAGTAGTGACCACGGCCCGGTACGGGCGGAGCCCATCGACCCAGGCCGGAACTGTGGGCCGGTACCCCACGATGCGCTGGAGGTCCGCCCCCGCCACCGGCTTCGCGCCCTCGGTCCGGACACCTCGGAGCCTCGGGACCCAGAACACGCCGGGCTCCGGCACGTGCTCGTCCAGGGTCAGCGCGGCGACCTCCAGGACGGCGTGGCCGGGGCGCTCCTCGGGAAGCCCGAACCGCAGCGCCCACTGGCGCCGCTCCGCCCCGGGAGCAGGGAATACCGCGTATCGGAGCGGGAACCACCGCGCGATGTCGAGCCACACCACCACGCGGTCGTGGGGGAAGAACGGCCGCCACGTCCCCTCCCGCAGGAACGGGAACAGCGGCGCCGCCCGCTCGAACGACATCCGGACCGCCACGGCGTCCCGGCCCCGGACCGTGCCCCGACCCACCACCTGCACGCCCGCGGCGCCGGCGAAGGTGTCGACGGGCACGACGAGATCGGCCTGCATGGGCGCCCTATCGGAGAAGGGCGCCCGGTCCCGCACCAGCACCCGGACCTGCGGGCAGGCCGCGGCCAGGCCGGACGGGCGACCGGATGGGCCGGCGGAGTAAGAACGGGATCCGTCGACCACGATGGTGAGGTCGTTCGGAACCAAGCCCGACCCGGCCGGGTATGGAGTGTGGTCGGCCACGTCCATCCGGAACCGCTCCGGCGCATGGAACCACACGTTCATGGCGTACTCCCGGACTGGGGCGTTCGGGTCGAAGCCATATTCGGTGATCCGGTAGGTGGCGTGGTAGGCGTCGAGGCGGACGGCGGCGCCGGCGACGCCGGCGACGACGTCCGCCGCGGCCACCGTCCCGGGCTCGTTGCGGGGGAACGGGCCGCCCATGACCAGGCTCCCCACGATGACGCCGACCACGACCGCCGCCACCGGGGCAAGCCGGGCAAGGCGGACGAGCAGTGCGAGGCGCGGTTCCGCAAACCGGCGGCGTGCCGCGGGCGCCACGCTGGCCCGGCGTTCCCGGGCCACCCGGGCCATGATCGGCTCGACCAGGTCGGGCACCTCGCCCACCACCTGGAACCGCACGGTCTCCCTGAGCGTTCACGCGGCGGCCGTGAATGCCGCGCACTCGCGACAGGCCTCGAGGTGCCGATCGACCGTCGCCGTCATCCGCGGCGCGAGCCGCTCGCCGTCCATCCGCTCGGAGACCGCCGCCCGGGCCCGCCTACATTCCACCGGCGTCCTCCTCGATGGCGAGGGCCCGGCACAGGGCCAGGCGGGCCCGGTGCATCCGGCTCTTCACGGTGCCCACCGGGAGCTGCAGGACCTCGGCGGCCTCCCGATAGGACAGGCCGAACACCTCGATCAGCAGGAAGGGCTCGCGGTGCTGATCGCCGATGCTGCGCATGGCGGTGTCCAGTTCGGCCCTGGCCACCGGGTCGATCGGCGGCGGGGGGCCCGGGTGTTCCTTCCCGAGGTGGGCGCTCTGCCGCCGCAGGGCGTCCATCGCGCAGTTCCGGGCGATCCGGAACAGCCAGCTGCTGAACTTGGCCTCCCCCCGGTATGAGCTCAGGAACCGGTACGCGCGCAGGAACGCCTCCTGCGTGACGTCCTCCGCCAGCGACCGGTTGCGCGTGAGGTGCTAGGCGAACCGGTACACATCGCCCTGGTACGCCCGGACGAGGTCCTCGAACGCGTCCAGCTCGCCCCGGCGGGCGCGGGCGATGGTGCGGGGGTCCGGGTCCTGCACCCCTCTCCTCGCAGGCCGACCGGTCAACCAAGCGTAGACGCCCTACCGACCGGCCGCCCGCCCGGATGGTTCCCGGGCCCGGATTCAGTTGTCTCCCGAGGCCCTCCGTTCCAGCAGGTCGGCCAGGAGCTCGGCCCGCTCCGCCGCCCGGTGCGTGAACCCCACGGCCACAGCTCCCGTAATGGCCAGGATCTCGGTCTCGACCTCGGGGTCTGAGGATGGGCGGTCCATGCCCAGCCGGTGGACCAGGACGTCCAGGCGCTGGACGGCGGCCTCCAGGCGCCAGACGTCGTCGAGCCCCGTCTCGTGCCTGCGGAGCCACCGCTTGAGATCGACGACCTCTCCCATGGCTCCCTTATAGCGCCCGGGTCTGACATGGCACCTTCGGCCCGCTCGAGACCGGACCTCCGCCCCTGATGAGCTCCGTCCGCGTGCGAAAGGGTGAGAGGGAGGCGGAAGGAGGACGCGATGAGGAAGGTTCTGGTCGCCTACGCCAGCAAGCACGGGGCCACCGCCGAGATCGCGATGGCCGTCGGCGAGACCATGGGTCGTACCGGGCTCGACGTGGATGTCCGCGGGGTTGACGAGGTCGCCGACGTCGCGACCTATGACGCCGTCGTGGTGGGAAGCTCGGTATACGTGATGCGGTGGCGTCCGGAGGCGGTCCGCTTCCTGCGGCGGAACCGCAGGGTGCTGTCCGGACGGCCGGTCTGGTTGTTCGACAGCGGCCCCCTGGACGACTCGGCGGACACCTCCCCCCAGCCCCTTCCCAAGAAGGTCGCGTCGCTGGCCGACGCGATCGGGATTCGGGGCCGGGCGAACTTCGGTGGCAAGCTGACCGAGGACGCGAAGGGGTTCATCGCCCGGAAGATGGTGGAGGGCGGCACGGGCGGCGACTTCCGGAACTTCGATCGGATCCGGGAGTGGGCAACTGAGGTTGCCGCGGAGCTCGACACTCCGGCGGAGAAGACCTGACCAGCCTGGCGGAACCCTCGGCGGTCGTTCGGTTCGCACGTCCGGGCCGATCGAGGCCGGTCGGCGTCTCCCCCCTAGCGCCCCAAACACGTCCCCCACGCTGAACGCCGAAATCGGCCGGGCTGGGGATGGTTCAGGTAGGGGCCGCGGTGTAGCGTTCCGCTCACTCGCCGGCTGAGACGATGTCGCCGGCGGGCCCCTCCCTCCCTTCCCTCATGGCTTCTTCCCTTGGGTTCCTCCCCCACGGCGGAACGAGGACGCACATGGAAGACGTGGCGCGGATCGTCCTTGGCCTGGAGCTGCAGGACGTGGCCGAAGAGGTGATGCACTTCCTCGATCGGACCGGGCGGGCTCGGGTGGTGGCCACGGCCGGGGACCAGCGGCAGCTCGCCGAGGCGGTGCGGCAGCTCGAGCCCGATGCCGTGGTGGCCTCACCCGGCCTCGTCGACGCGGCGGGTTCGCTGAACGGAAGCGTGCTGCTCGCGGTGGACACCGCGGAGTCGGTGCAGTCCCTCCGGCGGGCCATCCGGGCGGGAGCGCGGGGCTTCTACCTGTGGCCGTCGGACCGAGAGGAGTTGGCCGGCGCCGCCGCGCGGGTCCGCCCGCCGTTGGATCGCGCGGGATCGAAGCGGGCAACGGTGGTGGCGGTGTACGGGCCGCGCGGCGGCGCCGGCACGACGTTCCTGGCGACCCATCTCGCCTCGGCCTTCGCCAAGCGGGATCGAGACTGCGTGCTGTTCGACCTCGACCTGTTCTTCGGCGATGCGACCGCAGCGCTTGGGGTCTCCTCTTCGGAGGCCGGCGAGGTTCGCACGTTGGCCGATGCGCTGCCGTTGGTTGACGAGATCACCCCGTCGCGCCTGGACGAGATCCTGTGGCCGCACCCGGCGGGGTTCCGCGCGTTGCTCGCGCCGGGTGAGCCGGACACGGTCGGGCGGGTCAGCGAGATGCACGTGCGGGCGTTGCTCGGCGTGCTGACGTCCGGAGTCGATGTGGTGGTGCTGCACCTCCCGCGGGCCCTCGACCCACTCGCGCGGGCGGGTCTGCTTGCGGCACAGAGGATCCTGGTCGTTCTGTCCCTCGACGTCTTCTCGTTCCAGGCGGCGAAACGGGCCATCGCTTCGCTCCCGCCGGGAGTGGCCGAGCGATGCGAGTTCGTGGTCAATCGGGCCGCGCGCGGCGAGATCGGGCCGCGCGACGTGGAACGCGTGTTCGGAAGGGCGCCGCTGGCGGTGATCTCCGCCGATGGCTCGGTGGGCGGGGCCCAGGACCGGGGACGGCTCCTGCCGCTGCGGGGCCGGACCGGCAGAGCCGTGGACCGGCTTGCGCGGCGATTGCAGGAGGGCTCGGCGTGAACGCGATCGAGAGCCCTTCTTTGAACGGCGTGCGGCGGAAGCTGCACGATCGGCTGCTCCAGCGTGTGGATGTGCGCGGGCTGGAGCGAGTGCCGCGGGCGGAGCGGCGGTTGCGGGTGCGCGAGGAGGCCTTGGC
>JAHEXX010000056.1:0-13921 GCA_023251895.1 bacterium
GAAGCATCGTGGCGCGCGAGGGCCGGACCCGAACCTGCCGGCGCGGCGGCGCGGCCCCAGCCTCGATCACGCCGGAGAGCACTGTCCCTCCGCCCCACGCCACCATCAATTGGCAGGCCCGGTCCGCTCCTCGGGGCACGGCCTCGGGATCCACGCCACGCTCGAACCGCATCGACGCCTCGGACGACAACCCCAGACGCCGGGCGGTTCGGAAGACACCTCGAGACTCGAAGGACGCGCTCTCCAGAAGGATCTCGGTGGTCGACCCCGACACCTCCGACGTGGCCCCGCCCATGACTCCTGCCACCGCCACGGCTCGCTCGGCGTCGGCGATCAGGAGGTCGTCCGCGGTGAACGTCCGTTCCACGCCGTCGAGGGTCTCCATGCGCTCGCCCTCGATGGCACGCCGGACCACGATCCCCGAGCCCACCAGCAGCGCCAGGTCGAACGGGTGCAGTGGTTGACCGAGCTCGAGCATCGCGTAGTTCGTCGCGTCGACGGCCGCGGAGATGGGGCGCATGCCGGCGGCGGTGAGCCGCGCCTGCACCGTCGGGGGCGAAGGCACGTTGGGCACGCCGCGGATGATCCGGGCCAGGTACCGAGGGCACCGCTCCGGGTCGAGGATCTCGATGGTCGCGACGCCTTCGGCCTTCTCGTGGTCCTCCACCAGCGCCAGGTCGGGGGCGGTTAGCGGAACCCCCGTCGCCGCCGCCATCTCCCGGGCCACGCCGATCACCGACATCAGATCGGGGCGGTTCGGGGTGATCTCGATCTCGAACACGACATCGTCGAGGCCCAGGGCGGTCTTCACATCGTCACCGAGCGTGAACCCGGACGGCAGGACGAGGATGCCGTCGTGGTTCGGCGCGATGGCGAGTTCCATTGGCGAGCAGAGCATCCCGTCGGACACGACCCCCCTGATATCGCGGGCCACGAGGGGCCTCGGAAGGGCTGGGACCGTGGCGCCCGGGCCGGCCAGCGGCACAAGGTCGCCGGGGCCGATGTTCCGGACCCCCACCACGACCTCGCGCTCGGCCGTCCCCGTGCCGACCCTGGCCAGACACAGCTTGTCCGAGTTCGGGTGGTCCCGCACGTCCAGCACGCGGGCTACAACCACGCCCGACAGCCGGTCCCACGGGCGGCTGACATCCTCGACCTTCGCCCCCTTCGCCGTCAGGAGCTCTGCCAGCTCCTCCACGGACAGCTCGACCGCGCAGAATTCCCGGAGCCAGGACAGGACTATCTTCATATCGCTCCCGCGAACGCCTCGAGGAAGCGCACGTCCCCGTCCTGCAGCATCCGAAGGTCGGGGATGCCGTAGCGAAGCATGGCCACGCGATCGGTCCCCAGCCCGAAGGCGAACCCCGTGTATCGCTCGGGGTCGTACCCCCCGGCCTCCAGCACCACCGGGTGCACCATGCCGGCACCGAGGATCTCGATCCACCCGTTGCCGCAGACCCGACATCCCTCGCCGCCGCACTTGAAGCACGACACCTCCACCTCGGCGCCCGGCTCGACGAACGGGAAGTAGGTTGGGTTCAGCCGCACCTGCTGGCCCGGCCCGAACATGGCGCGGGCGAAGGCCTCGAGGGTTCCCTTCAGGTCGGAGAACGACAGCCCCTCGTCGATGGCCAGCCCCTCGACCTGGTGGAACACGGCGAGATGGGTTGGGTCGACCTCCTCGTGCCGGTAGCAGCGCCCGGGGATGACCACGTAGAGCGGCGGCTCTTGGGCCTGCATCGTTCGGATCTGGACCGGAGATGTGTGCGTGCGTAGGAGTAGGCCGGGATGAGCCGGCACGTCCACGTACAGGGTGTCGTGCATGGACCGCGCGGGGTGATCAGGTGGGAAGTTCAGGGACGCATAGTTGTACCAGTCGTCCTCGATCTCGGGGCCCTCGGCCACCCGGTACCCCATGCGCGTGAAGATCTCTACGACCTGGCGTTCCACGATCGTCACCGGGTGGAGCGAGCCCGGACGGAGGCGGCGCCCGGGGAGCGTCACGTCGACCCGGTCGGCCTCGAGCAGACGCGCCTCCTCGGCAGCCGCCATCTCGGCCCGGCGCGCCTCGATCGCCGCCTCCAGAGCGCCCCGAACCTCGTTCGCGACCCTACCGACGGCCTTCCGGTCCTCTTCGCCGAACGACCCGAGCGATCGCTGGACCTCGGAATAGGGGGCCTTGCGGCCCAGGACAGCGATCTCGGCGTCCCGGATAGCCTCCGGCGTCTCGGCTCGAACCACGAGATCGAAGCCGCGGGCGCGTTCCCGCTCCAAGATGGCGAGGGCTTCCTGCGGATCCATGGGACGGGAGTCTAACAACGACCCCCTGGTCAGCCGCGGTGTTCGGGCTCCGGGCTGGGGATGTCGAGACGGAACGTGAGGCCGTGACCGACCACCGCCGTCGCGGTCCCCCCCTGGGCCTCCGCCGCGCCGCGGGCAACGAACAGTCCGATCTTGCTGCCGGCCCCGCTGCCCGGCGGTCGTGGCTGGAACAGGGCCTCCCCGTCCACGAGGACCGGATCGGCGCCGTCGCGGAAAACCTCGACGACGAGCCGTCCCTCGCGTAGCGCCGCCGATACCCGGATCGGGCCCTCCCGGGCCCACCAGACCGCGGACTCCACGAAGGCGGCGAGCGCGGTATTGAGCCGATCCGGATCGACCATGGCCACGACGTCCTCGCCGGCCCAAACGATCTCCGGATGGTCTGGGTCCCGCGCGAAGGACCCGATCAGAGCCCGGACCGCATCGCCCACGTGCACGCGTTCCGGGAACAGGTCGAGCTTGCCGGATACGAGACGGGCGGCGTCGACGAGCTGCTTCACCACCAGGACCATCCGGTCGGTGTCGTACACGATGCCGTGCAGCATCAACTCCCGCTGTTCCTGGGGCATCGTGTCCCACCGCGTGGACAGGGCATACCCGAAGCCCTTCATGGCGGTGAGGGGGGATCGGATGTCGTGGGCGGCGGCGGCGATGATCGTCTCCAGGGCGACGCGCCGCCCCGCACGCCGTTGGCGGGCCCACTCGAACAGGCACAGCGTCGCCGCCGCCGCCAGGTTCAGGGACTCCGCCCGACCCCCGAGCGGGATGCGGACCGTGGTGTCGGCCAGAGCCGCCACGTCGTCCGGCAAGCCCCAGGCCTCGTTGCCGAACAGGAACGCGCTCGGTACGACCAGGTTGAGCTCGTGCAACAGGGTGTCGCCGTCGGGGGTTGCCGCGTAGATCCGGAAGCCTCGGTCCCGAAGGTGGCGGGCCGCCTCTCTAGTCTCCACCCCTCGCACCACCGGCACGTGGAACAGGGAGCCGGCCGAGGCTCGGACGGTCTTGGCATTGTAGACGTCCACAGACGCCGAGGAGAACGCCACAGCCCCTGCCCCCGCGCCGTCGGCCGACCGCAGGACCGCGCCCGCGTTCCCGGGGTCCCGCACGGCGTGCAGCACGGCCACGCAGCCGGCGTCCGCGGTGATGGATCCGATCGGGACGTCCACGAACCGAGCGACGCCCACGAGGCCCTGGGGCGTCACGGTGGAGGTCAGCCGGCCCATGACGGCCTCGCTGACGCGGACGATGGCCGCGCCCAGCTCCCGAGCCCGCTCGACGAGCGGGTGGGCATCCGTGTAGAAGAGCGTCTCCAGCGCCGCCGGGACACCCAGCGCCTCGCCGACGGCCTGGGCCCCCTCGACCAGGAAGCGCCGATCCTGTTCACGGATGGCCCGTTTCTTCAGGCGGATCGCCCGCTCGACCCTGGGGTTCCTCGGGGAGGTGATCACGAGTCTCCCTTCGCCGGCCTGCGCCGGCTCAGGGGAATGCTAGTGGGTAAGGGGAGGTCGGGGGCTCAACCGGCGGACGGGAGCGAGGCTCTGGCGGTCTCCACGAGGCTGGCGAAGGCCGCCGGGTCGCGCACCGCGAGGTCGGCGAGGATCTTCCGGTCGAGCTCCACGCCGGCCTGCGACAGGCCGTGGATGAACTGCGAGTACGACATCCCGTTCTGCCGGGCGCCGGCGCCGATCCGCGTGATCCACAGCCTCCGGAACTGGCCCTTGCGATCGCGTCGGTCACGGTACGCGTACGCGCCGGAGTGCATGACCTGTTCCTTCGCCACTCGGAACCGGCGGGACCGAGCCCCGTAGTACCCCTTGGCTGCGGAGAGGACCTCCCGGCGCTTCTTCTTCGCGTGAACCGAGCGCTTCACCCTGGCCATCGCTCTACTCCCCCAACAGGCGCTTGACGGTCGTGCGCTCCGCGGTGACCCTCGACATGCCCTCCACCCTGCGCCGCCGGCTGCCAGACTTCTTGGTCAGCATGTGATTCCCGGTGGCCTTGCGGTGGAGCACCTTGCCGGTGCGCGTGATGCGGAACCGCTTGGCAGCCCCTCGATGCGTCTTCATCTTCGGCATGTCGTCCGTCCCCTAGGATCCCTGGTCTGCGGGGGTCGCCTGCTTCTTCGTGGGCGCGATCACCATCACCATGTTCCGACCGTCTTGCTTTGGAGCCGCGTCGACGACCGCCAGATCCTGAAGGTCCTCGACCAGACGATCCAGGATGCGCCGGCCCAGCTCGGTGTGGGCCATCTCGCGCCCTCGGAACATGATCGTGACCTTGACCCTGGAACCCGCCCGCAGGAACCGCTCCACGTGGCCCTTCTTGGTGGCGTAGTCGTGCGGGTCGATCTTGGGCCGGAACTTGATCTCCTTGACCTCGATCCTGGACTGCTTCTTGCGGGCCTCCTTCTGACGGATATCTCGCTCGTACTTGAACTTCCCATAGTCCATGATCCGGCACACCGGAGGACTCGCCTGGGGTGCCACCTCGACGAGGTCGAGGTCGAGCTCCTGGGCACGGCGAAGCGCATCCTGGGTCGAGACGATCCCGATCTGCGCTCCATCCGGGCCGACCAGGCGGACCTGAGGAGACCTGATCCGATCGTTGATCCGCGGATCAGCCGATACCCCGCACCACCTCCATCAGCAAACGAGCACCGACGTCCGCCGGTGCCCTCGAGCATTGGTGAACCATTCGCGAGCAGTATAGGGGGCGGTGCGGGGGTGTGTCGACGAGGGCGGTCACCAGTCGGGCTCCAGGGGCCGGCCGTAGTCGTCCTCCAGCCGCAGGGTGTCGTCCTCCGTCGTGTATCCGTAGGCGATCTCCAAGACCCGGCCCCGGGTGGTGCCGCCGTTGCCGATGCGGTGTGTCTCCTCGGCCGCGACCATGAACTCCTCGCCCGGCTCTGCCTGCACGACCCGGTTGCCGATCTGGATCGTGAGGCCGGGGTCCAGGACGATCCACATCTCGTCCCGCATCTGGTGGTAGTGGACGCTGGTCTCCTGTCCCGGCTCAACCGTGATGACCCTGACCGAGGAGGGTTGGTTCAACGCGTATGTCGCCACCTTCCCCCAGGGCTTGTCGATGATCACGTGGACTCCTCCTTGGGCAGGGACTCCAGGAGGGACGCCATGTCCAGGGCAGCCATGGCCGCGTCCCAGCCCTTGTTCCCGTGCTTGCCACCGGCCCGGTCCAGGGCTTGCTCGAGGGATGCCGTGGTGAGCACCCCGAAGATCACCGGCACCCCCGTGTCGGCGGAGGCCTGTCGGATCCCGCGGGCGGCCTCCCCGGCCACGTAGTTGAAGTGCGCCGTCTCCCCGCGGATCACGGCGCCCAGGCAGACGACGGCGTCGTAGCCGCCCGTCCTCGCGAGCCGGGCGGCGACCATCGGCAGCTCGAAGGCGCCGGGGACCCACGCGAGGTCCACGTCAGCCTCCCCTACGCCGTGACGCTCGAAGCAATCCGTCGCTCCCCTCACCAGCCGGTCGACCACCAGCTCGTTGAACCTTGCCGCCACGATGGCGAACCGCCGGCCCCGGGCCAGATCATCGCCCCGGAAGGTCGTCACCGGGCTTCCTTCGTGTCCAGGTCCAGCAGGTGGCCGAGCTTCTCGCGCTTGGTTCGCAGGTATCCGATGTTCTGTTCCCTGGGCTCAGCCTGCAGCGGCACCCGCTCGACGATCGACAGCCCGTGGCCCTCGAGGCCGGCCCGCTTGGTCGGGTTGTTCGTGAGAAGGCGCATCGAGCGGACCCCCAGGTCGGAAAGGATCTGTGCGCCGATCCCGTAGTCGCGGGCATCCGCGGGGAAGCCCAGCTCGACGTTGGCCTCGACGGTGTCGTGTCCCTGCTCCTGCAACCGGTAGGCGCGAAGCTTGTGGGTGAGTCCGATTGCCCTGCCCTCGTGGCCGCGGATGTACAGGACCAGGCCACGACCCTCCTTCCCGATCAGCTCGAAGGCCGCGCGGAGCTGGTCGCCACAGTCGCACCGCAGGGAGCCGAACACGTCGCCGGTCAGGCACTCGGAGTGCGCGCGGACCATGATGTTCTCACCGTCGCCGATCTCCCCGAGCACCATGGCCACGTGGGTGCGCCCGTCGACCGAGCTCTCGTAGGCGATCGAGCGGAACTCGCCGTGCTCGGTGGGGATGGTCGCCTCCGCCACTCTGACTACGAGCTTCTCCCGCCCCCGCCGGTACTCGATGAGGTCCGCGATGGAAATGATCTTGAGACCGCGCTCCCGGGCAACTCGCACCAGCTCCGGCAACCGGGCCATGGTTCCGTCCGGATGCAGCACCTCGCACAGCACGCCGGCCGGGTACAGACCGGCCAGCCGCGCCAGGTCGACCGTGGCCTCAGTGTGACCTGCGCGCCTCAACACGCCCCCCTCCTGCGCCATCAGGGGGAACACGTGGCCGGGCATCCGGATGTCATCGCGGGTGAGCGCGGGGTCCGTGATGGCCTTGACGGTGGCGGCCCGGTCGTAGGCGCTCGTGCCGGTCGTCGTCTGCCCCTTGATGTCGATCGACACCGCGAAGGCCGTGCCGTGACTCTCGTTGTTCTTCGCGACCATCAGGGGGATCTGCAGCTCCTCCAAGCGCTCCCGGGTTACCGGCATGCACATGATCCCCCGCCCGTGGGTCACCATGAAGTTCACCGCCTCGGGGGTCACCTTGTCGGCCGCCATGATGAAGTCACCCTCGTTCTCCCGGTCGGCGTCGTCGACGACGATGACCATGCGGCCGTCGCGGATGTCCACCACGGCCTCCTCGATCGTCGCGAACACCGACCCGTCAAGCTCCAGGCCCACCGACAAGTCGCTCATGACCTCTCCCTCGTCCGAAGCGCCAGCATGCGTTCCACGTATTTCGCGATCACGTCGACCTCCAGATTCACCGGGTCACCGACTTCAGGGGCGCCAAGCGTGGTCACCGCCATCGTGTGCGGGATGAGGGCCACGTCGAAGGCGCCGTCCGTGAGGGCCGCGATCGTGAGGCTGACTCCGTCGACCGCGATCGAACCCTTCTCCACGATGTAGGGCAGGAGGTCGGCCGGCGGCCGGATCGTGAGGGTGGCCCCCGTCGCGTTGGGCTCGAGGGCTTCGATCGTCCCGACGCCGTCGACGTGCCCCTGGACCAAGTGCCCGCCCAGCCTCGAAACCAGCGTCAGCGAGCGCTCCAGGTTGACCGGGTCACGGGGGGTCAGGCGCGAGAGGCCGCTCCGGGATCGGGTCTCCGGCGAGACATCGAAGGCGAGCCGGTCGGCGCCGGCCTCTACCACCGTCAAGCAGACGCCGTTCACGGCCACCGAGGCGCCGACCGCCGAGTCCTGGGCCACCGTCCGGCACCCGACCACGAGCCGAGGGTCCCCCACCTCGAGAACCGCGCCGCGCTCCTCAACGATCCCGGTGAACATCCGCCTCCACCTTCAGGTCGCGGCCGATGCGGTCGAACCGCGTTATCTCCACCTTGCCGGCCGCCGCCACCGAGGCGAACCCCTCGCCCTCCAGGATCCCCGGGGCCCCCCGGCCCCCGATCAGGATGGGGGCCAGGTACACGACCAGCCGGTCCACCAGGCCGTCCCGGACCGCGGTCCACGCCAGGGTGGGCCCCCCCTCCAGTAGCACTGCCTGGAGGTCACGTTTTCCCAGGTCCGCGAACAGGCGCTCCAGTGGAACCAGATCTGCGTCGGACCCGTAGGAGACGACCTCCGCCCCGGCCGCGTGCCACTCCTTCCGGCGTTCCTCGGCGGAACGCTCCGTGGTAGCGACCAGCGTCGGGGCCGACTCGTCGAACAGGTCTCCCGTCGCGGGGACGCGCCCCCGCGCGTCCACCAGCACGCGCAGCACGGGGGCTCCGCGATACTCCGGATCGCGGACCGTGAGCGACGGGTCGTCGGCCAGGGCCGTGCCGGCGCCAACCACGATGGCGTCGGAGGCAGCCCGGAGCCGGTGCACGTCCGCCCGGGCTTCCTCGCCGGTGATCCACCGGGAGGTCCCGTCCCGGGCGGCGACCTTGCCATCGAGCGACGCGGCCATCTTCATCGTCACCAGGGGTAGGCCGGTCCGGACGTGCTTCAGGTAGGCCCCGATCTGCCGTTCCGCCTCGCCCCGGAGCGGCCCCCACTCGGTCTTGATCCCGGCGGCCGCCAGCCGCTCGAACCCCCGTCCGTCGACGACGGGGTTCGGATCGCGTATGGCGGACACCGCGCGGGCCACCCCTGCATCGATGATGATGCCGGTGCACGGCGGCGTCCGACCGAAGTGGCCGCAGGGCTCCAGGGTCGTGAACAGGGTCGCGCCCAGGGCCCGCTCCCCCGCCTCGCGCAGGGCGACGACCTCGGCGTGGGGGTTCCCAGGCCCCTCGTGCCACCCCTCGCCCACGACCGCGCCGGCGCGCACCAGGACGGCCCCTACCATCGGGTTGGGCGAGCAGAGACCCCGCCCCCGCTCAGCCAGGGCCAGGGCCCGTGCCATCTGCACCTCGTCGCCCACGACGAACCTTTCCCGAGGCTGAGGTGAAGGGCAGAGGACAGATGACGGCACGGCCGCGCCGGTGCCGGCAACCGCCCGTCCTCTCCCATCCCGACTCTCACGGTCGGTTCCGGAATCTCACCGGATCCACCCCGGGCTGGCCGCCCGAGGGTCGCGGACTCTCACCGCCGGTGGGGACTTTCACCCCGCCCCGAAGACGAGCTTCTCCGGCAAGTATACGGAGATGCCGCCGTGCTGGCGAGGGGACGAGACCCGCTAGGAGGCTTGGCGGCGGTCGATGGCGAACGACGAGGTGGTCTCGCGCTTCGCGAACTGCTTCATCTCCGTGGCCACCGCCACGGCCTCGCCGTAATGGGCGAACTTCCGCGTCTCGGTCGTGGCGACGCCGATGGCGATCCCCACCAGCGGGAGCTTCTGCAGCACGCCCTTCCGGTCCTCCACCTCCACGTAGCCCCGCTGAAGATCCTCGCTCTCGTAGAACTCGTGGATGCTCTTGTCGAACCGCTCCACGACGCGCTTGGCGACGTCTTCGGCGATGGGGGGCGGCACGATGGCCACGAAGTCGTCCCCGCCAACGTGCCCTACGAACCCATCGGGCCCGGCGAACTCGACGACGGCGTCCTGGATCAGGCGAGCCGTGCTTTGGATCATACGGTCGCCCCGCACGAAACCCTTCTGATCGTTGTACGCCTTGAAGTTGTTGAGGTCCGCGTACAGGACAGCGAAAGGCTTGTCGTCCCGGATGGGTCGCTCGATCTCCTCCTGGATCCGGATGTTGCCAGGGAGACCGGTCAGCGGCGAGAGGTTCCGCATCTCCTTGGCTCGACGGAGCGTTCCCTTGACCCTGGCCAGGAGCTCGATGGGGTCGAACGGCTTGATGATGTAGTCGTCGGCCCCGGCCGTGAGCCCGAGCACCTTGTCGGTGGACAGGGCCTTGGCCGTGAGCATGATGATGCTGGTGTTGGCGGTCTGGGGGTTCCGCCGGAGCGTGTGCGCGACCTCGAAGCCGTCGATGCGCGGCATCATCACGTCCAAGAGGACGAGGTCGGGCCGGAGGGCTTGGGCCTTCTCGAGGGCCTCCTCGCCGTCGGCGGCCACCGCCACGTCGTAGCCGGCCGATCGCAGATTCACCTCGACGAACCGCGCGATGTCCGGATCGTCGTCCACCACGAGGATGGTCTCGGGCATCAGGCCACCCCCTTCGCGATCTCGGCGAGCTCGCGCGCCGCGGCAGCGATGTCCGGCGCCTCGAAGATGGCCGACGCGGCCACTAGCACGTTCGCCCCGGCGTCCACGCAGCGGCGGGCGTTGTCGATGTTCACGCCGCCGTCGATCTCGACGTCGGGAGCCAGTCCTCGCCGGTCGAGTTCCCGCCGAACCAACTCGAGCTTGGAGAGGGACTCCGGGATGAAGTCCTGGCCGGCCCATCCTGGGTGCACGCTCATGATCATCACGTCGTCGAGGTCCTCCAGGTGCGCGAACATCCGGTCTACCGGGGTCTCGGGACTGACGGTCAGGCCCACGCCCATCCCGGCGCCCCGGGCCTTGCGGATCACGGGGGCCGGGTCGTCCACCGCCTCGACGTGGAACGAAACCACGTCCATCCCGCTCGTAGCCAGCTCGTCGAATAGTCCCTCCGGCGCCTCCACCATGAGGTGTCCGTGCAGGACACGGTCGGTCACAGGCCGGAGCGATCCCACAACCACCGGTCCGATCGTGAGTGGGGAGACGAAGTGAGCGTCCATCACGTCGATATGGATGACGTCGGCATACGGCTCAACCAGCTTTACCTGATCGGCCAGATGAGCGAAGTCCGCCGAGAGGATCGAGGCAGAGAGCTTCCCCACAGCGGCGATTCTACCGGGGGCGGCCCTCGCGACGGCGGAAGGCCGCAACGAACATCGCGTCGGTCCCGTGGCGGTGGGGCCAGAGACGAACCCTGGGCGCGGGGCCATCCGGCCCGTCGATCTCGAGGGGCTCCAGGTCCGGGCGCATGCGCAGGATCGCGTCGCAGGCAGCGTCGGTTTCCGCCCGGGGGAAGGTGCAGGCCGAGTAGACGAGGGTGCCGCGCGGTTCGAGCAGGTCCACGCTCGACGCGCCGATCGCAACCTGCAACCTGGCCAGCCCGGAGAGTTGCTCCCGCCGGGGCCGCCACAAGAGCTCGGGACGTCTGCGGGCCGCGCCGATGCCCGAGCAGGGAGCGTCCACGAGGACTCGGTCGAAGGCTCCCCGGAGGGCCGGGCGGCGCCCGTCCTGGGCCAGCACGGCGATGCGAACGCCGAGGCGCCGTGCGGCCTCCGTCACCAGCCCGGCCCGGATGGGGCTCGCGTCGGCCGCCACGGCGAGGCCACCCTTCCCCACCAGACAGGCGATGTGCCCGGCCTTGCCCCCGGGGCCGGCACAGGCGTCCAGGATCCGATCTCCTAGTTGGACCTCGAGGGCCCCGACGACGAACGCGGAGGCTTGATCCTGCACGGCGAACCACCCCTCTCGGTAGCCGGGGAGGTCCGCGGGGTTTCCTCTCTCCAGGAGGAAGGTCCCCGGATGGATCGTCCCGGGGCGTGGGGAGTGCCCCGCCTCCTCGAGCGCGCGCCGCAACTCCTCGGGCGTCACCCGGCAGGTGTTCGTTCGCAGCGACAGGGGGGCTCGCGTGGCGAGGGCTCCGGCGGCCTCCTCGGCTTCCGAGCCGAGGAGGCGCCGGAGCTCCCGCACCATCCACGCAGAGACTCCGGTGCGCACGGTCACGTCGTCATCAGATCCCCCGGCGGGCGACGGGGGTGGATGGGCCGCCAGCGCCCGCAGCACCGCGTTCACGAAGCCCCGTTCGCGGGCGGAGGCCAGCCCGACCGTCTCGGCGACCGCGGCGTGGGCAGGGATCCGCGTTTCCATCAGCTGGAACGCGCCCAGCCGCAGCAGCGCCAGAGCTGCCGGCGTGACATGTTCCAGCGGTCGATCGACGTGATGCCCCAGGGCCCAGTCCAGCGTGATGAGCCGACGGATCGTCCCGTATGCCAGTTCAGCGGCGAGGGCCCGGTCGCGACGGGGCAGACGGGAACGGTCCAGGGCTGCCGGGAGCGCGAGGTTCGAATAGGCGCCCTCCTCGGTCACCCGGCGGACGACTCCCACGGCCACCGCGCGGGCGTTCACTGCGGTCACGCCACCAGCTCACCCGGTTCCGGGCGGTAACCGCGGACGAACTCCTCGTCGGACATCCGCCTGCGTCCGGCGGGCGCCACGCTCAGGAGCCGGACCGCCCCGTCGCCGGCGGCCACGACGAAGCCTTCCCTCGAGGCAGCCAGCACGGTACCCGCGGTGCCGGAGCCCGGTGCGGCCTCGGCTCGCAGAACCTTCAGGACCTGCCCCCGGAACCGCGCCGACGCCCCCGGCTCCGGGGCGAAGGCCCGGACCCTTCGGACCACCGACTCGGCGGGCTCGTCCCACCGCAGCCATCGGTCGTCCGACCCCAGCTTCGGCGCGTAGGTCGCGCCCTGCGCGGGCTGAGGCCGCGGTTCCAGGTCACCGGCCGCGAGCCGATCGATCGTCTCAACCAACAACCCTGCGCCGATCTGAGCCAGGCGAGCGCCGAGGGTGCCGGCGTCGTCGTCGTCCCGAACCGGTTCCTCCGCCTGCAGGAGGATGGGCCCGGTGTCCAGCCCCTCGTCGATCCGCATCGTGGTGACGCCGGTCGTTTCGTCCCCCGCCAGGAGCACCCCCTGGACCGGGGACGCGCCTCGCAGCCGCGGCAGCAATGAGAAGTGCACGTTGACGGCACCCCGCGGGGCGAGCCCGAGCACCTCTGCGGGCAGGATCTCTCCGTATGCCACGACGACGAGGAGCTCAGGCTTCGCGTCGCGGAGGGCCTGCAGGCCCGGGCCGCCCCGAACGGTCTTCACCTCGGCCACCGGGAGCCCGAGCGCCCTGGCAGCGTCCGCGACCGCGGTCGGCGTGAGCTTGGAGCCCCGCCCGGCCGGGCGAGGGGCCCGGGTGACCACCAAGGCGACGTCGTGGGCGGATGCCATCAGGGCTCGGAGGGCCGGCACCGACCACCGATCGCTCCCCAAGAACCCCATCCGCACGGATCGTCGCTCCACCGAGGCGGAGCTTACGTGAGAGAGCGTCCCCCCGAGGGGTGGCTTCCCTTCATCTCCCTAGTCAGCTCGTGCTCCCGGAGCTGGCGCATCACGTCCCGCCGGCCGACCTCGTCCAGCCGGTCGATGTATAGCATCCCGTCCAGGTGATCGGCCTCGTGCTGGAAGATCCGGGCCAGCTGGCCTTCGGGCGACATCTCGACCCACCGCCCGCCCAGGTCCTGCCCGCGGATCTTGACCTTCAGAGCGCGTGGGGTTTCGTAGAACGGACCCGGGATCGACAGGCAACCCTCCTCCTTCACCTGCTCCTTCTTAATCGGCAGGAGCTCGGGGTTGGCAAGGAAGCGGGGGCCGGTGTCGCCGTCGTCGTACACGAAGAACCGGGACGAGACGCCCACCTGCGGGGCCGCCAGGCCCACGCCGGGCGCCTCGTACATCGTCTCCATCATGTCGTCGACCAGTCGGCGCAGGCTGGCGTCGAACCGCTCGAGGGGCCGAGCTCGCTCCCGGAGGACCGGGTCTCCCAGCGTCCGGATGCGAAGGATCGTCACGCGTCTCCTCTACAGGTGGGGCTCCGCCTCGACCCTCGTGATCACGCCGTCCGCCGCCAGCTCGCGGGCCCCTCGCGAGAATGCCGGCAGTAACTGCGGGTCGATCGTGAGCAAGCATACCGTCCGTTCTCCCTCGCCCGAGACCAGGAGCGTCGTCGGCGACAACCCCTCGAGGGCGGTCGGCAGCTCGGCGCTTCCAACCACCCGGAAGGTCGGGTATCCGGCCGGGAACCCCGCGTCTTTGCGGCGTGGGAGTTCCGACCTGAGGAACCGATCGGGGTTCCCCTGCACGAGGGCCTGGACCGCCGGATCGCCCGGCTGCGTCGTCTGGACGATGACCCGCCCGTCGGGCGCAGCCCAGGCCGCCGCCTCCATCCAGGTGGCCAGGGAACGTTCCTGTGCCGCGAGCCCGGGGCGGCGCGCCGCCAGGTCCGCATCGAGGATCCCTACGAGGTCCAGGCGGAGCGGCCC
>JAHEXX010000056.1:13931-15977 GCA_023251895.1 bacterium
GCCCTTCGTGATCGATCCTTCGAACGGACACGGGCGCTACGGACCGGGCCCACTCCTCCACGCGCTCGGCCCCGCCCCGGCGAACCCCGAAGTCCCGCCCACCACAAGCGCCGCACACCCCCTCCGCCCCACACACCGTGCATCGGACGATCCCCTCCTCGGCTCGCAGGAGCCCGCGACACACGGCGCACGACGCGGGCTCCCGGCACGAGCGGCACACGCGGGCCACGCCGTAGCCGGGCACGGGCTCGTACAGGAACCCCCTGCGGGTCGCTCGGAGCGCCGCCACGAGACGGGGGGCGCGTCCCTCGGGGCCGGGGCGGACGACCTCAACGGGTGGCCACCGACGTCGCTTGGGCCTCACGGGCGTCGCCTCGGCCGCGGCCGCTTCCGCCGAGGGGCACAGCGCCGACATCACGCACACTCCCTCCACTAGTCTCGCCCGGACCAGTGCGACGTCGCGGACGTGGTAGTAGGGGGACCGGTCCTCCCGGTGCGCCGGATGGCTCTCTCGCGACACGTAGATCAAGCCCAGGCCGGGCACCGGCGCGAACACCGCCGGCCGCGTCCCCACCACGCACGCGAACCGCCCCGACAGGATGTCCAGCCACCGCCGATACCGTTCCCGCTTGTCCCCTCCTACGAACAAGCCGACGGACCGGCCGAACGTATCTCGAAGGGCCACGGCGGTCGCGGGAAGCGGATCCGCTTGGGGGACGAGCACGATGGCCGGGCGCCCGGCGGTCAATGCGGCGCCGACGGCCTCCACCGCGAAGGTGACTTCGTCCTCGGGCGCCGGCCGAACGACGAAGCCCCCCGACCCGGCGCGGATCGCGTCGAGGAGCTGCGCCCCGTTCGAATAGGTTGCAAGCCCGAGGGTGGTGGGGTCCGCCGGAGCCGAGGCTCTTAGGCGAGCGAAGCGAGCCGAAGGAGCGAAGCGCCCCCCACGATGCGGAGCCCCGTCGCCCTCCCAGCCGACCTCCTCGGAGGCGACCCGGGGCGGGTGCGAGCGGGCGATGACGGAGGCAAGCGGTGCGACGTATCGCTCGCTCACCCACCGGAGCAGCTCGAGCATGTTCCCGTCGAAGAATCGGATGGGGGAGACGACCTTCTTCACCGGCAGCATCCGTCTCGGCACTTCCTCGGTCCGTCCGAGGACCCAGCCGCGGACGGCGCGCCCGTGGAACGGGACCGTCACGAGGGAGCCGACCCCCGCCTCGAGTCCCTCGGGCAGCTCGTACGTGAAGGGGCGGTCGAGCGAGAGGATGGGGCGGTCGACGCACACAGCGACGGGACCGGATTCCAAGATCGGGCTCAGACCGAGGCTACTCGAGGGCGCGACGGAGCTCGTCGGCGCGGTCGATCGCCTCCCAGGGGAACTCCTTCCGGCCGAAGTGGCCGTAGGCGGCCGTGTCCTTGTAGATGGGCCGGCGGAGATCAAGCTGCCTGATGATGGCGGCCGGGCGGAAGTCGAAGGCGTCCCACACCACCGAGGCGATCCGCGCGGGATCGACGTGCTCGGTGCCGAAGGTGTCGACCGCCAGCGACACGGGATGAGCCGTGCCGATGGCGTAGGCCACCTGCACTTGGAGCCGCTCGGCCACGCCCGCCGCCACCAGGTTCTTTGCCACGTACCGGGTCATGTACGCGGCCGACCGATCGACCTTCGTGGGGTCCTTGCCCGAGAAGCACCCCCCGCCGTGGGGCGCCATGCCGCCGTAGGTGTCGACGACGATCTTGCGGCCGGTGAGTCCGGTGTCGGCCTTGGGCCCGCCGATCTCGAACCGCCCGGTGGGGTTCACCAGGACGCGAACGCCCTCGGCGTCGAGCTCGCCGAACTCTCGGAGCACGGGGTCGATGACCTCCGACTCCACGTCGGGGGCGAGCAGCGTGGCGACGTCCACCTCCTCCCGGTGCTGAGCCGCGATGAGGACGGTAGCCACGCGGACCGGCCTGCCGTTCGCGTACTCCACGCTGACCTGGCTCTTCCCATCGGGCCGCAGATACGGAATGACGCCCGCCTTGCGGACGTCGGCGAGCCGCTTG
>JAHEXX010000002.1:0-657 GCA_023251895.1 bacterium
GGACGCGTCTCGCCGCCCGCGCCGCGGAGCTTGCGACGCCAGTTCTGCATGACGGCCGCGAGGACCAGGAACGTGAGGAACGGTCCGGTGCTGAGACCCATGGCGACGGCGTCTCGGAGCTCCGTCAGCCAGATTCCGGGGACGTTCACGAACAGGATCTTGTGCGACGCGGCGCCGTCCCACTTCAGCTTCGAGTTGGCGAAGTACATCCAGAAGGAGGGGATGACACCCATCGAGATCACGATCGCGAAGGTGAACCCGACCGAGAACAGCACGGCCGTGGTCCACGTCCATTCCCACTCCTTGACGAAGCGCTCGGCGACCTCGATCTGTGGCGTGAACCGTTCCCGAAGCTTCATGCGATCCTGCCCATCGCCCCCCCGCGGAGTCCGCCGGATTATAGCCACGGGGGTGAGGCCTCGGCCCCCGCCCCTCCGGCTTGTGAATCCCTTCACAAGACCGCGTGACACTATGGAGGCAATCGGGCACTGCTGCAACCTTCCTGGGGATCGGGCGATCCGGACCGGCGTCCTAGACTCGGAGGGCGAACCGGCCCCGCGGACGGAGGAACCAACGAAGTGCTCGCCGACATCGTGAAGACGGACGTGGCCTCGTGGTGGGCGCCGTTCCTGGCCTTCGCGGCCGGCGTCGTGTCGT
>JAHEXX010000002.1:667-45557 GCA_023251895.1 bacterium
CGTTCGTGTCGGGCGAGGTCGCGGTGGCCGACGCGTCGGCGGTGACCACCCAGCGCAGGCGGAGCGTCGGATCGATCCTGCTGTTCATCGCGGGTTTCGGCGCCGTCTTCACTGCCCTAGGGGCGTTCAGCACCGCCCTGGTCCCGATCCTGAAGTCGACGGTGGGGCTGCGGCTGGCCGGGGTCGTGGTGGCCCTGTTCGGGGCCGCGCTGTTGCTGTACGGACTCCGGCTAGGGTCCCCTGGGCTGTACGCGGAACACCGGCCGTTCCTCGACAAGGTGAGGCCAGGCCGGGCGTGGGCCTTCCCGCTGGGGATGGCCTTCGCGGCCGGGTGGACGCCGTGCATCGGTCCGGTGCTGGGGGCGATCTTCACGCTGGCCGCGGCACAGGGGGGCGCGGTGCGGGGGATGTTCCTGATGGCGGCCTATTCGGTGGGGCTGGGTCTGCCGTTCCTGCTCGTCGGGGTGGGGCTGACCCGGATCATGGAGGCCCTATCGGTGGTCAAGCGCAATTACCGATGGATCGCGGTGTCTTCTGGGGGCCTCATGCTGGCGATCGGCGCGCTGATGGTGACCGGGGCGTGGGTCACGCTGCTGAACCCGGTGCTTCAGTGGGTCGGACGGTTCACCCCGGCGCTATGAGCGACGTCCGGAGGTCCCTGGCCCTGGTGTGGCGGACCCTCCGATCGATGCGGACCGCGCTGGTCCTGCTGCTGCTGTTGGCCGTTGCGGCCATCGCAGGGTCCCTGATCCCCCAAGCCATGAACTCCCCGGCCCGGGTGGAGGCGATGTTCCGCGACCACCCGGCCCTGGCGCGCTTCTACAACGCGGCCGGCCTGTTCGACGTGTACGGGTCGTGGTGGTTCACGTTCATCTACACGCTGCTCCTGATCTCGCTGGCGGCCTGCCTGCTCCCCCGGAGCCGGGCCCTGGTCCGAAACGTCCGGGCCCGGCCGGTCGCGGCCCGGGAGCTGGACGGCTTCCGCCACTACGCGGAGCGCACGATCCCCGCCGACCCGGAGCGGGTGATCACGGGAGCGCGGCGGGTCTTGCGGCGCCGCCTGTTCCGGGTGGAGGCCGCGAACGGGCGGGCCCCGGGGCTGGCGGCGGACAAGGGACTGGCCCGGGAGGCCGGCAGCCTCCTGTTCCACTGGTCGTTCTTCCTGATCCTGATCGGCATCGTCTGGGGGAAGGGAACGGGGTTCACCGGGTTCGCGGTGATCGCGGAGGGCGAGACGTGGACCGAGGCCCACGCGAACTACGACGGGAACATCCGCGAGGGCCGGTTCTTCAACGAGGACCACTCCGGCGTTCAGATCCGTGTGGACGACTTCCAGGTCACGTACGGTCCGAACCTGGTGCCGAAGGACTTCGTGACGCGCGGTGAGCTACTCGATCCGCGGGGGAACCCGGTGAGACGAGTGGACATCCGCGTGAACCATCCCGCCGAGGAGGGCGGTGTGAAGTTCTACCAGTCGGGATTCGGATGGGCGCCGGTGATCGAGGTCCGCGACGGCGGCGACGTGCTGTATCGGGGTCCCGTCCCCTTCGCTGAGGACCCTCCCCCGAAGGGGGTCGGCCAGCTCCAGCTGCCCTGGCACGGGGTGGTGCGGCTTCCCACGTTGGATCCGCAGGCCGGGATCCAGTTCGAGCTATGGCCGGACAGCCGGGCGCTGCTGATGCTGCAGAGCACCGGGGTCGCCCCGCCGATGCCCTACGCCTTTGCGCCGGTGATGCGGTACACCGTGTACCGGGGCAACCTGGACGCCTCGCCGGTCCGATCATCCACCCGGTTGGACACGACGCTCCTGCACACGGAGGCGAGCGGCATCGTGGGCGCCGCGACCACGGTGGACGTGGCCTCGGGAAGGATCGTCGAACCCGGCCCGAGCGGGGCGATCGATTACCCGAAAGGCCTTTCGATCACGTTCCCCGAGCTGCGCCGGTACACGGTCCTCGAGGTGGCCCGGGACCGGGGCCTGTGGATCGAGTTGCTGGCGGCTATCCTCATCCTCCTGGGCCTTTTGCCGGCGCTGTATACGTCGAGGCGGAAGGTCTGGGTGACCGCCGAACCCGACGGGGGGGCCGGCACCGTACTGAAGGTCGGGGGGTTCGCCCTGCAGCGGAAGACCCAGTTCGAGGAAGAGTTCGACCGGCTCGTGAACGAGCTGGCCGGGGCGTCCTCGGGGAGGGCGGAGGGCTCGTGACCTCGGCGCAGTGGGCCCGGCTGTCCCAGGACCTGTTCAACGCTGCCATGGCGGCCTACATCGCGGCCATGGTCGGCTATTTCCACTACCTGGTGTTCCGCAAGCGGCCGGCGTGGATCGCGGCCCGGGGGCTGGCCGTCGTGGGCGTTGGCGCGCATACGGCCTCGGTCGTCTCCCGGGGGATAGCCGCCGGCCGCGTGCCTTGGGGCAACATGTACGAATACTCCTCGCTCCTCGCGCTGCTGGTGGTGGCCGGATACCTCGTGATCGTTGAGGGCCGGTACAAGGTTCGGACGCTCGGCGGGTTCGTGCTGGCGTTCTCGGTGCTCACGATGGGCATCGCCGCGGTCAGGCTGAGGGTTCCCCCGGGCCCGCTGGTGCCGGCCCTGAACTCCTATTGGATCAAGATCCACGTCGTGGCCGCCATCGTGGGCTCGTCGCTGTTCGCGCTGGGCGGCGGGGTCCTCACGATCCTGTACCTGGTGCAGGACGCCCGGGAACGGCGGGAAGCGGCGACGCTTGCGGCGCAAGCGCCGCCGCCGATCATGGGTGGCGCGTCGATCGACACGGACCCGGACGCCCCGCCTCACTTCGAGGCGGGCGGCGACGATCCGGCCGCCGGGACAACGCCGGTCCCGAGGGCGCTGCTCCCCCCGGCCGCCGTGCTCGACCGGATGGCCTATCGGACCATCGCGTTCGCCTTCCCCATCTGGACCTTCGCGGTGATCGCCGGGGCCATCTGGGCCGAGAACGCGTGGGGCCGCTATTGGGGCTGGGATCCCAAAGAGACCTGGTCGTTCATCACGTGGGTGATCTACGCCGGGTACCTGCACGCCCGATCCACCGCGGGGTGGAAGGGGCGGAAGGCCGCCGTCCTGGCTCTGGTCGGGTTCGCCTCGCTGCTCGTCACGTACTACGCCGTGAACCTGTTCATCGTGGGCCTGCACTCGTACGCGGGTGTCCCGTGACGGGTCACGCGTGCGTGGACGGGGGTGGTATCGTGCGCGGTGCCCCGGTGCCGGGGCATGGATCCCTCGGTCCAGCGGAGAGGTAGAGCGTGCGGAGGAAGCTGTGGCTGGTCATGGGCGTCGTCGCCCTGGCCGCCCTGTCGGTGTCCTGCGTTTCCAACGCCTCGCAGGACGCACTGAAACCGCAGGGGCCGTACGCCCAGGAGATCAACAACCTGTTCACGTCGGTGTTCTGGATCGCGGCCGCGATTTTCTTCCTGGTCGAGGGCGTGTTGGTCCTGTTCGTGGTGAAGTACCGGCACCGCATGGGCCGGACCGAGATCCCGCCCCAGATCCACGGCAACACCCGCCTGGAGATCGCCTGGACCATCCTCCCCGCCCTGATCCTGGCCGGGGTGGCCGTGCCGACCGTGGCCACGATCTGGGATCTGGCCGGGAAGCCCACCGGCGACGTGATGCACGTGACCGTGATCGGCCACCAGTTCTGGTGGGAGTACCGGTACACGGATCCCGACATGAAGACGGCGTCGGGGAACCCCATCACCACCGCGAACGTCATGGTGATCCCGGAGAACAAGACCGTGTACCTCTCGATCGAAGCCGAGCCGAAGGACATCCCGGTGGGGGAAACCGTGATCCACTCGTTCTGGATCCCGGAGCTGGCCGGCACGCAGGACGCGGTCCCGGGGCGCACGAACCACATCTACATGCAGGCCGATCACCCGGGTACGTACTGGGGTCAGTGCAAGGAGCTGTGCGGCCTGTCCCACGCCAACATGCGGACCAAGGTGGTCGCCGAGACCGCGACCGACTTCGCCACGTGGGTGGCCGCCCAACAGGCCCCGGCCGCCCGGTCCGGTGACCTGCTGGCGCAGCGGGGCGCCGAGGTGTTCGCGGGCGGCCAGTGCATCCTGTGCCACACGATCGACGGCCTGCAGACCGCGGCCGGGAACCCGGTCGCGGGGATCGGCGGGCCCAACCTGACCCACTTCGCCAGCCGCGACTGCTTCGCCGGCTGCACGTTCAGGACGAACCCCGACGAGCTGCGGAAATGGCTGGCCGACCCGCCGGCGCGAAAGCCCGGCGCGGCGATGCCCAACTACCACCTGAGCGAGGACCAGATCAACGCGCTGGTCGCCTACCTGCTCTCGCTGAACTGATGGAGGACCGGCTGACATGGCAAGCGTGAGCGTTCCGGCGGAGGGGGCCAGGCCCCGGGGGCTGCTGCGGCGTCCCACCGCGACCACCGGCGTGTGGAGCTGGATCACGACGGTCGACCACAAGCGGATCGGGCTGCTCTACGGGGCGACGGCGCTGCTCTTCTTCCTGATCGGGGGGACCGAGGCGCTGTTCATCCGGCTGCAGCTGGCCGAGCCGAACGGCCAGGTGCTCTCGGCCGATACCTACAACCAGTTCTTCACGATGCACGGCCTCACGATGATCTTCTTCGTCGTGATGCCGCTGTCGGCCGCGTTCTTCAACTACCTGATCCCACTGATGATCGGGGCCCGCGACGTGGCCTTCCCCCGGCTGAACGCCTTCAGCTACTGGGCCTTCCTGGCCGGCGGCCTGTTCCTGTACTCCAGCTTCTTCCTGGGCGGCGCGCCGAACAACGGGTGGTTCTCGTACCAGCCCCTCGCGGAGACGTCCGCCGGGAACGGCGCGAACTTCTACGCCGCGGGGCTCATCATCACCGGCCTCGCGTCCACGGTCTCGGCGGTGAACCTGGCCGTGACGATCATCAACATGCGGGCTCCTGGTATGACGCTGTTCCGCATGCCGGTGTTCATCTGGATGGGCCTGACCGTGCAGCTCCTGCTGGCCTTCTCCCTGCCGATCATCACGGTCGCGCTGTTCGAGATGCTGTTCGACAAGCGGTTCGGGACGCACTTCTTCGACCCCAAGACCGGGGGCGACCCCGTCCTTTGGCAGCACCTGTTCTGGCTGTTCGGCCACCCGGAGGTGTACGTCCTGATCCTGCCGGCCATGGGCATCGTGTCCGAGGTCCTGCCGGTGTTCGCCCGCAAGCCGTTGTTCGGCTACCAGTTCGTGGTGTTCGCGGGGATCGCCATCGGGTTCATCGGGTTCGGCGTGTGGGTGCACCACATGTTCGCGGTGGGCCTGGGTCCGGTGGCCAACACCGCGTTCGCGGTGTCCACGATGATCATAGCGGTGCCCACCGGGATCAAGATCTTCAACTGGATGGGCACGCTGTGGAGGGGCGACCTCCGCTTCACGACGGCCATGATGTTCGCCATAGGGTTCGTCGGGCTGTTCGTGATCGGCGGCCTCTCCGGCGTGACCCACGCGGTCGTTCCGTCGGACTTCCAGCAGACCGACACCTACTACATCGTGGCCCACTTCCACTACGTCCTGTTCGCCGGGGCCATCTTCGGCCTGTTCGCGGGGCTCTATTACTGGTGGCCCAAGGCCTTCGGGCGCCGGCTGTCCGAGGGCTGGGGCAAGGCGCATTTCTGGTTGATGTTCGTCGGCGCCAACCTGACCTTCGGGCCCATGCACATGCTGGGACTCCAGGGGATGCCGCGCCGCATCTACACGTACCCGGCTCGGCTGGGGTTGGGGTTCTGGAATCTGGTCGCCACGATCGGGGCGTTCACGATCGCGCTCTCGGTCTTGGTCTTCCTAGCGAACGTGATAGTGACCTCGCGGAAGGCGGCGCAGCACGAGGCAGACCCCTGGGACGGGCGGACCCTGGAGTGGACCACCTCCTCGCCGCCCCCCCCGTACAACTTCGAGGAGATCCCCGCGGTCCACTCCCTCGACGACCACTGGCACCGCAAGTACGCGGAGGGGAAGGGCGGAACCCTGGTCCCTGTGCCCGCGGGAGGAGCCGACCACCATGCCGAGGCGCAGTCGGGCGGGCACGGTATCCACCTGCCGGGCCCCTCGTACTACCCGATCGTGGCATCGATCGGCCTTCCGATCATCGGGTACGGCGTCGTGTATCCCAAACTCTGGTGGCTGGCCATCGCCGGCGCGGTGGTCCTCCTGGTCGGCCTGTACGGATGGGCCCTCGAGCCCTCGGCGGAATAGGGACGGTCGTGGCGCAGGCGGTACACGAGGCACACGGGGCGGACCACGAGACCAGCACCGGCCTGCCCAACGTCAAGCTGGGGATGTGGCTGTTCCTGGCGTCCGAGTGCCTGCTGTTCGGCGCCCTGATCTCCACCTACGTGCTGTACCGCGGCAGTATCGGCGAGGGCGTTCACCCCATCGACGTCTTCGACATCGCGTACACGTCGATCTCCTCGTTCGTCCTGCTGGCATCGAGCCTCACGATGGTGCTGGCCCTTTCGGCCATCCAGCGCGGCGACCAGGTCCGCCTGCGGCTGTGGCTGATGACGACCGCCATGCTCGGCATGGTGTTCGTCGGGGGTCAGGTGTACGAGTTCACGTCGTTCATCCGCGAGGGGATGACCATCAAGACGAACGTGACGTCCGGCGCCTTCTACACGCTGACCGGGTTCCACGGAGCGCACGTCACGGTGGGGATCCTCATGCTGCTCTCCCTGGTCGTCCTGTCGGGCCTGGGCCGGCTGGGGCAGGAGCGGAGCCAGGTCGTGGAGCTGGTGGGGTTGTACTGGCACTTCGTCGACATCGTGTGGATCGTGATCTTCACGGTCGTGTATCTGATCCCGGCGGGAACGGCGAGGTAGGGGGACGATGGACGTCGAGACGAACCAAGAACCGCCGGAGCGGCCGGCCGTGGCCAGGGCCGAGCGGCATCCCGGCCCCAAGGAGTACATCCGGATCGCGATCATCCTGGGGGCGGTGACGGCCATGGAGGTCGCGATCTACTACGCGGACGTCCCGCACCCCCTGTTCATCGCCACGCTGATCTTCTTCTCGTTCGTCAAGTTCTCCCTGGTCGTGCTGTGGTTCATGCACCTCAAGTTCGATAGCAGGACCTACGCCCGGTTCTTCGTGATGGGGCTGGCCCTGGCGGCCACCCTGTACTTCGTCGTGCTGATCTCGTTCCGGGCGTTCCAGGGGTAGGGCATGCGACTCAGTCCCTTCCACGTGCACGCCGATGTCCTCATGATCCTGGGGGGCGTGTGGGCCTGGTACGGGCTGACCGTCCGGCGGCACCGCTCCAGTCACCCGGACGATCGGGTCTCGCGGCGGAAGGTCGTGCTGTTCTCGCTGGGGATGGCGACGCTTCTGGTCGGCAGCTCCTGGCCCATCCACGACCTGGCCGAGCGCTACCTATACAGCGTGCACATGGTCCAGCACATGCTGTACTCGCTGGTTGCGCCCCCGCTGCTGATCGCGGGGATGCCGGTGTGGCTGTTGCGGAGGATCCTCGCGCCACGGCCGGTGGCCGCGGCCTTTCGGGTGCTGTCGCGGCCGCTCGTGGCGCTCGTCGTGTTCAACGCCGCCTTGCTGTTCACGCATTGGCCGGCCGTGGTGGAGTCGTCGGTTCGGTCGCAGCACCTGCACTTCTCGTTGCACGTGCTGCTCGTGGGGTCGGCCCTGCTGATGTGGTGGCCGGTGATGTCGCCGCTGCCCGAGTACCCCCCGCTTCCGCTTCCGGGGCAGATGCTGTACGTATTCCTGCAGTCGCTCGCGCCGACGATCCCGGCATCGTTCCTGACGTTCGGGCACAGCCCCCTGTACCCGGTCTACGCGACGTTCCCCAGGATCTGGGGGATCTCGGCCCTGACCGACCAGCTGCTCGCGGGGCTGATCATGAAGCTGGTGGGCGGCGCGATCCTTTGGGTGGTCATCGCCACCGTGTTCTTCCGCTGGCACGCGAAGGAAGAGCGCGACGGGCTGGATCCGCTGAAGTACCGGGACGTGGAGCGTGACGTCCGATTGGAGCTGACCAAGCGATGAAGCGGCAGACCCGCGACCGGCTGGTGCTGCCCCTGCTGATCCCGGTGGGAGCCCTCCTGATCATCCTGGTGGCCGTGCTGGGGTTCTCCCGCATCCTCCTGTCGCTGTCCCCACATGCCGCCAACGCCACGGCGCTGGTGGTCGTCGCCTCGATCATGGGGGTCGCTGCCAGGGTAGCCACGCTGAAGCGCCTCACCGCGGCCAGCCTGGTGCCGACGGTGGCCGTCGTCGCAGGTGTGGCCATGCTGGCCGGCGGGATCGCGGTGGCCACGATCGGCCCCGAGAAGCCGCCGCCGGAGGTGCCGGTCCTGAACCTCGCGGCCCCGGTGGATGCGGCCACGGCCGGGTACTCGGAGACCGAGCTCACGGCGCCGGCGGACACGACGTTCAAGATCCTATTCGACAACCGAGACACGAAGGCGCCGAACAACACCCACAACGTCACCGTGACCGACTCCCAGGATCTCGCGTCGGCCACGGTGATCGGCAAGACGCCGCTCTCCCCCGGGCCGTCGAAGCATCCCCTCACGGTGGCTCCCTTGAAGGTGGGGACCTTCTACTTCCACTGCGAGGCCCACCCCACGACGATGACCGGGACGTTGAACGTCGTGGCGGGCGGCGGGGCCCCGTCCGGTGCGCCGTCGGCTGGCGGTGGGGGCGGGAACGCCATCAGCGTGACGGCTGCCAACACGCAGTTCGACACGAACCAGATCAACCTGCCGGCGAACGCCGACGTCAAGCTGACGTTCGAGAACAAGGACACCCTCTCGCACAACCTGTCGATCTACACGGACTCCTCCGCGACGAAGAAGCTGTTCGGGTTCGACTACTTCGCCGGACCGGCCACCAAGGAGTTCACGATCCCGGGCCTTCCTGCCGGCTCCTACTACTTCAAGTGCGACGTCCACGCGCAGATGAACGGGACGGTCTCGGTCGCCTGACGCCGCTCCGCGGGGGGGCTGCTAGCGTGGACGGCATGCGCAGATTGCTCCTGCCCGCCGCCCTGGTCCTGCTGGTCGCCTGCGCCCGCGGCCCGGCCTCGGACTCGTTCCCGAAGCTCGAGGGTTCCACCCTCGACGGGGGGAAGATCACGCAGGCGGACTACCGCGGCAAGGTGATGCTGGTGAACGCCTGGGCCTCCTGGTGCAACCCGTGCCGGAGGGAGATGCCGGCCCTCCAGCGGCTACACCAGCGGTTCGGGGCCCGGGTGTACTTCCTGGGGGTGAACGAACGCGACAACCACGCAAGCGCCGTGGCTTTCGTCCGCCACCTCGGGGTCACCTACCCGAGCATCGAGGACCCCGCCGGAGCCTGGGCCGACGACTTCGGGTGGGTGGGGCTGCCGGACACATATCTCGTGGATCGGGCGGGCACGATCCGGTATCGGATCGCCGGCCTGATCGACGAGCGCGAGGTGGCCGGGCTGCTGGAGAAGATGCTCGGGCCCACCGGCTAGGGCCGGCCAGCGATAAGGCTGTCCGCGCCCACCGAGGCGAACAGGACGGCCAGGTACACGATGGAGAACCGGAACAACTCCACGGCCAGGGCGGGCGTGGCGTGTCGCCACAGCTTGAGGGCCCGCCAGATGAACGCGCCGCCGAGCACGACCGCGGTGGTCAGGTAGACCAAGCCCATGTGGGCCACCGGCACCAGCAGGAGCGTGACGGCGAACAGCGCGAGCGAGTAGAGCAGGATCCGGCGGCGGGTCTCCTCTTCGCCCCTGACCACGGGCAGCATGGGGATCCCGGCCGCCGCGTAGTCACCCCGATACCGCATGGCCAGGGCCCAGAAGTGCGGCGGCGTCCACACGAACACGATGGCGAACAGGAGGAGGGCCGGCAGGCCCACGGTGCCGGTGACCGCGGCCCACCCCACCAGCGCCGGGACGGCTCCGGCGGCACCGCCGATCACGATGTTCTGCGCACTGGTCCGCTTCAGCCAGAGTGTGTACACGAACACGTAGAACGCGATCGCCGACAGGGCCAGCGACGCGGCCAGCGCGTTCACGGTGATGGACAGGAAGAAGAACGACACGGCGCCGAGGACGAACCCGAACCGAAGCGCCCCCTCCGGCGTCACCCGATGGGCGGGGAGCGGCCGCTTCCGGGTGCGGCGCATGACCTCGTCGATGTCGCGATCCAGGTAGCAGTTGATGGCGTTGGCCGACCCCGCGGCGATGGTCCCGCCGAGCAGGGTGGCGAGGATCAGGGTGATGGACGGGGTGCACCGGCAGGCCAGGAACATCGCCGGAACGGTGGTTATCAGGAGCAGCACGATGATCCGGGGCTTCGTCAGCCAGAAGTAGGCTGACGTGGTTTCGCGCAGCGAGCGCTTGTGGCCATCGCGCGAGAAGGTGTGCACGTTCTCCGGTGTGCCGCCCTCCGCCGCCAGCCGGCGGCTCACCGTGGCCAGGGCCACCAGCGTCGCCCATATCAGAACCGACAGCCCAACGTGAGCAACGACCGCCCAGGGCTTCAGTCGGGTCCACACGTTCGCGGCTCCGGAGAGGATCTGCCCGGCGAACAGGACCAAGGCAACCGAGGAAAGGGTCACGACGGCCTTCGGCCGCTGCGGCATGGCCCAGATCCGGATCGCGACCCACATGACGAGCAGCAGCGAGGCGGCCGCCAGCAGCCGGTGCGCGAACATCACCGTCGCGGCACCTCCCAGGGCCGGTACGAGGCGGCCGTCCATCAAGGGCCAATCCGTGAACACCAGCTGCGAGTCGCTCGCCCGCACGTAGGTGCCGACGAACAGGAGGATGCCGACCACCGCCGTCGTGATCACCGCGAGGCGGGCGAAGGCCGCGTCCACCCGGCCCTGGAGCCCGGGTCCTCCGGCCTGCGCCCACGCGTTGGCCGCCAGGACGGTCACGGCCGCGATCAGGGCGATCGCCGCGACGAAGTGCGCCGACACCGACCACTTCGGCTCGAGGTTGGTGAGGACCACGAGGCCCCCCAGCGCCGCCTGGACCACCCAGATGGGGAAGGCCAGCACGGCGGGAAGGAAGATGCCGCGTTCATTGCGGAACGCCCGCCACGCGCCCACGGCGCAGGCGAACGTGAGGATCCCGACGATCATCGCGAGGGTGCGGTGAGAGAACTCGATCAGCGAGTGGATCGTGCCGGCCGGGAACAGCCGCCCCGGCTCGCAGCCGGGCCACGTGGAGCACCCCAGCCCCGACCCGGAGCCCCGGACCAGCCCGCCCACGGCGAACAGCACGATCGTTGTTGCGGCGCTGGCGATGGCAAGTCTTCGGAAGCGGGTGGGCGTCATCGTGTCGGGGCCCCGGTGGGCTCCAGCATGATAGCCCGCTTCCCGCGACGGGGCTCCACAAACGGGCGGCGCCGGGCCGGCCCCTGCGATACTTGCGGGTGATGGCCACCGAAGCCGAGCTCGCGTTGCCGCCCGCGCTCGAGGCGGTCCGGGCCCGAGTCGACCCCGTGCTGGAGACGTTCCTGGAGGGGGAGCGCCGGGAGCTGACGGCGGCCGCCCCCGAGGCCGCCCTGCTGGTCGACGAGTTGATCCGGCTGGTCCGGGCCGGAGGCAAGCGGCTTCGGCCGGCCTTCTGCTACTGGGGGTACCGGGCGGCGGGAGGTCGCGACGATGAGCCCATCGTCCGCGCGGCCGCCGCTCTGGAGCTGCTGCACACGTTCGCCCTGATCCACGACGACGTGATGGACGCCTCGCCGACCCGCCGTGGGGTGGCCGCGTCCCATGTGGAGATGGGGGAGGAGGCGGGCCGCCGGGGCTGGGAGGTCGACGAGAGGTTCGGCACGTCGGCCGCCGTGCTGGTGGGCGACCTCGCCGCCGTGTTCGCCGACCGGCTCCTGCACGAATCGGGGTTCGCACCCGAGACCCTCGTGAAGGCCCTCCGCGACTACGACCGGATGCGCGCCGAGATGGGCGTGGGTCAGCTCCTGGACCTGGCCGGGGCGGCGCGATCCGGCGGGCCGGGGGCCCGCGGGGTCGCGGCGCTGAAGTCCGGCACCTACACCGTGGCCGGCCCCCTGTGCATCGGCGTGTCCCTGGCGGGTGGATCCCTCCAGGCACTGAACTGCCTCTCGCGGTACGGAGTGCCGCTGGGGGAGGCCTTCCAGTTGCGCGACGACGTGGTTGATGGCGAGGCGCCTCCGGGCGCCGCCGACCGGGTGAACGCGCTGATCCACCGGGCCGTGTCGGCGCTGGATCCGCACGTCATCTCGCCCGAGGCCGTCGGGGTCTTGCGGTCGTTGGCGGAGCTGCTCCTGTTGCCCGAGTGATGGAGGAGGCCGGGGCGCGGCGGATGTTCCGCGATCTGCCGGCCGTCCACGTCGCGACGGTCGGCCCGCTGGGAGAACCCCACGTCGTGCCGCTCTGGTTCGTGTGGGGCGAGGACGCCGTCTACGCCTCGGCCGGCCGAAGCAGCCGTACCTGGCGCAACCTGGAGACGGACCCACGCGTCAGCCTCGTGTTCGACGTGGGTCGGGATTGGGTCGAGCTGGCAGGCGCGGTGGTCGGGGGGCGAGCCGAGCTGCTCGCGCCGGGCCAGCCTCCGCTGCGGAGCCCCATGTCCGAGTGGCACGAGAAGTACCGGGTGTATCTGGCCGGGGACGGGTTCCGCCGATTCACCGGCCAGGTGCCCGACCTTGGCTTCATCCGGGTCGTTCCCGAGTCGATCGCGACCTGGAACCACGCCCGCGGATGATGTGGCTTGCCGTACCGAGGGGTCCCGTATAGCCTTTGTGAATCGGTTCACAAGGCGGGTACCGTCGGCTTGTGGAGATCCTCACGAGCCCTTCGAGGGGGTAGGTCGCGCGTGCCGGGAGCGGCGAGCGGCAAGCACGAGGTCGACGTCGTGGTGGTGGGGGCCGGACCCGGCGGGTCCGCGGCCGCGTACCACCTCTCCAGGCACGGAGTCAACGTCCTCCTCGTGGACAGGGCTTCCTTCCCCCGAGAGAAGGTCTGCGGCGACGGCCTCACTCCCCGCGGGGTGAAGGTCCTCCTGCGGATGGGCATCGACCCCGACGAACCGGGGTTCGAGCGCGTGAAGGGCCTCCGGATCTTCTCGCGGAAGGTCATGCTCGAGCTCCCCTTCCCCCAGCTCGAGGAGTTCCCCGACTACGGCCTGGTTCGTACCCGGCTGGACTTCGACGAGCTCCTGGCGCGTCGGGCCGAGAAGGCCGGGGCCCGGCTGCTGGAGGGCACCGAGGTCCTTGGGCCTATCTCCAGCGACGGATATGTCACCGGCGCGACCATCCGAGATGCGCGGGAGGGCGGGACGGGGCCGACGGGCGAGATCCGGGCCCGGTACGTGATCGCGGCCGACGGCGCCTCCTCCCGGTTCGCCGGGCAGGCCGGGGTCCGCCGCGACGCCACCCGACCTATGGGAATCGCCGCCCGCCGCTACTACCGGATCGAGCGCCGTCCCGGGCCCTGGCTGGAGGCCTGGATGGACCTGTGGGAGGGAGACGCCCAGCTCCCGGGCTACGGCTGGTTCTTCCCGGTGGCCGACGGCCGGTCGAATATCGGGGCCGGTCTCCTGAACACGTTCAAGGGCTTCAAGGACCTCTCGGCCCAGCGGGTGTTCGACGCGTTCGTCCGCATGCTGCCCGAGGACTGGAACGTGAACGACGACACCGCGGATGGCCGGGTGCTGTCTGGGGCCCTGCCCATGGGCATGAACCGCAGCCCTCCCGCCCTGCCCGGGATGCTGCTGGTCGGCGACGCCGCGGGCATGGTGAACCCATGCAACGGTGAGGGGATCGCGTACGCGATGGAGTCCGGGGAGGTCGCGGCCGAGCTGATCCACGACGCGCTCGTGACGGGGCGGCCCGGTATCGCCCACATGTACCCGACGGTGTTGCGGCAGCGATACGGGAGCTACTTCCACATCGGGCGAGGATGGGTCCGTGCTCTCGGCCACCCCCCGGTGATGCGCGCCCTCACGGAGTACGGGCTGCCCCAGGCGTGGCTGATGCGATTCGCCTTGCGGTTCTTGGGGAACCTGACCGATGGCCCGAAGGGTGACGCCTCGGACAAGGTGATGGAGGCGCTCCTCCGGCTGGCCCGGGCGTCGTGAACGGAATCAGACATGCTGGGTGACTACCTGCCCGTCCTCATCCTCGGGGGGTTGGCCTTCGCCTTCGTGGTGGCGTCGCTGTTCGCGTCGTCGCTGCTGCGCCCCAGCCGCCCGTCGCCGGCCAAGCTGGCCCCCTACGAGTGCGGGAACGAGCCGGTGCGGCTTCCCAAGGGCGAGAAGTTCTCGGTGAAGTTCTACGTGGTCGCGATGATGTTCATCATCTTCGATATCGAGACCATCTTCCTGTTCCCGTGGGCGGTCTCGTTCCGCAAGCTCGGCCTGTTCGGGCTGGTCGAGATGGCCGTGTTCATCGCCCTGGTCTTCGTGGCCTACGTCTACATCTGGATGCAGGGCGGGCTGGAGTGGGAGCAGGCGCCTCGGCCGATGGAGCGAACCGCGGCGGAGGGCGAGCAGGAGGAGGAGCTGCTCCGTGCCGGTTGAACGGATCCAGGGCGTCCACCTCGGTCGGACGGCGGCGGAGGCAGAGGAGGACGTCAAGAAGGGCGTCCTGTTGACCTCGCTGGACAGGGCCGTGAGCTGGGCCCGCAAGCAGTCCATGTGGCCGGTGACGTTCGGCCTGGCCTGTTGCGCGATCGAGATGATGGCCACGGGCGCCGCCGACTACGACCTGTCCCGGTGGGGCATGGAGCTGTTCCGAGCTTCGCCCCGACAAGCGGACCTGATGATCGTGGCCGGCCGGGTCTCCCAGAAGATGGCTCCCGTCCTGCGGACGATCTACGACCAGATGCCCGAGCCGAAGTGGGTCATCTCGATGGGCGTATGCGCCTCGGCCGGCGGCATGTTCACGAACTACGCGATCCTCCAGGGCGTCGACACGATCGTCCCGGTCGACATCTACGTGCCGGGCTGCCCGCCCAAGCCCGAGATGCTGATGTACGGGATCCTCCGCCTTCACGAGAAGGTGCGGACGAAGGGCACCGTGAAGTGAGGCTTCAGGACATCGCCGAGCGGGTCCGGAGCCGGTGCCCCGACGTGGTCGTGGCCCGCGGCGAGGCGACGGCGATCGTGGACCGGGGTGACCTCCTCGAGGCCCTGGCGTGGCTGCGCCGCGAGCACGACCTCGCGTTGGACTTCCTGTCGTCCGTGACCGCCACCGACTGGCCCGGCCGGGAGCCGCGCTTCTGGGTCGCGTACGAGCTGTACTCGCTGGCTCACAAGCACCGGCTGCGCGTGAAGGTCGGCCTCCCGGAGGGCGACCCCCATGTCCCCACAGTGACCGGCCGGTTCCCGACGGCCGACTGGCTGGAGCGGGAGACCTTCGATCTGTACGGGATCGTCTTCGATGGGCATCCGGACCTCCGGCGGATCCTGCTCCCCGACGACTGGGAGGGGCACCCGCTGCTGAAGACCGAGGGGCTGGGGGGCGTGAACACGCGGTACAAGGGAGCGTTCATCCCGCCCGTCGACGAGCGGACGGCGCACTGATGGACGAGGCGATGCGGGGTCCGGCCTTCGACTCCGACGAGGAGATCCGGCAGGAGACCATGATCATCAACATGGGGCCACAGCACCCCTCGACCCACGGGGTGCTCCGGCTGCTGCTCGAGCTGGACGGGGAGACCGTCCTGTCGTGCAAGCCCATCATCGGTTACCTGCACACCGGCATCGAGAAGAACTGTGAGTCGCGCACGTGGATGCAGTCCGTCGCGTTCGTCACGCGGGCCGACTACCTGTCGCCGTTCTTCAACGAGCTCGCGTACTGCCTGGCCGTGGAGCGGCTCCTCGGCATAGAGTCCCCGCCACGCGCGCAGGTCCTGCGCGTGCTGTTCAGCGAGCTGAACCGGATCTCGTCCCACTTCGTGTGGCTGGCGACGGCCGGACTGGAGCTGAATGCGGTGTCGGTCATGCTCTACGGCTTCCGCGAACGCGAGATGATCCTCGACGTCTTCGAGGCCGCGACCGGCCTGCGCATGAATCACGCCTACTTCCGGATCGGCGGCGTGATCATGGACCTGCCGCCGGGCGGGGAGGACCGGATCCGCGAGCTGCTCCGGGTACTTCCAGGACGGATCGACGACTTCGACCACCTCCTGTCGGGCAACCCCATCTGGATCGAGCGGAACAAGGGCGTCGGGTTCCTCTCGGCCGAGCGGTGCCTCGCCGCCGGCGTGACGGGGCCCCCCTTGCGGAGCGCCGGCGTGGCCCGCGACGTGCGCAGGGACGAGCCGTACAGCGGGTACGAGACCTACGAGTTCGACGTGATCGAGCGGTCCGACGCGGACTGCTACGCGCGGTTCGAGATACGCCTGGACGAGATGCGCGAGTCGCTCAAGATCGTCGAACAGTGCCTGGACCGGCTCCAGCCCGGCCCGGTGATGATCGAGGACCCCAAGGTCCGGTGGCCGGCCGAGCTGGAGGTAGGCCCGGACGGGATCGGCAACTCCCCGGCATACGTGAAACACATCATGGAGGAGTCGATGGAGGCCCTGATCCACCACTTCAAGATGGTGACCGAGGGGGTGGCGGTTCCAGCCGGCGAGGTGTACCAAGCCGTCGAGTCTCCCCGCGGCGAGCTCGGGATGTACGTCGTGTCCAACGGCGAGCACCGGCCGTACCGCGTGAAGATCCGCGACCCCTCGTTCGTCAACCTCCAGGCCGTCCCGTCCATGGTGGAGGGCGGCCTGATAGCCGACGTCGTCGCTTGCATCGCCAGCTTCGATCCTGTCATGGGAGGGGTGGATCGCTGATGGCGGTGCTGTCGCCCGAGCTCCGCGGGGAGGCCGAGCGCATCAAGGCCCGTTACCCGGCGGGGCGGGAGCGGTCCGCGATGCTGCCGCTGCTGTACCTCGTGCAATCGGTGGAGGGCCGAGTGACCCGCGATGGCCTCCGGGAGGTCGCGGATGTCCTAGGCCTGAAGACCGCCGAGGTCGAGGCGGTGGCCAGCTTCTACTCGATGCTCCGGCTACGTCCCACCGGGGCGCACGTGGTCTCGGTGTGCACGAACCTGGCGTGCGCGCTCCGGGGCGCCAAGGAAGTCTACGCGGCGGCGCACGATGCCATCGGGTCGCACGCGGAGGAGATGACCGAGGACGGGCTGCTCACCCTGCACGAGGAGGAGTGCCTCGGCGCGTGCGACGCCGCGCCGGTCGTGCAGGTCGACTTCGCCAACCACGACCGGGTCACGCCCGAGCGGATGCGGGAGCTGATCGAGGCCCTCCGCCGGGGGGAGGTCTCGGAGCCTTCGGCGGGCCGGGCTCCCCGGGACTTCAAGGAAGCGTCATGGATCCTCGCCGGGCTGGGGGACGGGGCGTGACGACCGACCGGATCATCACGCGGAATTGGGGCAACCCCGACGTCTTTCACGTCGACGGGTACGTGGCGAACGGCGGATACGCGGGGCTGAAGAAGGCGCTCGCGATGGCGCCCGAGGATGTCATCGAGTTGGTCAAGGGCTCCGGGCTGCGGGGGAGAGGCGGGGCCGGCTTCCCGACCGGCGTGAAGTGGTCGTTCGTCCCCCAGGACACCGGAAAGCCTACGTACGTCGTCTGCAACTTCGACGAATCGGAGCCCGGAACCTTCAACAACCGGGAACTGGTGGATCGGGAGCCGCACCAGTTGCTCGAGGGCCTCGCGATCGCGGCCTACGCCGTGCGGTGCCACAACGCCTACATCTACGTGCGGGGTGAGTTCCTGCATCAGGGCACGATCGTCCGGCGTGCCGTCGAGGAGGCGTACGATCGCGGATTCCTCGGCAAGGGCATCTGCGGGAGCGACTTCGACCTCGATGTGGTCCCGCATCGTGGCGCCGGCGCCTACATCTGCGGCGAGGAGACGGGTCTGCTGAACTCCCTGGAGGGGTTCCGGGGACAGCCGAGGCAGCGCCCGCCGTTCCCCGCGGTGGAGGGCCTGTACGCCTCGCCCACCGTCATCAACAACGTCGAGACCCTGTGCAACGTGCCGCACATCCTGGAAAACGGCGCCGATTGGTTCCGGGGGTTCGGCACCGCGAAGTCGCCGGGCACGAAAGTCTTTTCGGTGTCGGGGAAGGTCGAGCGCCCCGGCAACTACGAGGTGCCGATGGGCACGCCGTTCCGGGTCCTGCTCGAGGAGCACGCGGGCGGCGTCCTGGGAGGGAAGGCGCTGAAGGCGTGGACGCCCGGCGGATCGTCGACCCCCATGCTGACCGCCGAGCATCTCGACGTGGGCCTGGACTTCGAGTCCCTCCAGGCCGCCGGCTCCCTGCTCGGGACCGGCGCCGCCATCGTCCTGGACGAGACCGACTGCGTGGTCGAGGCGGCCCGGCGCCTGCTTGCCTTCTATGCCCACGAGTCCTGCGGCAAGTGCACGCCGTGCCGCGAGGGGACCTGGTGGGCGGTCCGGGTCCTCTCCCGCATCGAGGAGGGCCTGGGGCGGCCCGAGGACCTCCCGATCATGAACGACCTTGGCCGCAACATCCTGTTCCGGGCCTTCTGCCCGCTGGCAGACGGCGCGGTCTCACCGATCACCTCCACGCTCACGTACTTCCGCGAGGAGTACGAGGCCCACGTCCGCGAGGGCCGCTGCCCGTTCACGGGCAGCGGCCCGGGGCGCCGGATCGAGGAGGTCGCCTCGTGACGCAGGAGGCGGTGACCCTCACGATCGACGGGAAGGAGGTCACGGTTCCGAAGGGGACCCTGATCATCCGGGCGGCCGAGCAGCTCGGTATCGAGATCCCGCGGTTCTGCGATCATCCGCTGCTGGAGCCGGCCGGAGCGTGCCGGCAGTGCTACGTGGAGGTCGAGGGCCAGGCCAAGTTGTTCACGTCCTGCACGGCGACGGTTGCGCCGGGCATGGCCGTGCGAACCCAGAACTCCAGCGAGGTGGTCCACGAAGCGCAGGTCGCGAACCTCGAGTTCCTTCTGCTGAACCACCCGCTCGACTGTCCCATCTGCGATCGGGGCGGTGAGTGCCCGCTGCAGGACCAGGCCTTGGCGTTCGGGCCCGGGGAGAGCCGGTACGTGGAGGCCAAACGGACCTTCGAGAAGCCCATACCGCTTTCGCCGCTCGTGGGCCTGGACCGGGAACGGTGTGTGCTGTGCGCTCGATGCACCAGGTTCTGCGACCAGATCTCCGGCGACCGGTTCATCGAGCTGTTCGCCCGGGGCGCCGGCGAGCGGGTGTCGATCGCTGCCGGCGAGGATTTCCTCTCGCCATTCTCCGGCAACACGATCCAGATCTGCCCGGTCGGCGCGCTGACCGCGACGCCGTACAGGTTCGTGGCCCGGCCCTTCGACCTGTCCAGCGTCGACACCGTCTGCCCGCACTGCTCGGCGGGGTGCAACGTCAAGCTGGACGTGCGCCGGGGGAAGGTCGTGCGCCACCTGGCCCGCGACAACCTGGACGTGAACGACGCCTGGTTGTGCGACAAGGGGCGGTTCGCGTTCCGGTTCCCCGACGACGAGCGGCGGGTCACCATCCCGCTGCTCCGCGACCGGGGCTTGGAGCCGACGTCGTTCGGCGAGGTGATGGACGCGATCGGCGACTGGTCCAGAGGCAAGCGGGTGGCGTTCCTCACCGGCGGCCGCCTCGCTGACGAGGACGCGTACGCGCTCTCGAAGGTGGCGCGCACCGCGTTCGTCACGAACGACCTCGATCACCGGCGCGAGTTCGCGGGCGGCGAGGCGGAGCGCCTCGCCGCCGTCGCCGTCACGGATCGGGCCCTCTCCGTCACCTACCGGGACGTCGAGCGGGCGAAGGCCATCGTGGTGGCTGGGCTCGACGCTGAACAGGAGGTGCCCATCCTGCATCTGCGGCTGCGGAAGGCCGCGAGGCGGGGGGCGCGGATCTTCGTCCTGAACCCGCGGCGGACGCGACTGTGGGACGTGGCGGAGCACGTCCTCTGCAGGCCTGGACAAGAGGCCCACGTGCTCGAGCAGATCGTCGACGGCGAAGGCGGCGACTCGGGGGTGGGCCGGGCCGCGGACGCGCTTCGGGAGGCAGGGGAGGCCGGCGTCGTGCTGGCCGGGATGCGTCTCGCCGAGCACCCGCTCGCCGCGGACGTGGCGCTGAGGGCGGCCCGCAGGACCGGGGCACGGTTCTCTCTGGTCCCAAGGCGGGCGGGCGACAAGGGCGCGCTGGCCGCGGGCGTACACCCCCGGCTGCTCCCCGGCGGGCGGCGCGTGGACGACCCCGGGGAGCGGGCCGAGGTCGAGGCCGTGTGGGGGGAGCTGAAGAACGTGGTACCCGGCCGGAACGCGAAGCAGATCTTGGAGGCCGCCGCGAACCGGGAGATCGACGTGCTGTTCCTGGTCGGCGTCGATCCCCTGCGGGACTTCCCGGACGCGAGGCTCGCCCGCCACGCGCTGGAGAACGTGCCGTACAAGGTCGTGCAGTCCCTCGAGCTGGGGAGCCTGGAGCCGTTCGCCGACGCGTTCCTGCCGGCGGCCGCGTTCCCGGAACGCGACGCGCACTTCACGACGTGGGAGGGCCGCGCCCAGCGGATCCGCCCGGTCCGGGGCCCCGCGGGGCTGTCCCGACCGGACTGGGAGATCTTCGCCGGCCTGGCCCGGGCCATGGGCGGGAGCCTCGGGTTCGAGTCGCTGGAGGATCTGCAGGAGGAATCGGTTGGGCTGCTCTCCCCCCGAGCGTTCTCCGGAGGGGCCAGCGCGTGGGTGGGGGCCGGCGCACCCCAGTGGATCGACGAGCTGACGCTCTTCACCTACCCGCTGCTGGTGGACGAGGGCAGGCTGTCCGAGGGCGCGTCGGAGCTCAAGGCGGCTCTCGAGGAGAAGCCGTTCCTTGAGATCCATCCGGTCGATGCCGACAAGCGGAGCATCGCCGACGGCGGAGAGGTTCGCGTCCGCACCCAGGCCGGACAGGCCGTTGTTCCGGTCCGCGTGACGCCGGACATCGCCGAGGGCTCCGTCTTCGTCCCTTTCAACCAGCCGGGCCTGGCGGCCAACACGCTCCTGTCGGGCCGGTTCACGGCGGGAGCGACGGTGGAAGCCGTGGCGGCCGCGGAAGCCGCCGCCGACCCCGAGCGGCTCACCGTGGGGGGTGGCCCCTAGTGGGCTGGCTCGACTGGATGCTGCTGCTTGCCCGGATCGTCTTGACGTTCTTCATGCTGCTGTTCGCGCTGGTCATCGTGATCTGGCTGGAGCGCAAGTTCATCGCCGATATGCAGACCCGCCCGGGGCCGCTGCGGGCGGGGCCCCGGGGCGTCCTGATCACGCTGGCCGACGGCATGAAGCTGTTCTTCAAGGAGAGCTTCGTCCCGACCCTGGCCGACCGCCCCGTGTACCTGATCGCCCCGATCCTGGCGGTGGTGCCCGCCTTCCTGGCGTTCTCGGTGATCCCGTGGGGGACCCACGTCACGTTGTTCGGGCGGGAGATCCCCTTCCAGATCGCCGACCTGAACATCGGGATCCTCTGGGTGCTGGCCATGACCTCGATGACCGTCTACGCGGTGGTACTGGCGGGGTGGTCCAGCGGCTCGAACTACCCCCTCCTCGGCAGCGTGCGGTCGTCGGCCCAGATGATCTCGTACGAGGTGGGTATGGGCCTGGCGCTGATCTCGGTGCTGATGTTCACCGGCCACCTTAAGATGTCGGAGATCGTGGCCGGCCAGGGTGGCTACTACTGGGGGTTCGTCCCCCGGTGGAACTTCATCCCGCAGTTCCCGGCGTTCCTGCTGTACCTCATCGCCGGACTGGCCGAGACGAACCGCCCGCCGTTCGACCTGCCGGAGGCGGAGTCGGAGCTGGTGGCCGGGTTCCACACCGAGTATTCGGGCTGGCGCTTCGCCATGTTATACCTGGGCGAGTACCTGAACACGATCACGGTGGCCGCCATCGCCACGACGCTGTTCCTAGGGGGCTGGCGCGGACCCCACCCCAGCTTCCTTCCGTGGCTGTGGCCGATCGCGTGGTTTGCCCTGAAGATCCTGGTGATCTTCTACGTGTACGTGTGGATCCGAGGGACCATGCCGCGTATCCGCTACGACCGGCTGATGGCCTTCGGGTGGAAGCTACTGATCCCCCTCGGGCTGTTCTGGGTGCTGGCGACCGGCACGATCGTGCTGCTGCCGGGCCTCTACGGGAGCCGGGGCCGGCTGGTGGCCGTGGGCCTGATCGTGGGCATCGGCATGCTGCTGCTCCTCGCGGCGGACGTGCTGGAGCGGCCCCGCTCCCGCTCGCGCGAGGGGGCATCGCCGTGAGCCGGGGGGAGCAGCGGCCCCAGGATTTCCTGGGAGGGTTGGCGGCGGCAGCCCGAGGCATGGGCGTGGTGATCAAGCAGGTGTTCCGGCCCGACGTGACCGAGCGGTACCCCCAGCAGATCGACGAGCCGCCTCCGCGCTCACACATCGGCCGCCACCTCTTGAACCGGTACGAGAACGGCTTGGAGAAGTGCATCGGCTGCGAACTGTGCGCGTACGCGTGTCCGGCCGACGCGATCTGGGTGGAAGGGGCCGACAACGACCCGGAGAACCCCGTCTCCCCCGGGGAGCGGCACGCCAAGGACTACCAGATCAACTACCTGCGCTGCATCATGTGCGGCCTGTGCGTGGAGGCCTGCCCCACCCGGGCCCTCACGATGACGCACGCGTACGAGATGGCGTTCACCTCGCGGGAGGACGCCATCTTCACCAAGGAACAGTTGCTCGAGCCGCCGCTTCCCCTCGGAACCGCCCCGGGGACGCAGGAGGGGTAGGCATGGCGGAGCTGATCGTGTTCTGGGTGTTCGCCCCCCTCGCCGTGGCCTCGGGTATCGCGATGCTCCTGCAGAGGAACGCCGTCTACTCGGCCCTATTCCTGGTGGTGAACTTCTTCGCGCTGGCCGTCTTCTTCCTGATGCTTGGCGCGGAGTTCCTGTTCGCGGTGCAGATCATCGTGTACGCCGGCGCCATCATGGTGCTGTTCCTGTTCGTGATCATGCTGCTCGGCGTGGATCGTGAGGAACGGCTGGTCGAGCCGATCCGGTGGCAGCGCCCCCTCGGCATCTTCCTGGGCGTCGGGATCACGGCGGAGATCTTCGCGGCCGTCCGGGCAGGCGTGGGGTTCGCCGCCAAGGCGCCCGGCGGGTTCGCTCTCGTGAACCAGGGAGGCAACGCGCAGGCCATCGCCAAGGTGCTGTTCACCGACTACTTCCTGCCGTTCGAGATCACCTCGATCCTTTTGATCGTCGCGGCGGTGGCGGCCATGGTGCTCGCCCACCGTCGGCGGGGGGCCGTGTCCGGCCCCCCGCCGGCCGGACCCGCTCGACCCCAACCCGACCGCGAGGCGGAGGTGGCGGGATGAGGGTGCCCATCGCCGACTTCCTCGTGCTGTCCGGGATCCTGTTCGCCATCGGCACGGCCGGGGTCCTGGTCCGCAGGAACGCCCTGCTGATCTTCATGTCGGTTGAGCTCCAGCTGAATGCGGTCAACCTCACGCTCGTCGCGTTCTCCCGCATGCGCAACGAGCTGAACGGGCAGGTGTTGGCCTTCTTCTCCATGGTCGTGGCGGCGGCCGAGGTCGTGGTGGGTTTGGCCATCATCGTTTCGATGTACCGGCGGCGAGGCAGCGTGAACGTCGACGACGCGAGCGTCCTGAGGGGGTGACCGGGTGCTCGATCTGATATGGCTCGTCCCGGCGCTCCCCCTGGCGGGGGCGGCGATCAACCTGTTCTTCGGCAAGCGGTTGGGGAAGGCCGCCGGTGCGCTCGCCGCCGCGGTGATGACCGCGGCGTTCGTGATCGCCGTCTTCGTGGTGGCCGAGCTGCTCAAGCTCCCGGCCGAGCAACGGGCGCACGTCCGGCATCTGTGGGAATGGATCGCGTCGGGGTCGTTCCGGGTCGGCGTGGACCTCTTGGTCGATCCGCTCTCGGCCACCATGATCCTGGTGGTGACAGGGGTCGGCACGCTGATCCACATCTACTCGATCGGCTACATGGACGGGGACCCCCGGTACGGCCGGTTCTTCTCGTACCTCAACCTGTTCGTGTTCTTCATGCTGATGCTGGTCCTGGCCCAGAACTACCTGCTGCTGTACCTGGGCTGGGAGGGCGTCGGCCTGTGCTCGTACCTGCTGATCGGGTTCTGGTACGAGCGCGCGTCGGCGGCCAACGCCGCGAAGAAGGCCTTCATCACCACCCGCATCGGCGACACGGGCATGATGATCGGGATCGCGCTGATCTTCGTGAAGCTCGGCACGCTCGACTTCGGGCAGGTACTCGGGCCGGGCGCAGGGCGGCTCTCGGAGGGAGCGGCCACCGCGATCGCGCTGCTGCTGTTCGCCGGCGCGGTCGGCAAGTCGGCGCAGTTCCCGCTCCACGTGTGGCTCCCGGACGCGATGGAGGGCCCCACGCCGGTGTCCGCCCTGATCCACGCCGCGACGATGGTGACGGCCGGCGTGTACCTGGTGGCTCGCTCGCACGCACTGTTCGAGGCGTCGACGGTGGCGCTGCCAATCGTGCTGGTCGTGGGGTTGGCCACCGCCCTGTACGCGGCCCTCGCCTCGATCGGGCAGTTCGACATCAAACGCGCACTGGCCTACTCCACGATGAGCCAGTTGGGGTTCATGTTCTTCGCCGCTGGGATGGGCTACTACGCCGGCGCGATGCTGCTGCTCGTGTGTCACGCGTTCTACAAGGCGTTGCTCTTCCTCTCGGCGGGGAGCGTGATGCACGGAACCGGCGATGAGGCCGACATGCGGAACATGGGTGGCCTGGCCCGGGAGATGCCGGCGACCACCGCCGCCTTCACGGTCGGGGCCCTGGCTTTGGCCGGCATCCCACCGCTGGCCGGGTTCTTCGCCAAGGACCACATCGTGAGCTTCGCCGCCACCAGCGGGCGCGACCTCGCGTGGGTTTTGGCGAGCGTGGGCGCGTTCCTGTCGGCCCTGTACATCACCCGGCCGGTGTTCATGGCCTTCTTCGGGACCAGGCGAGCGGAGGGCCACGCGCACGAGTCTCCCCCGGTCATGACCGTCCCCCTCGCCCTCCTGGCTGTGGGGGCGGTGGGCGCCGGCGTGCTTGGCCTGTCCGTCGCGGGGGGGTTCCTGGCTCGGTTCCTGGAGCCGTCCGTCGGAACGGCCGCGGAGGGGGCGGTCGGTCCGTCCGAGGCGGTCCTGGTGGGGATCTCTGTGGCCCTGGCCATCCTGGCCGTGGCCGTGGCCTGGTACGTCTGGGGGTCCGGCCGCGTGGACTGGCTGGGCATCCCCGAGCGGCACCCGGGGCTGGCCGGCGCGCTGGGCACCGCGTTCTACATCAACGCGCTCTACTCGTGGCTGGTGCAGTTCCCCGGCAAGGGCTTCGGCCGGCTGGTGGCCCGAGGCGACGAGCAGGTCATCGACGGCATGGTGAACGATGTGGGCGCGGGCGTGGAACGTCTGTCGCGGGTCGCTCCGAGGTGGGAGACGGGTAGGGTTCGCAGCTACGCGCTCTCGTTCGCCGTGGGTGCCTTCGCCGTCCTCGTCGTTCTGGGCTTGAGGCTCTGAGATGCCTTGGCTCTCGGTCACCATCTTCCTGCCGCTGATCGGGGTGCCGATCCTGCTTTTCTGGCGGGGGATCCCCGACCCGGTGGCAAGGGGGGTCGCGCTGCTCGCGTCCACGACGACGTTCGTCGTCTCGCTGGGGCTGCTCGGTGCGTTCGACGCCTCCACGCCCGGCTACCAGCTCGTGGAGCGGGCCACGTGGGTGAGGTCCATCGGTCTCCAGTACCTGGTCGGGGTCGACGGCGTGAGCCTGTTCCTGGTGATGCTCACCACGCTCATCATCCCCATCGGCATCCTGGCCTCCGGATCGGTCACGCGGAACGTCCGGCTGTTCATGGCATGCTCGCTGCTGCTCGAGACCGCGGTGCTGGGCGCTTTCCTGTCGCTCGACCTTCTGCTGTTCTTCGTCTTCTTCGAGGCGCTGCTGTTCCCCATGTACCTCCTGATCGGGATGTGGGGCTCGGGCCGCCGCGTGTACGCCGCCGTGAAGTTCTTCCTGTTCACGATGTTCGGTTCGGCCTTCCTGCTGGTCGCGATCCTGTTCCTGTTCTCGCGAGCGAGCGGCCAGTTCGGGCGGGGCACGTTCGAGCTGACGAAGCTCCAGCACCTGTCGCTGCCGCCGGCGACCGAGCGGTGGCTGTTCCTCGCGTTCTTCATCGCCTTCGCCGTGAAGGTGCCGCTCGTCCCGCTGCACACGTGGCTGCCAGACGCCCACACGGAGGCTCCCACGAAGGGCTCGATCATCCTTGCGGCCCTCCTTCTGAAGACCGGCACCTACGGGCTGATCCGGTTCAACCTGGTCCTGTTCCCCGAGGCCTCGCACTACTTCGCGAACGCCGTGTCGATCCTCGCGCTCGTCGGGATCATCTACGGCGCGATCGTGGCCATGATGCAGAGTGATCTGAAGCGGCTGATCGCCTACTCGTCGGTGTCCCACCTGGGGTTCGTCGTCCTGGGCATCTTCGCCTTCACGCAGCAGGGCATGTCGGGGGGCGTCCTGCAGATGGTGAACCACGGGATATCGACCGGTGCGCTGTTCCTGCTGGTCGGACTGCTGTACGACCGAACCCACACGCGGCAGCTGGACGAGCTCGGCGGGCTGGCAGACATCACGCCGCTCCTGGCCGGCTCGTTCATGGTGGCCGCCCTGTCCTCGATCGGACTGCCCGGCCTCAACAACTTCGTGGGGGAGTTCCTGGTGATCCTGGGTACTTTCACGGCAAACCGGGCCTTCGGCGTGCTCGCCGCCACCGGCGTGGTGCTGGGCGCGATCTATCTACTGTGGGCGTACCAGCGGACCTGGCACGGGCCCCCCAACGAGCGGTACAGGGGCCTGGCCGACCTGTCCCGTGTGGAGATCACCGCGGTCGCCCCGCTGCTCGTGGTGATGCTCGTGCTGGGCGTGTACCCGAAGCTGCTGTTGGACCGGATCAACCCAACCACCAACAAGATCGTGCAGCAGGTCCAGGTGGTGCGGCACGACCAACGGCTCCTGGCTCGGGGAGGCGGCTGACGTGATCCCCGCGCCGCATCTGGACTTCCTGCCGCTCCTGCCGGAGCTGATCGTGGCCGGCGTGGCGGTGGCGCTGCTGGTCGGCGGCGCCCTGGTGGGCCGGCCGTCGCAGACGGTCCTGCTTCTCCTCACGCTGGCCGGCCTGATCGCCGCCGCGGCCGCCTCCGCGTACCTGTGGAACTGGGACGGCCCGGGCCGCGTGCTGGGAGAGATGATCCAGGCCGACCGGCTGGCAGTCGTGTCCCGGATGATCCTCCTGGGCGTCGGGGCGTTCGGAGCGCTGTACGGCCATCACTACTTCGCTCGCACCGGGGTGGCCCGGATGGAGTTCTACCCGTTGCTGCTGCTGGCGGTGTCCGGCATGACGCTCCTGGTGGCCTCGGCCGATCTCATCGTGGTGTTCCTGGCCCTGGAGATCCTGTCGCTCGCGCTGTACATCCTGGTGGCGCTGTCTTTCCGCATGGCCTCCGCCGAGGCCTCCATGAAGTACTTCCTGCTCGGCGCGTTCTCCTCGGCGTTCTTCCTGTACGGCCTGGCCATGGCGTACGGTGCCGCCGGGACGACGAAGATCGACGGCATCGCGCTCGCGCTGTCGGGCCGCACCGGGAGCCAGCCCCTGGCCCTGGCCGCCGTGGGCCTCCTGCTGATCGGGTTCGGGTTCAAGGTGTCGGTCGTGCCGTTCCACATGTGGACCCCCGACGTCTACCAGGGCGCCCCGACGTCGGTGACGGCGTTCATGGCGGCGGGGACCAAGGTGGCCGCGTTCACGGCGCTGATCCGAGTGCTGGACGTCTCGTTCCAGCCGCTCACGTGGGACTGGCGGCCGGCGGTCTGGGCGCTGGCGGCGGCCAGCATGGTCCTGGGGAGCCTTCTGGCCATCGCGCAGACCGACCTCAAGCGCCTGCTGGGGTACTCGAGCATCGCGCACGCCGGGTTCATCCTCACCGGGCTGATCGCCACCGACGGGGCGGGAATCGCCGCGGTGACCTTCTACCTCGTGGCCTACTCGGTCACGGTCCTGGGGGCGTTCGGCACCGTGATGCTGGCCTCCGGGGGGATCCGGGAACGAACGTCCTTCGACTCTTTCAGGGGCCTGGCCGGGCGGAGCCCCATGCTGGCCGGCCTGCTGACGCTGTTCCTGCTGTCGCTCGCCGGTATCCCGCCGACCGTGGGCTTCATCGCCAAAGCCGGCGTGTTCGGATCCGCCATCCGCGCCGGGTTCTGGCCGCTCGCGCTGATCGGCGTGCTGGCCAGCGTCGTCGGTGCCTTCTTCTACCTGCGGGTCATCGTGCTGATGTACATGGAGGAGCCGCAGGCCGAGCTGGAGCCCGAGGGGGCCGCGCTGCCCGGGGCCGCGCTGGCGCTGGCCGCGGGCCTCACCCTGGTGCTTGGGGTGTTCCCGCAGATCATCCTCCCGGTCCTGGAGAAGGCGGCGATCCTCCGGTGGTGAGCCCCGTTCGCCGCCCATGCCGCGCCCCGATAGGCTTCTCCGCATGAGCAGGCGCGTGATCCCCGGCCTGGAAGCACCCGACGCCATCCTGGAGGCCGACATCCGCGCCCGCCTGGACCAGGTCGAGGGGGCACTGGAGAAGGCCGTCCGGGCCGACTCGGACCTCCTGGCCGAGACCTCCTCGTACCTCCTGGCCGCGGGGGGGAAGCGGTTCCGGCCCATGTTGGTGCTGCTGTCCGGGTACTTCGGCGATCCCGCCGACCCTCGGTTGATCCCGGGCTCGGTGGCCATCGAGCTCGTGCACCTGGCCACGCTGTACCACGACGACGTCATCGACGAGGCGGATGCCCGGCGGGGCGCGCCGTCGGTGAACGCCCGATGGGACAACACCGTGGCCATCCTGACCGGCGACTACCTGTTCGCCCGGGCCTCGGAGATCTCGACGGAACTCGGCACCGAGGTGTGCCGCTTGCTCGCCCGGACCATCGCCACGCTGTGCGATGGCCAGATCCGGGAAGTGGAGTCCTCCGGGAACGTCGACCAGGAGGAGGAGTCGTACATGGAGATCATCCGCCGCAAGACCGGCGCGCTGATCGCCACGTCGTGCCGGCTGGGTGCGCTGCTCTCGGACACGCCGATGGACCAGGTCGACGTCCTGGAGGAGTTCGGGGAAGCCCTGGGCATGGCGTTCCAGCTGTCCGACGACATCATGGACGTGACCGCCAGCCAGATGGAACTGGGCAAGGAGCCCGGCGTGGACCTCAGGGAGGGCGTCTACACGCTCCCGGTGCTGCACGCGCTGCATGAGGGAGAACGCCGGGAGGAGCTGTCCCGGCTGCTCCGGCAGGGTCCGCCGGACGGGGAGCGCTTGGACCGAGCCCTCGAGATCGTCCGGGCCGACGGCAGCCTCGCCCACGCCAGAGCCGCGGTCGCCCGGGAGGTCCACCGGGGAACCGAGCTCGCCGAGCGGCTGCCTGCCGGGCCGGCCCGCACCGCGCTGGTCCAGTTGGCAACGTTCCTGGCGGTACGGTGCGGTGCCGCGCAGGCCCCCCATACAACGATAGAATCCCCGGCTTGAGAATGCTTTCACAAGCGTCCGCCGAGACCTACTACCAGTCCTACGCCGTCGTCCTGGCCGTCCTCGCGGCGGGCGTGCTGCTGGTGGGGGTGGCCTTCCTCGCCGCCCGGCTGATCGCCCCCCACCGGCCCCTGCCGGCCAAGCTCACCACCTACGAATGCGGCATCGACCCGGTGGGCCAGGGCTGGTCCCAGAGCCAGGTCCGCTACTACATCTACGGGTTCCTGTTCGTGATCTTCGACGTCGAGGCAGTGTTCCTGTTCCCCTGGGCGCGGATCTTCGAGCGCCTCGGCTACCAGGCCGTGGTCGAGATGGGCATCTTCATCGGGATCCTGGCGGTTGGCCTCCTGTACGCCTGGCGCAAGGGGGTGCTGAAGTGGGTCTGATCACCGAGAAGACCCCTCTGGCCAGCATCCAGCCGGTCAAGTTCCTCCTGAACTGGGGCCGCCGGTGGTCGCTGTGGGTCATGAACTTCGGCCTGGCTTGCTGCGCCATCGAGTTCATCGCCGCCTCCACCTCCAAGAACGACTTCATCCGGTTCGGGGTCATCCCATTCGCCCACGGACCCCGGCAGGCCGACCTGCTGGTCGTGGCCGGGACCCTGACCGACAAGATGGCTCCTGCCCTCAAGCGGGTGTACGACCAGATGCCTGACCCCAAGTACGTGATCTCCTTCGGTTCCTGCTCCAACTGCGGCGGGCCGTACTGGGACTCGTACTCGGTGACCAAGGGCGTCGACCAGATCGTCCCCGTGGACGTGTACGTGCCCGGCTGCCCGCCCCGGCCAGAGGCGCTCCTGCACGGGATCATCAAGCTCCAGGAGAAGATCTCCGGCGAGGACATCAGGGAGAAGTTCAGTGGCAGGCTCACCCAACCCGCTGCCACCTCCTGACATCGAGGCCCGCCTGCGGGCCCAGTTCGGCGACGACATCATGGGATTCGAGGACCAGTACGGGCACGCGGTGGCCACCGTCCCGCGCGAGCGGTACCGGGAGATCGCCCGGTTCCTGCGCGACGAGCCCGAGTTGGCTTTCGACTACTGCGACTTCGTGGGCGGCGTTGACTTCCAGGACCGGGGCCTCGAGATCGTGGCCCACCTGTTCTCCACGACCCACCACCACAACGTCCGGCTGAAGACCCGGTTCCCCCAGGACGACGCTCGCTGTCCCACCCTGTCGGACCTGTTCCCCACGACCAACTGGCACGAGCGCGAGGCCGCCGAGATGTTCGGCATCGAGTTCGAGGGCCATCCACAGCCGGTCAAGCTCCTGCTCTCCGAGCCTTTCGAGGGCCACCCGCTCCGCAAGGACTTCCCCCTCATGTCGCGCGAAGCGAAGCCGTGGCCGGGCGCTGTCGAAGGCGAGGAGGAAGAGGAAGAGTGATCGCCCAGGCCGGGGCCAGCTTCGTCAACGACCTCTTCAACAACTTCTGGGTCGTCCTGGTCATCAAGGCGGTCCTGGTCCTGGGGTTCTTCCTGGTGGCGCCGCTCGTGGTGGGCTACATGGAACACAAGGTCCTGGCCCACATGCAGGCCCGCCTGGGCCCCTGGTATGCGGGGCGGTTCCACGGCTGGGCCCAGCTCGTCGCGGACGGCGTGAAGTTCGTCCAGAAGGAGGACGTGATCCCCGAGGCCGCCGACCGGTCGGTGTTCTCGCTGGCCCCGGCCGTCGTGATGATTCCCTACATCGTCACGGTGGTCGTCATCCCGTTCAGCCACACGATCTACGCCGAGAACCTGGACATCGGGATCTTCTTCGTTCTGGCGATGTCGTCGGTCTCGGTGATCGGCGTGCTGATGGCTGGTTGGTCGTCGGCCAACAAGTTCTCGCTGATCGGGGCGCTGCGGGCAGCCGCGCAGCTGATCGCCTACGAGCTGCCGTTGGTGCTGGCCGCGGCGGCGGTCGTGATGCAGAACGGAACGCTCTCGCTGATCGGCATCTCGGAGTCCCAGAGCCACGTGTGGAACGTGGCCTGGCAGCCCATCGGGTTCCTGATCTTCCTCGTCGCGTCGCTGGCCGAGCTCACGCGTCCCCCCTTCGACATGCCGGTCGCGGACTCGGAGATCATCTTCGGTGCCTACACCGAGTACACGGGGCTGAAGTTCGCGTTCTTCCTGCTGGCCGAGTACGGCGGCATCGTGGTTCTGTCGGCCGTCGCGTCGGTGCTGTACCTGGGCGGGTACCTCGGGCCACCGGTGGTTGCGTCGCTCCTGCCGGCGCCGATCTGGATGGCCGGGAAGATCGGTGCGCTATCGTTCTTCGTCATCTGGCTGCGGGCCACCTACCCGCGGCTCCGCGAGGATCAGCTCCAGCGGTTCTCGTGGCTGGCGCTGGTCCCCCTGGCGCTGCTGAACGTCATGGTCGTGGCGATCGTGAAGATCGCGGTCAAGTAAAGGAGAGGGACGGATGGCGGTCGACGCGGACGAGGTACGCCGGGAGGGGCAGCCGTCCATCCCCGGCCTTGGGCTGCTCAAAGGCCTGACGGTCACCCTGAAGACGATGTTGCGCCCCGCCGTCACGCAGCGATACCCGGATGTGAAACCCGACCTCCCGGCCCGCACCCGGGGCGTCATCGCGCTGAAGGAGGCGAACTGCACGGTCTGCTACAAGTGCGCCCGCGAATGCCCGGACTGGTGCATCTACATCGACGCCCACAAGGAAACGCACGAACCCGCCGGCGGCGGCAAGGGGCGGTCGGCCAAGGTGCTCGACCGGTTCGCCATCGATTACGCGCTGTGCATGTACTGCGGCATCTGCGTGGAGGTCTGCCCCTTCGACGCGCTGTTCTGGAGCCCCGAGTTCGAGTACGCGGAATACGAGGTCGACGAGCTGATCCACGAGAAGGAGAAGCTGGAGGAATGGACCTACAAGGTCCTTCCCCCACCTCCACTCGAAGACGGCGCCGAACCACCGGCCGAATCGTCCGGGTCACAGAGCGCCGGGGTTCCGGGGGTCGAGACTGCTCCCCCCGGAGCTGCAGCCGCCACCGTCGCAGCGACCTCCGTACCGGGGGTCCGCAGCGTCTCTCCCCCCGAAACCCCGGCGCCCGCCGCGCCCCCGGCGGCGGCTCCGGCTGAAGCAGTGGCTGTCTCGACCCCCGAGGCCCCGGCGCTCAAGGCCCAGCCGGCTCCAAGCACGGAGCACAAAGAAGTCAGCCTTGACCAGGAGACGTTCGATCGGGTCTTGGCGGAACTGCTGGACAAGGGCACCGACCGCCGGGTGGCCGAGGGCCAGGCCCGGCGGGCCGCCATGATCGCGGCCCGCAAGAAGGCGGAGGAGGGCTAACCGGGTGACGGGGCAGGAATACGCGTTCGTCGTGCTGGCCCTGGTCGGGACGGTCGGTGCGGTCCGCCTGGTCACGGCCAAGAACGTCGTGCACGCCGCCCTCTACCTCGTGGTGACCCTGGCCATGGTCGGGTCGATCTACCTGGTCCTTGGCGCGGAGTTCGTGGGCTGGGTCCAGATCCTGATCTACGTGGGCGCCATCGTGATCCTGTTCCTGTTCGGCCTGATGCTGACCAAGGCCCCCATCGGCCGGGAGAGCCTGGACAACCAGCAGCGCGGTCTGGCTCTGCTGGTTGCCCTGGCCGTGCTGGCCGGGCTGGTGTTCTTGATCCAGGACGCGTTCCACTGGGGCGACCGCAAGATGAACCTGGTCCACAACACCACCGGTGAGGTGGGCCGCTCAATCTTCCAGCACTACGTGCTGCCCTTCGAGGCCGTGTCGTTCATCCTGCTCGCCGCGCTGATCGGCGCGGTGGTTCTGGCACGCAGGGAGGAACGCGAGTGATCCGCCTGCCCCTCGTCCTTTTCTTCTCGGCCGTCCTGTTCTCGACGGGTGTGTACGGCGTGCTGGCCCGGCGGAACGGGGTGCTGGTCCTGATGTCGATCGAGCTGATGCTGAACGCCGTCAACGTGAACCTGGTCGCCTTCTCCCAGTACGTCAGGGACATCGGGGGTCAGGTGTTCGCGCTGTTCGTGATCGCCGTGGCCGCGGCAGAGGTGGGCATCGGGCTGGCCATCGTGATCCTGATCTTCCGCAATCGCGAGTCCATCAACGTGGATGAGGTGAGTCTCCTTAAGTGGTAGGGGCATCGGAGATCGCGAGCGCCGTGGGGCCGGGGTTCCTTCCTTGGACCTGGGTCATCGCCGTGCTGCCGCTCGCCTCCGCGGCCCTGATCCTGTTCTTCGGCAAGCGCACTCCCGGCAAGGGCCCCGTCTACGGCATCGCCGCGGTGGGCACGGGGTGGGTGCTGTCGCTCGTCGTGCTGTGGCATTTCGTGCAGGGCGGTGGCCCCCTCGAGCGGTCGGTGGCGTGGTTCCAGGTCGGGCCCCTCCACATGGAGCTGGGGGAGCTGGTCGACGGCCTGACCGCCGTGATGCTGGTCGTGGTCACATCGATCTCGCTCGCCGTGCAGGTGTACTCGCTCGGGTACATGAAGGGCGACGCCCGGTACACCTGGTTCTACGTCGCGCTCTCGCTGTTCACGGCGGCGATGCTGAACGTGGTCACGGCCAACAACCTGTTCCAGCTCCTCGTCGGGTGGGAGGTCATGGGCCTGTGCTCCTACCTGCTGATCGGGCACTGGTGGGAGGAGAAGGTCAACTCCAACGCGGCGATCAAGGCGTTCATCACGACCCGCATCGGCGACGTGCCGTTCCTGTTCGGCATCTTCGCGCTGACTTTCGCCACCGGCTTCACGACCTCGAACATCCGCGTGATCGCCGAGCGGATCTCATCCGGCGAGGTGTCCACGATGCTGGTCGCGGCGGCAGCGCTCCTGCTGTTCGGGGGCACGATGGGGAAATCGGCTCAGTTCCCGCTGCACGTGTGGCTCCCCGATGCCATGCAGGGCCCCACCCCCGTATCGGCCCTGATCCACGCCGCCACCATGGTCACCGCCGGCGTGTACCTGGTCGGGCGGCTGTTCGACGTGTTCGTCCACGCGAACGCCCACGTCCTGCAGTACGTCGGCGTGATCGGGGGCATCACGATGCTGGGGGCCGCCCTGCTCGCCTTCGTGCAGGACGACATCAAACGGGTGCTCGCGTACTCAACCATCTCCCAGCTCGCCTACATGGTCGCCGGGATGTCGATGGGGCCGGCCGGGCGGACGGCCGGATTCTTCCACCTGTTCACGCACGCCTTCTTCAAGGCCCTGCTGTTCCTCGGCGCGGGCTCGGTGATCCACTCCGCGCATTCCAACAACATGAGCGAGATGGGCGGGCTGAGGAAGAACATGCCGGTCACCTTCTGGACCTTCGCAATCGGGGCCGCCGCCCTGGCCGGCGTGTTCCCGCTCGCCGGGTTCTGGTCCAAGGACGAGCTGCTGACGGTGGCCCAGGAGAATGGGCACCCGGTGCTGTTCGTCGTCCTGCTGGGGACCGCACTGCTGACGGCGTTCTACATGACCCGGGCCGTGTGGATGACGTTCTTCGGCGAGTACCGGGGCCAGGGGCACCCGCACGAGTCCCCGGTCTCCATGACGGGTCCCCTGGTCGCACTGGCCGCCGCCTCGGCCGGGGTCGGGTTCTTGGGGGCGCCCCAGCTCGGCGCGGTGTTCGGCAAGTGGGTGTTCTACCAGGAGGCCGAGAAGGCCGTCTTCGTCCCTTGGGTCGCGCTGGCGTCCACCGCCGCGGCCCTGTTCGGGATCCTGGCCGGCTATTCCCTCTACAAGAGGTACCGGGAGCCGGATCCCCTTCGCGCCTACGCCGGCGCCGTCTACGGCGTACTTGAGAACAAGTACTACATGGACGACTTCTACATGCGCTGGATCATCAGGCCGATCCAGTACCCGGTGGCGGTCGCCGTCAACTGGTCCAACCAGCGGATCCTGGACGGTGCGGTCAACGGCGTGGCCGTCGTCACCCGGGCATCCGCATGGGTCGTGAACCTGTTCGACCAGCGGGTCGTGGACGGTGCAGTCAACGAGGCCGCGGAGATCACCGGCGAAACCGGCGGCGTCCTGCGGGCCCTTCAAACGGGGAACGTCCAGTGGTACGCGGCCCTTCTGTTCATCGGCGTCGTGGTGGCGGCCGTCCTGATCACGAGAGCGTAAGAGGGGAGAACACCGGATGAGTGGGTGGGAGCAATCGGCGATCACCATCGCGACCTTCCTGCCGCTGGCGGGAGCACTGGTGATCGCGATGGTCCCCAGGGAGAAGGAACGGGTCGTCCGCGGCCTGGGGATCGTCTTCACCGGGGCTGCCTTCCTGGTCTCGATCGTCATCGCGCTCGGCTTCGACTACGGGGTCGGCTCGAAGCTCCAGTTCGAGCTGGACGTGAGATGGATCGCCGCGATCAACGCCCGGTACCACGTGGGCGTCGACGGCATCAGCCTGCCGCTGTACGTGCTGACCTTCGCGCTGTCGTTCCTCTGTGCCATCTACACGTGGCGGTTCGTGCCGAGCCCCGGGAAGACCAAGGCCTTCCTGGCCCTCATGCTCCTGCTCGAGACCGGGATGGCCGGCACGTTCATCGCCTTCGACCTCATCCTGTTCTTCATCTTCTGGGAGATGGTCCTGGTGCCCATGTACTTCCTGATCGCGATCTGGGGGAGCGCGAACCGCGAGTACGCGGCCATCAAGTTCTTCCTGTACACGGTGTTCGGGAGCGTGTTCATGCTCCTGGGCTTCCTGGGGATGTACTTCCGTTCGGACGTGGCCGGGCACCACTCCTTCGACCTCCTCCGGCTGACGAACTTCGCCGCCGCCGGCGGGTTCTCGCACGGGTTCCAGCTGGTGGTGTTCGGCGCCGTGGGCTTGGGCCTGGCCATCAAGGTGCCGATGTGGCCGTTCCACACGTGGCTCCCCGATGCCCACACCGAGGCCCCCACGGTCGGCTCGGTGCTGCTGGCCGGGGTCCTGCTGAAGATGGGGACGTACGGATTCATCCGGATCGCCTTGCCGGTCCTGCCCTACGGGGCCCAGAAGTTCGCTCCGTGGATCGGGCTGCTCGCGGCGATCGCGATCGTCTACGCGGCCCTGGCGTGCCTGGCGCAGAAGGACCTGAAGCGGCTGATCGCGTTCTCCTCGGTGGGGCACATGGGCTTCGTGATGCTGGGCATCGCGACGCTGACCTCGATCGGGATCAACGCTGCCATCTTCGGGATGGTCGCCCACGGCCTCATCACCGGGATGCTGTTCTTCCTGGTGGGGTCCGTGTACGACCGGTACCACACCCGCCAGATCGCCGAGATCGGCGGCGGGATGATGCAGAAGCTCCCGTACCTGGGAGGCGTGCTCGCGTTCGTGTCGATCGCCTCGCTGGGGCTGCCCGGCCTGGCCGGCTTCTGGGGCGAGGTCATGGCGCTGCTCTCGTCGTTCAATCCCAGTCATGCCGCCGGGCTGAACACCGGACTGTTCCGGGGATTCATGGTCGCCGGCGGCATCGGAACCATCATTACCGCCGGCTACTTCCTGTGGATGCTCCAGCGGGTCAACATGGGCACGCTTCCGGAGAGATGGAAGGAGGCCGCGTTCCCCGACATCGTTGCGGTGGAATGGGTCTCGTGGGTGCCGCTGCTGGTCGGCATCGTGGCGCTGGGGATCTTCCCACGGCTGATCTTCGGAGTCACCGACGGGGCCGTGAACGGCCTGCTCCGACTGTTCGGGGCAGCGTGAGCGAGGCATCGTGAACCCGACCATCGACTACCACGCGATCCTGCCGGAGCTGATCCTCTCCGGGACGCTAGTCGTCGTGCTGGTGGTCGACGTCTTCTTGCGGCCGCCCCGGAAGTGGTTGGCCATGCCGCTGTCGTTCGCCGGTGTCCTGGCCGCATTCGTCGCCACGCTCACCCTGATCGGTGCCGACCGTACGACCTTCGGCGGCAGCTACCACGTCGACCCGTTCGCCGTGCTGTTCAAGGTGTTCTTCCTGTCCGTGGCCATGATCGTGCTGTTCCTGTCGCTTCGGTACTTCCGGGAGGGGCGCTACTACCAGGGCGAGTACTACTTCTTGCTGCTGTCGTCGGTCCTCGGCTGCGTGATGATGCCGTCGTCCCGGGACCTGCTGATGCTGTTCATCTCGCTCGAGCTGGTCTCGGCCCCGGCGTTCCTCATCGCGGCCTTCCGCAAGAACGACCCTCGCTCGAACGAGGCCGGCCTGAAGTTCTTTCTGATCGGGGTGCTCTCCTCAGCGGTGATGCTGTACGGGATGAGCCTGATCTACGGGGTCACCGGCAGCACGAACCTGTACGAGATCGGAAAGGCGCTGGCCGGCCACCTGGGCGGGCAGGAGACGCTTGCCCTGGCGGCGATCCTGTTCGTCGTGACGGGGTTCGCGTTCAAGGTCTCCGCTTTCCCCTTCCAGTTCTGGGCCCCCGACACCTACGAGGGGGCGCCGGTGCCGGTGACCGCGTTCCTGGCCTCGGCGTCGAAGGCGGCGGGGTTCACCGGCCTCCTGCAGCTGATGTTCGTGGCATTCATCCACCAGGCCGCGTTCTGGGGGCCGGTGTTCGCGGCGTTCTCGATCTTCACGATGAGCATCGGGAACCTCGTGGCGCTGCAGCAGCGGCAGGCGGTCCGGCTGCTCGCGTACTCGAGCATCGCCCAGGCCGGGTACATGCTGCTTCCGTTCGCCCTGGCCGGCCACGGGGTCGACAAGGAGGCGTTCGCGGCGGCGGTCACGTACATCCTGATCTACGCGATCATGAACCTAGGGGCCTTCGCCGTGGTGGTGGCGGTGTCGCGGAAGTCCTCCGCACTGTTGATCGCAGACTTCGCCGGTCTCATGCGGAACGCCCCCCTGCTGGCGTTGGCCATGACCATCTTCATGGTGTCGCTGGCCGGGGTTCCACCCACGGCGGGGTTCTGGGGCAAGTTCTTCGTGTTCCGGGCCGGCATCGATGCCGGTGGGATCGGCATCGCGCTGGCCGTGGTGATGGTGGTGAACTCCGTGATCTCGCTCTTCTACTACCTGGCCATCCCCAGGCAGATGATCCTGGTCGAAGGGCCCGAGGAGCCGATGCGCTCGCCGGCCCTGGTCACCTTCGTGGCGGCCCTGGCAGCGGCGGCCGTCATCGCGGTGTTCGTCTACCCGGACCTCATCGCCCACTTCCCGCCGCTCTCGACGCTGGTCGGCAGCTAGGCGTCCGCCCGAACCCTCGTTTCCGGCGGGACGAACTACCCTGTGAAGAAGGAGGGAACCCGACATGATCGGCATCAACCGAGCCAAGACCTGGATCCTCATCGCCGCCATGGGCGGCCTGTTCGTCCTGATCGGGAACCGGCTGTACGGGACGCACGGTGCGTGGACGTTCCTGTTCATCGCCCTGGCCATCAACTTCGTCCTGTACTGGTACTCGGACAAGATCGCCGTGGCCACGACCCGCTCCAAGCCGGTGACCGAGGCCGAGTACCCCGAGCTCTACCGCGTCGTCCGGGAGCTTACCCAGGCCACCGAGATGCCGATGCCACGGATCTTCGTGTCGGAGATGATGCAGCCGAACGCCTTCGCCACAGGTCGCAACCCCAAGCACGCATCGGTGGCGGTCACGAAGGGCATCCTGCAGATCCTCGATGAGCGGGAGCTCCGCGGCGTCCTGGCCCACGAGCTGTCCCACGTGGCCAACCACGACATCCTGATCAATTCGATCGCGGCCGGCATCGGGATGAGCATCACGCTGCTCGCCCGGTTCGCGTTCTTCTTCGGCGGCGACGACAATCGGGGCGGGAACCCGCTCGCGTTCCTGCTCGCGTGGATCCTGGCTCCCATCGCGGCGGCGATCATCCAGCTCGCCGTGTCCCGCTCGCGCGAGTACCAGGCGGACGAGTCGGGCGCGCTCCTGTCACACGACCCCCGGGCACTGGCGGGCGCCTTGCGGAAGTTGGATGCCGCCTCCAGGCAGGTCCCCGTGCCGCCCTCGGTGAGCCCGGCCCAGGCCCACCTGTTCATCGTGAACCCCTTCGCCGGGCGCAACGCGGGGAGGTCGCTGGCGAACCTGTTCTCCACGCACCCGCCGACGCAGGCCCGCATCGAGCGGCTGGAGGAGCTCGCGGCGCGGATGTAGCGGCAGTCAGGCCTACGCGGCGAGCTCCGCGCAGAACTCGCCGAAGGCGTCCGCGTACCGCCGGACGTCCTCCTCGGTGTGCTGCACCGAGACGGTCCACTGCTCCTCGTCGCCGGGGGTCAGGAAGAGACCTCGGTTGATCATCCACGAGAACGACGCGTAGAAGAGCTCGGGGATGGTCTCCAGGAAGTCGCGGTAGTTCCTGAGCGGCTCCCTCCGGTAGGAGACGCATCCCTTCGCCCCGAGGTCCACGGTGTGGGCCGGGATGTCGTTCTCGTCGATGGCCCGCTGGCAGCCTTCGGCGAGGAGCGTGCCCATCTTGGCCAGCTCCTCGTAGGCGTCGCGGGTGAGCACCTCGGTAAGTGCGGCGTACCCGGCCGCCACCGACAGGGGGTTCCCGTTGAACGTACCCTGCTGGGCGGCGCCCTTCGTGACGTACTCCATGATGCGGGCCTCGCCGCCGAACGCCCCGACCGTGGCGCCGCCGCCGACTGCCTTGGCGAAGGCCGCCAGGTGGGGCCGGACGCCGAACCGCTCGGTGGCCCCGCCGTAGGCGATCGTGCCGCCGCATTTCACCTCGTCGTAGATCAGCACGATGCCGTGCCGCTCGCAGGTGTCGCGGAGGGCCTGCAGGTAGCCGGGCTGCGGCACCACGATACCGATGTTCATCATGACCGGCTCCAGGATCACGGCGGCGATCTCGTCGCCGTGCTGCCGGGCAACATCTTCGAAGGCCTGCGCGTCGTTGAAGGGCACGATGATCGTGTCGTTCCACATCGAGCGAGGCACACCCTTCGAGGTCGGCTGGGTCGTGTAGGCCGTGCCCTCCGCGTCGGCGGACTCGCCGCTCACGTGGAACCGCGTGCCCAGCACGTCGGACTCGGGGACGACCGAGAACAGTACGCAGTCGTGGTGGCCGTGGTACGAGCCCTCCATCTTGACGATCCGATCCCGGCCGGTCGCCGCCCGAGCCACCCGGATCGCGTCCATCGTGGCCTCCGTGCCGGAGTTCACGAAACGCATCTGCTCCAGCTCGAACCGCTCGCAGATCGCCTCCGCCAGGGCCACGGTCGTCGGTGTAGTGACGGCGAAGTGGATGCCCTGGTCCGCGACCTTCCGGATGGCCTCCACGATCTTGGGGTGGGCGTGGCCGACGACGTTCACCCCGAAGCCTCCGTGGAAGTCGACGTACTCGGTGCCGTCTACATCCCATACCTTGGAGCCCTGCCCCCGCTGCAGGTACACGGGGTATGGGTCGCCCGCCTGGAAGTTCGAAGCCACACCCTTCGGCAGGCTCCTCACGGCCCGTTCGTGCAGCTCGGCCGAGCCCGGCGTCCTGTCGAGAAGTCGCTTGATCTCCAGTTCCGAGATCTCGTCGGCCTTGGCCTTCAAACGCTCTACGTCCACTCCGTACCACCTCCTGGAATCGACCGACTGTACCCGGGCCGATTCAGACTCAGCAACGCCTATGGGCGGAAGTTGGTGAACTGCAAGGGGATCCCGACGTCGTGCTCCTTGACGGCTCCGATCACGGCCTGGAGATCGTCCTTCTTCTTCCCGCTGACGCGGATCTGGTCGCCCTGGACCTGGCTCTGGACCTTCGCGCCGGTGCCTTTGACCAGCTTGACGATCTCGCGGGCCTTCTCCTCCGAGATGCCGGTGGTCACGTGCACGCTCTGCCTGACCGTGCCCTTGGCGGCCGGCTGGACGGGTCCCTCGGACAGGGCCTTGACGGGAATCTCGCGGCGGACCCACTTCTCCTTCAGGACTTCCAGGGCGGCCTTGAGGCGGTCCTCGGTTGAGGACCGGATCTCGATGAGGTTCTCGTCCCGGCTGATGGAGGTTCCGGTGTTCTTGAAGTCGAAGCGCTGCAGGAGCTCCCGCTGGGTCTGGTCGACGGCGTTCGCCACCTGGGGCATCGACACCTCCGAGACGATGTCGAACGAGAAAGAGTCCTTGGCCACGGCATCATCTTACGGCTATCCTCGAAGGTGCTTCCGGGAGGGTGCCCGAGCGGCCAAAGGGAGCGGTCTGTAAAATCGCCGGCGAAGCCTACGGAGGTTCGAATCCTCCCCCTCCCACCTACCTACCTACTAACAGACCCACCCACCTACCCTTCAACCACCGACCCACCCACCTACCCTCCAACCACCGACCCACCCACCTACCCTCCAACCAACCAATACTGACCGACTCACACGTGCCTCGGGCCATCCTTCGACGTCAGGTCCTCCCGCGAGCTTGGTAGTCACGCGTCGGATAGAGGGTGATCTCGCGCAACAGCTCGCCGTCCTCCTCAGCACCCGGATGTCCGGACCGGTTCGCTCACGAGCCTGGTGAGCAGCTCGAACTCGGTGGTGGGGGGTTCCACAAGGGGCTCGCCCTGCAGGACCTGACGCCTGGGGATGTCATCGTAGAATCCTCAGATGCGCGACGAAGATCACTGGGGCGGTTGTCGAAATCGGAACGGCCGTTCGTGGTAGGGATGTCGGCACGAGGTCGACACGCTGGTGCGGCCCCGGTCGCAAAGGAGAAGGACCATGAGCAAGGTGACGGTGATGGGCACGTTCACATGCCAGGACGGCAAGGCCGAGGAGATGGAGGCGGTGCTTACCGCGATGGTCGAGGCCGCCAGCGGCGAATCCGGGGTTGAGATCTACTCGTACCACCGCGGTGAGGACAACACCTTCTGGTTCTTCGCGCTGATGGCCGACGAAGAGTCGATGAAGAACCACGGCCAGAGCGAGGCGATGCAGGCGGCCATGACTGGGTTCGGACCGCTGGTCGTGGGGCCGCCGCAGATGACGGTCACCACCCCGGTCGCCGCCATCGGCCTCGACCTCTGAGGCCGCAGTACTTGGGCCAGGATCGCGATCGCGTCGCCTGACGCGGTTGGCAGCGGCGTTACGTCCAGGAGGAGGGGCGGCCTATGTCATACGCCAAGAACGCGTTGGACGGGAGCCGGGTGTACTTCGAGGACGACGGGGGCGACGGCGCCCCGGTCGTCTTCGTCGGGGGGTTCCTCGATCCTGTCGAGTTGGTGCGGCGCTCGCCACTCGCCCAGGCGCTGCAAGCCGTGTCCGAGGAGTTCCGGCTCATCTTCGTCGACCACCGTGGTCACGGACGGAGCGGCAAGCCGCACGACGCGCAGGCGTACGCGATGCCGGTCAGGGTCGCGGATGCGGTGGCGGTCCTGGATGAGCTCGGTATCGACCGTGCGCATTTCATAGGCGTGTCCTGGGGTGGGCGGCTCGGCTTCGGGATCGGCGAACACGCTCCCGCGCGCGTGTGTTCACTCGTCATCGTGGGCCAGCAGCCGTACGCAATCGATCCGCAAGGCCCGCTGACCCGCGTGGTGGGGGAGGCTCTCGCCGCGTCGCGAGAGGAGGGCATCGAGGCGCTCGTCCGTGCGTTCGAAGCCATCGCCGGCCGATACCCCGAGCACGTACGAGAGGTGTATCTGGCGAACGATTCCGCGGCGATGCGGGCGGCGTGGGACGCGGCGCTGGCCGAGGGTGCCGTTGCGCGTGACCTCCGCACGTGGCGGATCAGGTGTCTCATCTCCGTCGCGGCCGAGGACGTCGGCTTCTACGAACAGGCGCGGCGTGCGGCGGATGAGATCCCCAACGCGGAGTTCGTCTCGCTCGAAGGACTGAGCCACCTCGACGTGGATACGGCGGGAGTCGATCCCGTGCTCCCCGCAGTTCTCCGAACGTTGCGCGGAGTCAGCTGACGCGGGAGACCGAGCGAAGTGCTTCGGAGCTGCTTCGTCAAGAGCGATGACCGATCAACCGCAAGAGGAGTGGCGCCTGGAAGGCCACAGGGTGCCACCAGCCCGTTCCAGGGCATCGGGCGGTCTCACCCATCCAGGGCGCGTGATCATGGTTTGAACGCCGAAGAGGGCCTCCGACCTGCTGTGGGTGGTACCCCTCTTAACCTGTGGGTGCTCGCCGAACACGACCCCATTCGCCCTGGTTAGGGAGTTCTGAGAACACCCCACTAGGGCCAGAGCGGACGCGGAGTGGGGTGGGACGCCAGCGGCGCTAGGCAACTCCTGCGGGACGTGGCACGATCTCGCAGGTGACCAGCAGACCCGCCACGGCGCAGCACCTGCGCGACCTCGCGCGGCTGCGCCGCGTCCGCGACCGGATCGACCGGGAGTACGCGCAGCCGCTGGACGTCGAGGCGCTCGCCCGCGGCGCGCACATGTCGGCCGGGCACCTCAGCCGCGAGTTCCGGCTCGCCTTCGGCGAGTCGCCGTACGGCTACCTGATGACGCGGCGCATCGAGCGCGCGATGGCGCTGCTGCGTCGTGGCGACCTCAGTGTCACCGAGGTCTGTTTCGCGGTCGGCTGCGCGTCGCTGGGCACCTTCAGCACTCGCTTCACCGAGCTGGTCGGGATGCCGCCCAGTGCTTACCGGCGCCACGAGGCGGGTGCGACGGCGGGGATGCCGCCGTGCGTGGCGAAACAGGTGACCAGACCGATCAGGAATCGAGAAGCGCCGATCCACGAGCCGCAGCTAGTGTGACGCCATGGACATCACCATCTACCAGGCCCTCCTCCCGCACGACGACCCGGACGCCTCCCTGGCCTTCTATCGCGACACCCTCGGCTTCGAGGTCCGCAACGACGTCGAATACGGCGGGATGCACTGGATCACGGTCGGCCCCGCCGACCAGCCCGGCACGTCCATCGTCCTGTACCCGCCGGCCGCCACCCCCGGCATCACCGACGACGAGCGCCGCACCATCGCCGAGATGATGGCCAAGGGCACCTACGCCTCCATCAACCTGGCCACCGCCGACCTCGATGGCACCTTCGAGCGGCTGCAGGCCAGCGACGCCGAGGTCGTCCAGGAGCCGACCGAGCAGCCGTACGGGGTTCGCGACTGCGCCTTCCGCGATCCTGCTGGCAACCTGATCCGCATCCAGGAGCAGCGCTGAGCCGTCCGGAGGAGGTGCTTCGCAATGGCTGAGAGGAAACCCGCAAAGAAGGCCACGCAGGAGTCCGCTAAGAGCACCACGGCGATCAACAAGAAGTCCAAGGGATTCACGGACGAGGAACGAGCCGCGATGAAGGAGCGCGCCCAAGAGCTGAAGGGGGAAGCGCGCCGCGGCCCGCGGGCGGACAAGGCGGACGGGGAAAGCGCCGTGCTCGCGAAGATCGCCGAGATGCAGGGACCGGATCGCGCCATGGCCAAGCGGCTCCATGCCCTCATCAAAGCCAGCGCGCCAGCCCTCACCCCGAAAACCTGGTACGGGATGCCCGCGTATGCGAAGGACGGCAAGGTCGTCTGCTTCTTCCAAAGCGCTCAGAAGTTCAAATCTAGGTACGC
>JAHEXX010000057.1 GCA_023251895.1 bacterium
GGTCCGCGGGTAGGATGCGTGACCGTGAAGGCATCAGAGCTCCTGGAGCGCGCGATCGGGACGCTCAAGGCCTCGCCCGCGATCGACCACTGGCAGAAGGACCGGGAGCAGATCGAGGCCGAGGACCTCCTCATGCACGTGATGGGCGAGGAACCACCGGACCCCGATGGCGAGATCCCGACGGCGGCGCGGCGGAGGTTCGAGCGGCTCATCTCGCGCCGGGCCACCGGCGTGCCGATCGCGTTCCTCAAGGGGTACGCGGACTTCCGCCGGGTCCGGATCATGACCAAACGGGGGGTGTTCGTACCCCGGGACTCCACGGAATTCCTCGCGGAACAGGCCGTCCGGCGGCTCCGGGGGCGTCGCTCGCCGGTGATGATCGATCTGGCCACCGGCAGCGGGGCCGTAGCCTTGGCCGTGGCCGACGAGGTGCCCCGGGCCAGGGTGTTCGGCGCCGACCTCTCGAGGGAGGCCGCGGAGCTGGCTCGCCGGAACGCTGCCCTGTTGCGTCTGCGCGGGTGCGCGTTCGTGGCCGGAGACCTGTTCGCCCCTCTCCCGGCGAATCTCAGGGGCATGGTCGACGTCATCACCTTGCATCCGCCGTACGTCGCCAAGCGCGAGATGCGCCAGTTGCCCGAGGAGATCCGCCGGTTCGAGCCCCGCCACACGCTCACCGACGGCAGCGCGAACGGCCTGGGCCTCGTGCAGCGCACAGCCGCTGAGGCGCCGGAGTGGCTGCGCCCGGGCGGCTGGCTGCTGATCGAGGTGAGTCCCGATCGGGCCAGGGGCGTGGCAGCCGTGCTCCGACGGGCCGGGTATCGGGATGTGCGCAGCACGGTGGACCCCACGTGGAAGATCACCCGCGTGGTGGTCGGGAGGACGTAGCGGGTGGGCGAGCCGACGGTGGCGCCCCGTGGCTCCTGGAGGTCGCCGATCAGCGCCGGGATGCTGGCCACCTCGGCGGTGTGGCTGAGCGAGGTATGGGTCGAGGACGGCGTGACCTACTGGCTGGAGACCCGGCCCACGGAGGGCGGCCGGCTCGTGGTGGTCTGCGGCGGTCCTTCCACGGCGCCCGCCGATGTGACGCCCGAAGGCTTCAACGCGCGCACCAAGGTTCACGAGTACGGGGGCGGCTCCTATTTCGTCCATCAGGGCACGGTGTTCTTCTCGAACTTCGACGACCAGCGCCTGTACCGGCAGGATGTCGGCGCCCTCCCCATCCCCATCACGCCGGAGCCGCCTGCGCCCGGGTCGATCCGGTACGCGGACGGCCGCGTGGTGCCGGACGGGCGCGTGGCGATCGCGGTTCGGGAGCGCCACGAGGATGGCGGCGTGTTCAACGAGCTCGTCGCCTTCCTCACGGACGGGTCGGCCGAGCCCAGGATCGTCGCGGGGGGTCGTGACTTCTACTCCTTCCCCCGCATCTCGCCGGACGGGAGGCTGCTGGCCTGGACGTGTTGGGACCACCCGCAGATGCCCTGGGACGGCACCGAGCTCTGGGTCGCGGACCTCACGGAGGGGGGCCGCGTCGAGGGGGCCCGGCTGGTGGCAGGGAGCCCGTCGGAGTCGATCTTCCAGCCGGGATGGAGCCCGGATGGGATCTTGCACTTCGTGTCGGACCGAACGGGCTGGTGGAACCTGTACCGAGAACGGGACGGCGAGACCCTCGCGTTGCGACCGATGGAGGCGGAGTTCGGGACCCCCCAGTGGGTGTTCGGCCTGTCGCTCCACGCCTTCCTGGCCGACGGGCGCATCGCCTGCATCTACTGGCGGAACGGTGAGAGTCGCCTGGCGATGTTGGACGGGGCCACCGGCGAGATGCTGGACCTCGATCTTCCCTACTCGTCGTGCCGAGCGGAGACCATCGCGGCTGACGGGTCGCGGATCGCCTTCGTGGCGGGCAGCGCGACGATCCCACCCCAGGTGGTCACGCTCGATTTCGCCACGCGTTCCGTGGATGTCCTGCGCGAGAGCGAGCGCGTGGTGGTGGACGAGGGCTATCTCTCCGTGCCGCAGGCCATCGAGTTCCCCACAGAGGGCGGGCTGACGGCACACGCGCTGTTCTACCTGCCTGCCAATCGCGACTTCGCGGCGCCGCAGGGTGAGAAGCCGCCCCTCATCGTGATGAGCCACGGTGGCCCCACGTCCGCGGTGACCGCCGAGTTCGACCTCCACAAGCAGTTCTTCACCAGCCGGGGCTTCGCCGTTGTCGATGTGAACTACGGGGGCAGCGCCGGGTACGGGCGTGAGTATCGCGACCGCCTCAAGGGAACCTGGGGTGTCGTAGACGTGATGGACTGCATCAACGCCGCGAAGTTCCTCGCCGCCCGAGGCGAAGTCGACGGGGAACGGTTGGCCATCCGCGGCGGCAGCGCCGGCGGGTACACCACGCTCTGCGCCCTGGCCTTCCACGACGACTTCGCCGCGGGAGCCAGCCACTTCGGGTTGGCGAACATCGAGGACTTCGCCACCGGCGGTACCCACAAGTTCGAGTCGCGATACCTGGAGAGCCTCGTTGGGCGGTATCCGGAGAAGGCCGACGTGTACCGGGCTCGGTCGCCCGTGCACTTCGCGGACATGATCTCGTGCCCGGTGATCCTGTTCCAGGGATTGGAGGACGACGTCGTTCCGCCGGCGCAGGCCGAGATCATGGTGGAGGCCCTGGGGGCCAAGGGGCTCCCCTACGCGTACCTCGCGTTCGAGGGGGAGCAGCACGGGTTCCGCAAGGCCGAGAACATCGAGCGGACGTACGGGGCGGAGCTGTTCTTCTACGCGTGGGTCTTCGGGTTCGAGCTGCCCGACGTCGTGGAGCCGGTCGAGATCCACAACCTGCCGTCCCGGTAGGCGCCGGGGGAGCGCCGGTCCCGGCGCGGGTGGGACCATCGGCCCCCGCTCCGGCGCGCAGCCCCGCCGACGATGCAGGAGGCGTGCGATGAGGAACGCGACGGGCACCGGGAGGAAGCCGCGGTCCTGGTCCGCGAAGGCCGAACGCAGGGCCGCGGAGCGGCGCCGGGAGCGGCGCCGACAGCTGGCGTACGTCCTGGCGGCCGTGGCGGCCATCGCCATCGCCGCCGTGCTGACCTTGTCGGGGAGTGGGTCCGGCGGAGGCAAGCCCTCCGCGGGGGCCGACGTCCACGTCGCCGGCCGGCCCCGGCAGGGACCGCTCCAGCCCGGCGACGCCGTTCCCGACTTCTCGGCGCCGGGACTGGACGGTGCCGTCTCGTGGTCCTCCTACGCGGGCAAGCCGACCGTGTTGGCCGTGTGGGCGCCGTGGTGTCCCCACTGCCAGAAGGAGCTGCCGATCCTCGCCGCCATCGCGGCCGACTTCCCGAACGTGCCGCTGGTGAGCGTTGCCACGGCGATCGGACAGGCGCCCGGGCCGTCGCCCAAGGGGTACATGCGCGACCACGGCCTCACGTTTCCGGTGGCCGTGGATGATGGGTCCACCAAGCTCGGCAAGGCTCTCGGGATCCGGTACTTCCCGACGGTGTACTACGTGGGGCCCGACGGCAAGGTCGTGCGCTTCACCGAAGGCGAGGTGGACCCGGCCGCCGTGCGAGGCTACTTCCAGGAGCTGTCGGCTGCCGCCTAGCGATCCGACCGGAAGGGGCCGGGCCTCGCCGGCTTCGGTACTGCTCACCGCCGACCCGGCGTCCCGTCCTTCGCGCCCGCGACACACGTCGCGAGTGCAGCGCGCTTGCCAGTCGGGCTGGGGCCGTTGAAGATAGGCCACCGTGAGAGCGATGAGGGTTCCCGGTGGGTTCGGGAGGCCGGGGAGCCGGCTGGTTGCGATCGCGGTCCTGTTGTCTGCGATCGTGGGCCCGGGCATGGCCCTCGCCGGAGGTACGGGTACCACGATAAGTGGCTCGGCGACCGGCCGACTCTCGAAGGGGAGCGTCCTTCGGATCGAGATGGACGCCTTCGTGCCCGGCGGCTGGCAGAAGCTCGACACGCTCACCGCCACGCTGCTGATCGGCGACCAGGTGGGTGACGTGTTGTCGTTCAATCTGAACGATCAGGTCGTGTCCCTGGGCAAGCATGTCATCTTCGGTGGAACGGAAGCGACCGCCAGCGGGAGGTACCTCGGCATCAATGGCCAGAACGTCGTCGTCGCGACCGGCGGCATCCACCTGCTCTTCGTGGTCCGGGCTCGCGTGATCAGCACGATCCCGCAGGGCGCCCGCTTCCGGATGGAGGCCGTCGACGACTTGGGCGCGGCGGTCTCCACCATCTTCCACCCGACGCTACCCAAGCAGCCGGGTGGCATCACCTGGAGCACGGCCGCTACGTTCATCGCCGTCGCGGTGTTCGCCGGGGGCTTCATCGGGAACCTGATGGCCGGGAGGCGCCGGCCCAAGTCGCGGATGAACGTCTACGGCACGATGCAGCGGCGGATGGAGGAGGAGCGAGCCTCGAAGGAGTCGAGCTCGCGCACGTGAGCGCGGTCGAGCCCCTGGGGGGCGTCTGGGGGATCCTCGCCGACAAGGTGGAGGCCGAGCCCACCGAGGACCGGCCGGGCCTGTGGGATGCGCTGGCCACGCGGGTCGACCCGGCCGAGTTCCGGCCCCAGCTCGCGTCCGACGTCGAGGTGAAGGTCTTCAAGCTGCGGTGGGGCAACGACTACGCGATGGTGGCGAACCCGCGCGACCTGGTGCACTACCGGCTGGAACCCTGGGAGGCCGACCTCCTACCCGTTTTGGACGGGACCCGCACCGTGGGCGAGATCGTCGTGGAACGGCTGCAAGAGTCGGGCGACCTGGATCCTTCGGCGGTGACCGAGCTGGTCCAGGCTCTCTACGAGGGGGGATTCCTGCAGACGAACTATCGGAACGTCACCGCGGCCGTGAAACACGCCCTGGACCCGGTCTCCGGCGCCCGCCGCCACGCCCGGCAGTTCGTCAAGGAGCTGTCCGTCGAGTGGACCGGCGCCGAGCGGCTGGTCCGGTGGTTCTACCGCCACGGCCTCAAGTGGTTCTTCGTCCCGGCCGTTGGCATCCCCGCCTTCGGCATCGCGATCGCGGGGTTCGTCGCGTTCGTCGCGGTCCAGCTCTCGGGTCGGTTCGAACTGTCCGCGTCGGCGGCGGTCGATGCGCTGGTCCTGATCGCGCTGGACTACGTCCTGACGTTCGTCCACGAGCTGGCCCACGCGCTGGTGCTGGTCCACTACGGCCGCAGGGTCAAGAGCGCGGGGTTCATGATCTACTTCGGCTCGCCGGCGTTCTTCGTCGAGTCCTCCGATGGGCTGATGCTGGAGCGACGCCAGCGCATTGTCCAGGGCGCCGGCGGGCCATACGCGGAGATGATCCTGGCCGGCCTGGCCTCGCTGTGGATCTGGGTCTTCCCTGAGTCGGCTGCCTCCAGCCTGCTGTACAAGTGGGCCCTCCTGAACTACTTGGTGATCTTCCTGAACCTGGTGCCCCTGCTCGAGCTGGACGGGTACTTCATCCTGTCCGACCTGATCCAGGTGCCGGACCTGCGCCCCCGGTCGCTGGGGTTCATCCAGCACGACCTGTGGCACAAGCTGCGGGTCCGGGAGCGGTTCACCAAGCAGGAGGCCGGCCTGGCGCTCTACGGGATCCTGGGCGTCGCGTTCACGATCCTGTCGTTCTACACGGCGGCCTTCTTCTGGCACGCCATCTTCGGGAGCCTGATCGCCGACCTGTGGGGCGGCGGTCCGGGGGGGCGGGTCTTCCTGGTGGTCCTGGTCGTGTTCATCGGGGGGCCGGTGATGCGCGGCGGGATCAACCTGGGTCGCACGTTGTTGCGGCGGGGCAGGAGCGTGTACCGGCGGATACGGTTCCGCTTCGAGACGAAGTGGCGGGTGGAGGCCGCCCAGCTGATCGACGCGCTCCCGGCCTTCGAGGATCTGCCGGAGGATCTCCTGTCCGACCTGGCCGGGCGGGTCCGCCTCCGGAGCTTGCACCCGGGGCAGCCCGTGTTCCGTCAGGGCGACCGGGCCGACGCCTTCTTCGTCGTCCGGCGAGGGACCGTGCAGGTCGTGGAGGAGGACCCACAGACCGCGGACACCTCCGTACTTCGAACGCTCTCCAGGGGCGAGTCCTTCGGGGAGCTGGGTCTGCTGGAGCATGCCCCGAGGGCGGCGACCGTGCGAGCCGCGACCGAGACCGAGCTGTTCGAGGTCGACGAGAGCACGTTCGACTACCTGCTGGCCGACACGATCCGGGCCCCCGACTTCGCCCCCACGCTGCAGGCAGTTGCGGAGCTCCAGTCGTTATCCGCCTTCGCCGGCCTGGAGTCGCGGGAGCTGTCGGACATCCTGGCCCACGGCCGGTGGATCAACGTGAGCCCCGGTGAGGCCATCGTGGAGCAGGGCGAGGTGGGGGACGCCTTCTACGCGATCCGCTCCGGCCAAGTCGACGTGATCCGCGACGAGGAGCTGGTGCGAACCCTGGGCCCGGGCGACTACTTCGGGGAGGTCGCCCTGCTGAAGGACGTGCCCCGCACGGCGGCGGTGGCGGCGAGGACCCCGGTCCGGGCGTTCCGCCTGGACCGCGAGGGGTTCGACCGGGTCGTCGCCGGGGCGTTTCGAGGGGGCACGCTCAGGCCCGCCGCGGAACGCACCTCGCAGCATTAGGCTTCGCACCGACGGAAGAAGGAGACTAGATTGGACTGCTGGCACTGCCGGCGGACCGCGGTCGGCGCCTGCCGCTTCTGCGGCAGGGGCATCTGCGAGGACCACGTCGAGACTCAGCCCTACGTCCTGGAGCTCTACAAGGCGGGCGACGTCACGCGCGCCCTGGTCGTCGAGGACGCCTTGTATTGCGGAGCCTGCACTCCGCGCCCCGATCCCGTCGATCTGCCCGAGCTCGATGAGTGACGTGCGTCACATCTAAAGGGGTGACGGCGGTCACGCTTTCGGTGGTGACGAAGGTCACCCCGGATCCGGTGACAGCCGACACAGCTTCGATGTGACGAGAAGCTGGAGGATGCGGCTGCAAAGCTCATCGAGGCCACGAGCCCCAGGCCACGAGCCGATGAGGGGGAGGTGACAAAGATGGCGGAGAAGAAGATCGCTCCCAAGGCCCCCAAGGCCAAGAGCACTGCCAAGTCGACGGATAAGGCCGCGACGCGGGTCACCAAGCGGAGGACCCACCGCAGGACCGCCCGGCGGCGCTGACACAGACCCTTCGGAGCGGGCCCGGCGCGGAAGCGCCGGGCCCGCTCCTATCTCTCGGAGTAGCCGCCGGGCCGCGCCCCGACTAGGCTTCGGCCACATGGCACCGCACGCATCCGCCGCCCCGGCCCCCGCCGAACTGACCAGAGCGATGGCGGCCACGCCGATGTTCCAGGACACGGATCCCGGCGTCGTTGAAGACCTCACATCCCGGGGCCTCGTTCGCCAGTATCGGAAAGGCACCTACCTGTTCCATCAGGGGGACCCGGCGCCCGACGTGTTCTTCCTGATCTCGGGTCGCGTCGAGATCAGCTCCCTGGCGGCCAACGGGGCCCGGCAGCTCCACACCACCCTGGACACGCCGCAGTTCTTCGGGGAGCTCGGCGCGCTCGGCGACCTCGATCGGACCAACGCCGCGCTCGCGCTGGACGAGTCGTGGGTGTCGGTGATCCGGGCCGAGGCGTTCCTGGACTTCCTGGCCCAGCAGCCGGCGGCGTCGCGGGCTCTGCTCCGGGCCCTGGCGCGGCAGGTCGTCTCGCACGAAGCCTTCGTGGACGATCTCCTGTTCCTGGACCTTAAGGGCCGGGTGGCCAAACGCCTATTGCAGCTGGTGTCCCCTAGCCTCGACAAGCTTCCGGAGGACGGCGTGGTGCTGCCGTCGGTCGTGACCCACGCTGACCTGGCCAGCCTGTGCGGGGGCAGCCGGGAGAACGTGACGCGCATCCTCTCCGAGTTCCAGCGCCGTGGGTTGATCCGGCGGGAGGGCCGGCGCTACGTGCTGAGGAAGATCTCCGGTCTGGCCAAGCTGGCCGGCCTGTAAGAGGGCGGCCGATGGCCCACCGCTCGCTGAGACGGCGGTTCGACCTGTGGAAGGCCAGCCGGGACTGGCTGGAGGGAACCCTGATCGTCGTCGGGATCCTCTTCTTCCTGCTCTCGCTGGTGTTCGCGGCCGCGGCAGTGACCCTCCTAGTCCACATCGACCAGCACGACCATCGGATGCCGGTGGGCGGTGCTGGGGGGAAGGTGTTCGGCGTGCTGCTGATGGGCACGGGAGCGATGGTGACGGCCGGAGTGGCGTGGGCGCTGGCAGGGTCGCGCCTGTCGGCTCGGATCCGCCGACGCTGGGGGTAGTCCCTACCCGCCGATCATCGACACGCTGCGCTCGGGCTGCTCGAAGTCCGGATGGTTGATTCGGTGTCCGGACCACTTGCGCCACACGGTCTGCCGGATCAGCTGCTCCGCTCGTCTTTCGAGGTGCCGGCGCGCATGGGCCCCCGCAGGTCGGTCTCCTCCAAGGCGAAAAGGCAGGCCGGATCTGGCCCTCGGCGGTCAGGCGTAGCCGGTCGCACGTGTCGCAGAAGGGCTCGGTGGCGCTGGGGATCACGCCGCCCCCGCCTAACCGGCCGCGGTGACTTCGAACCACCGCTCGAACAGCGTGCGACCGTGCTCCCGCAGCTCCCGCTCACGCTCGCCGAATTCCTCCAGGAGTCGCGGCAGCGAGCCGGGGCCGAGCACGCGCTCCAGGTACTCGGCGTACGCAGGGACGCGGGCCCATTCCTCGGCCATATCGGTCCGCACTTCCAGGTGGAACTGGACGCCGTACGCCTTGGCTCCCCAGCGGAACGCCTGATTGGGATACGCGGACGAGCCCGCCAGGAGGGTGGATCCCTCCGGCAGGTCGAAGGTGTCGCCGTGCCACTGCAGGGTCAGCAGTTCGCGGGGCAGACCGGCGAACACCGGGTCGTCCAAGGCCTCATCGGTCAGCGCGACGGTCATCAGTCCGACTTCCGGGGCCGGCCCCGCGTAGACGCTCGCCCCGAGACTGGCCGCCAGGAGCTGGACCCCGAGGCATGCGCCCCAGTACGGGATCCCCCCCCGCACGGCCTCGCCGATCATCCGCTTCTCGCGGGTGAGCCACGGCAGATCGGCGTCGTCGTTGACGCTCATCGGACCGCCCATCGCCACGATGGCGTCGAATGCCCGCCAGTCGGGGAGGTCCTCGCCCTCGTCCAGCTCCACTCGGTGGATCTCGCTGCCCCTGTCCCGGAGGACTTCCTCGTACTCCCCGGGCGGCTCACAGGCGATGTGCTGCAAGACGAGCGTGCGCATGGAGGCAAAGCCTATGCGAATCCAGTGTTCTGCGTCGTAGGGCCGAAGGTCCCGCCGGGGGCGGGACCATCGGCGTTGACGGTCGTTTGGTACCGAATCAAGTATGGGCTACGGTTCTCAAGGTTGGACTCGAGCGGACGAGGGAACGCCATGCGGCTCACGTCGCGACGAAGCTTTTTCAACGTGGAGGTCGTGCTCGGCCACGTCCAACCCCTCGGGCCGTATCCCTCTCCGCTCTCCTCGGCCCGTGGACTGGTACTCGCCGAGGACGTCTCGGCCGGGCACGACCTCCATAACTTCACGTCCTAGCGCCGATCCCCCACCCCCGACCTCCGGAGCTAGGGCTGCTCGCCGACGGTGGGCTCGGGGAGCCGGTGGATCAACATCTCGAGTGCCCGCGTGAACGCCATCTCTCGCCCGGTGCCCTCCTCGGTGGCCTTGCCGACGGCCACCCCCAGCTGGAACGTGGCGAGGGGCGTGATCTTCCGCTCCACGCGGTGGGCCACCTCCCGGGCCGTGGACAGGAGCCGTGTCGTTTCGTGCGCAGTAAGCGGCTCCACCCTGAGCCCCTCCGCCAGCCGGTCGATCCACTCCATCGGGTCGTTCCCCCTTCCGGATGTCATCTCATCGGGTTGGGCGTGCCCGCCGGGCGTCCTTCAGCCCTTACGCTAGCGCGGGATGCGGCCCAGAACGACAGCTCGGGTGTACCAGACGGCGTCGCGGATCTGGCTGACGGCTGCGGGCCTCTCGTTGCTGCTACCGGCGTCCGAGCGCCTGTTCATCTGGCTGCCCCTGCATCTTGCGCTGGCGGGCGCGGTGACCGTGGCCATCTCGGGCGCGATGCAGACGTTCGCCGTGACGCTGACCGCCGCCCCCTCGCCCCCCGGATGGCTCATGGTCTCGCAGTTCGCGCTGGTGAACCTGGGGGCTGGTCTCATCGCGGTCGGGCGCCCCACCGACCTCCCCGGCGTCGTCGCAGTGGGCGGGACCTCGTTCGTCGCCGCGGCGCTGCTCCTGGGATCCATCGTGTGGAACGCCCGTCGGCGGTCGCTGCACCATCGGCACCGGTTCCCCATCGCCATGTACCTCACGGCCGTCGGATGCGTCCTGGCGGGAGGAACGCTCGGGGCCCTGATCGGAAGCGGTGCGGTGACCGACGCGGGCCTGTGGCTCAAGTTGCGCCGGGCCCACATGGCCCTGAACGTCATGGGGTTCGTCGCGCTCACGATCGCGGGCACCCTGATCACGTTACTCCCCACCGTGCTGCGGATCCGGTTGCCCGCCTGGCGTGGCGCCGCCACGGGCTGGCTGCTCGGCGGCGGCGTGTCCGTGCTGGCGGCCGGGCTGGCGTTGGGGTTTCGGCCGGCCGCGACTGTCGGTGCCCTCGCGTACGCAGCCGGCTCCGCCGGTTTGGTCTCCATGGCGGCCACGGTCTTTCGCACCGAGCGCCGCTGGCCCGTGCCCTTGTCCGCGAAGCACTTCGTTGCCGCGCTGGTCTGGTTCGTGGCCTGGTCGTTCGGTCTCGCCATCGCGATGCTCGTGGGTTCATTCGACGGCTATCGGCGGCCGTTCCTGATCGCCTTCGTTGGCGGCTGGGCCGTCCAGGCGCTGCTGGGCGCGTGGTTGTACCTGCTGCCGATGGGCCGGCCGGCGCACCCGGACGAGCGGCGAGGATTCCTGGCGATGCTCGAGACCGGGGGGACCATCCAGGTCCTCGCTCTGAACATGGGCCTGATCGTCATGGCGATGCGGGCGGTCGGGTGGGTGCCCGACATCGTGGGTGTCTTGGGGGTTGGGCTCGCGCTGGGCGGCGCCGGCATCGCGTTGGTGAAGGCGTGGATGTTCCCGTTCCTGTCTCGCCACGGCGAGCCGACCGAGCGGGCCCGCGCGGTCTGGGGCGGCTGAGCCCCTGGGGTGGCAGGATAGTGGCCATGGAACCCGGCCTTCCCGCCGCAGTCCTCACCGTCTCGGACGGGGTGACCGCAGGAACGCGAGTCGACGAGTCCGGCCGGGTCGTGGAGGAACTGCTCCGCGCGGCGGGCTTCGACGTCGAACGGACGGTGGTCCCCGACGAGCGCGCCCAGATCGAGGCCCGGCTGCAGTATTTCGCCGGTCGGGGCGTCCCGCTGGTGGTGACCACCGGCGGGACCGGCTTCGGACCCCGCGACGTCACCCCCGAGGCCACTCGGGCGGTGATCGACCGGGAAGCCCCCGGGCTGGCCGAGGTGATGCGGACCGCTGGCCTGGAGAAGACCCCTCTGGCGGCGCTCTCCCGGGGCGTGGTGGGGAGCCGAGGGGCGACGATGATCGTGAACCTGCCGGGCAGCCCGAAGGGCGCGCGAGAGAGCCTGGAGGCGGTCCTGCCGGTCCTCCCCCATGCCGTGGAGGTCCTCGGAGGGCGCACCGGTTCCCACCCGACCGGCCACGCGGAGCCCGCCGTCGGGTTCGCTCCCGCCGGTGAAAAGAACCCCGTCACGGAGTGGGTGGAAGTTCGGGCCGTGAAGGTTGACGGCTCGCCCCCGTGCAGGGTGGGCAACAGGATGTCCATCGTCCCAGGCGGTCCCGTCCACGGGACGCTTGGCTGCGCCGAATTCGACGAGGCTGCCATATCCGACGCCGCCGCGATCTACGCGAGCGGGGAACCACAGACGCGGACCTACGCCCACGAGAACGGGGCGGCGGAGGTTTACTTCGAGCCGCATCTGCTCCCTCCCCGGCTGATCCTCGTGTCGGCCACAGATGTGGCCCGGGCCCTGAGACGGTTGGCGGCGCGGCTCGGGTACGAGTCGGTGATGATCGAGCCCCAGGCGGAACGCCTGACCGGGATCGACCACAGCGGTGGGGTCCTGTCGTCGATCGATCATGTGTCGCTCGTCGAGCGGGACCACGTGGTCGTCACCGACCACGATGCCCCGAACGTCAAGGAGGCTCTGGCCGCGGCGCTCCGCTCGCCGGCGCGGTTCATCGGCGTCATGGGTAGTCGGGGGCACGTGGGGCCCTACATGGAGGAGCTGAAGGCCATGGGTTTCAGCGACGACGATCTGGCCAGGATCCACAGCCCCGTCGGTCTGAACCTTGGGGGACAACGGCCGGAGGAGATCGCACTGTCGATCGCCGCCGGCCTGGTGGCCGCGAAGCACGGCCGGGACGGCGGATGGCTGAACCGCCGCACATGAGCGAACCCTCCGAGCATGTCCGCAGGAACAGGGTCAGCTGGGAGACGGGGAGCGACGCCTACCAGCAACGGAACCGGAGGCAGCTGAACCGGTGGGACCGTCTGGGGTGGGGGATCTGGGACATCCCCGAGGAGGACCTCGGGGCCCTGGGTGATGTGTCCGGCCTCGACGCGCTGGAGTTCGGCTGCGGCGCATGTCAGTTGGGGATCAGGGTCGCGATGCGTGGTGCCCGCGTGGTGGGCCTGGACTTCTCGGCCCACCAACTGAAGCACGCCCGGGGGAACATGGATGAGACGGGTGTGCGGTTCCCGCTCGTGCAGGCGAACGGCGAGCAGGCGCCGTTCCGGGAGGGGTCGTTCGACCTGGTCTTCTGCGACCACGGGGTGATGGGTTTCGCCGACCCGTTCCGCACGGTGCCCGAGGTCGCCAGGGTGCTCCGGCCGGGCGGGCGGTTCGTGTTCAACGTGCCCACCCCCATCATCTGGCTGTGCTGGAGCGACGACCCGGATGAGCCAGCGGGCAACGTCTTGCACCGCAGCTACTTCGACATGCGCTCGCTCGACTGGCAGGAATCCGACGGGCCGTGGACGGAGTTCAACCTCCCGTACGGGGAGTGGATCCGGCTGTTCCGGCGGCACGGGCTGGTCGTGGAGGATCTGATCGAACTCCGCCCCGAGGAGGAGGCCGACACCACCTACGAAGACATCGCGCCGCTGGAATGGGCGCGACGGTGGCCCGGGGAGAACATCTGGGTGATCCGCGGGGTCAGCTAGTGTGAGTCAGACTAGCCGCCCGATCCGGCTGGTCCTGACGCTCGCGTCGGTGGCCGTGCTGGCCGTGGCGGTCCCCCTCTGGAACAAGCCCAGGCACCCGCTCCGCCCCAACATCGTCTTGTTCATCACCGACGACCAGACGCCCGAGAGCATGCCCCACGACCCACCGGTCATGCCGTATCTGCAGGACCGGATGGAGGATCCGAAAGACCACTGGATCACGTTCGTGAACGCGTTCATCAGCACGCCGCTGTGCTGCCCGTCGCGGGCGACCATCCTTACCGGGCGGTACGCGCACGAGACCGGGGTCGTGAACAACGGCCTGGGAAACGTCTTCGACGATTCACAGACCATCGCGACCTGGCTGCACGCCGCGGGCTACTACACGGGGCTGTTCGGCAAGTACCTCAACCTGTACCCGTTCGGCCGCGGCCCGTTCGTACCACCCGGGTGGGACCGATGGGGCGCGAAGGTCCAGCCCGTGCCGGGGCACGCCTACTACGACACCACGATCTTCCTGGACGGGCAGCCGGTGCACTACGCGTCGGCGCCGCGCGACTATTCGACCGATGTCGAGGCCGGGCTGGCTGAGGACTTCATCCGAACCGCCCCGGGCGACCGGCCGTTCTTCCTGCTGTTCGCGCCGCCGGGACCGCACAAGCCCTGGATCCCGGCGCCCCGCGACATCGGCTCCTATCCGCAGCTCCCACCCCAGCCGCCGGCCGTGAACGAGGCGGACGTCTCGGACAAGCCGGCGTGGATCCGCAACCTGCCGCCGCTCTCTCCGTCACAGCTCGCCACGCTCCAGGAGGAGCGACGGCTGGAGTACGAGACCCTCCGATCGGAGGACGACGCGATGCGCCGCCTTGTCTAGGCGCTCCGGCGGAGCGGGGAGCTCGGCAACACGGTGATCATCTTCCTCACGGACAACGGGTACTCGTTCGGGGAACATCGGTGGGTCACGAAGTCCTGCCCGTACGACGAGTGCATCCACACGCCGTTCCTGGTGCGGTATCCGTGGCAGCGACGTGAACAGGTTGACGGCCTCGTCTCCAACGCGGACATCGCACCGGCGATCGTGGACCTGGCCCACGCGAGAGCGCCGTGGATGAGCGGCCGGAGCTTCCTGCCCCTGATCGACCCAGTTCGGTGGGCTCCCATCACGCGAACCCCGGCCGAGCTGATCGAGATGCCGGCGGGCGGCTCCGGCGTACCTCACTGGTACGGTCTGCGGACGGCAGACTTCACCTACGTGGAGTACCCGCAAACCGGAGAGCGGGAGCTGTACGACCTGACCGGAACCCTGGGGCCGAAGGACCCCTACGAGTTGGACAACCGGGCCGGCGAGCCCGCCTACACCGCGGTCGAAGAGCGCCTTTCCCGCCTGCTGTCGGGTCTGCTGCAGCGCTGACCGTCTCAACAGATCCCTCCGGAGCCGCTGGTAGTGTTCGGCCCGTGGAGTACCGGCCCAACCCCGGGCAGCGGCCGCCCCAGGGGCGGCGTCCCCCAACCCGGCAGCAGGTGGCGCGTCGCCGGGGGTTCGTGGCGCTCCTCGTCCTCTCGAGCATCCTGATCCTGTGGGCGGCGGGGCCCGGCGGCAGAAAAGGGCGCTCGCCCGCGAACCCAGGGAAAGACCAGGGTGGAGGCTCGAAGACGACGAACTACGCCATCGGGCCGGACAGCCCCATCAAGCACGTCGTGTTCATCGTCAAGGAGAACCGGTCGTTCAACAACTACTTCGCCACCTACCCCGGGGCGGAGGGAGCCACCGAAGGCGGGACCATCCAGTGCGACTCCAAGGGGTGCCACGACGGCCCGATCGTCAAGCTCAAGGTCGCCGGGGACGTTCAGCCCCACGACCTGACCCACTGCTTCCGGTGCGGCTTGGTCGCTATCAACAACGGGAAGATGAACGGGTTCAACCGCATGAACGGCGTCATCTCCGCATCCAGTGCGAAGCAGGTCCTGTACGGGTCGGACCTTTCGGGCTACCGGTACTTCACGCGCGACGGGATCCCCAACTACTACGCGTACGCCGACCGGTTCGTGCTGACCGACCACTTCTTCACGTCGATGTACGGCCCGACGCTGCCGGAGCACCTGTACACGGTGGCTGCCCAATCGAATGGCATCGTGGACAACAAGTGCTGCACCGACCACCCGGGCAGCTACTGCACCGACTCCGGGGAGCACGCACCGCGCTTCCGTCCGGGGCTCACCCCCAAGGAGACCCGGACGATCATGAACCTCGAGAGGCTCATCAACGACGACCCCCAGAACACCTACCTGATCTCGCGCTACTGGGAGCAGATCCGATTGTGCTTCAACATCAAGGTGCTGCCGGACTTGTTGGAGCGCAAGGGGATCTCGTGGAGGTACTACGCCACAGAGAACTCATGGATGAACGCTCTCCAGATGATCCGGCACGTCTGGGACGGCCCCATGCGGAAGAACATCCAGGACCCGAACACGTTCCTCACGGACGTGAAGCGGGGCCGGCTCCCGGAGGTGTCCTGGCTGATCCCACCTGAGCCCTACAACGAGCACCCCGGCGGGCACAAGAGCGTCTGCGCTGGGGAGAACTGGACGGTGCAGCACATCAACGCCATCATGAAGAGCGGGTACTGGCGAGATACCGCCATCGTCATCGTGTGGGACTACTTCGGCGGCTTCTACGACCCGGTCGTTCCTCCGCATCTCGATGTGATGGGGCTCGGGGTCCGGACGCC
>JAHEXX010000058.1 GCA_023251895.1 bacterium
TCCTCGAATCGCCCCCATGACAACAGGACGAGCGACTTGGTGTTCAGCGCGTGGGAGAGGACCTCGGGGATCCGCAGGCGTTCGGCGATCGCAAGCGCGGCCTCGATGCGCTCGAAACATGCCCGGAGGTCGCCCGCGAAGAAGTGCATCCTTCCGAGCTGGGCGGTGAGCACGGCGAGGTCCTCGTCGGGCTCGTCCTCCGCCAGCACGCCGTAGGCGCGCTCCATCCGTTCGATCCCGTCCTCGATGTGCCCCGCGTCCCACAACACCTCAGCCAGCCGGGCCGAGACCCGGGCGGCGGGGTGGCGCCGCCCTTCCGCTTCGAACAGCGCGATCGCTTCATCGAAATGTCGCTCGGCGTCCGATCCCCTACCGGCCGCCGACGCCGCGATGCCGGCTCGTTCGGAGAGCTCGGCGCGGGCCAACGGTTCATCGGCGAACTCCATGGCCTGCTCGAAGTAGCGCTGTGCCTCGCCGCTCGCGGCGAGCGACGCCGCTCGCTCTCCCGCCCGGGCCAGCCTCCTTCGCGCGCCCTCCCCGATCTCCTGGGCGTCGGACGCCTCGGGTGCCGCCCGGTACGCCTCCACGTAGTGAGACGCCACAACCTCGACGATCTCGTCCTCGTCCGCCTCCCAGCTCTCCTCGATGAACCGAGCCGCCGCAAGGTGCTTCGCCTTTCGCTCTTTCTTCGAGAGCATGTCGTAGGCCACCCGCTTCAAGAGCTCCTGGAGGAACCCGTACTGTCCGCGCTCGGGCGAGCGGTCGTCGGCCTGGAGGTACAGGACCTCCTTGCGGATCAGGGACGAGAGCAGGCGGTCGAGTTCGGCGTCCGGGGAGCCGGTCAGGACCTCGATCCCTCGCTTGGTGAAGGTCTTGCCGAGGACCGACGCGTCCTGAACGAGCCGCCGCTCCTCGCGGGTGAGGCCGTCGAGGCGCGCCGCGATCAGTGCGTGGAGTGTCTCCGGCACGTCGAGCGTTTCGATCGGCCCGGTTGGACGATAGGCGTTCTCCTCCTGCGCGAGCAGGCCGCGGTCGAGGAGCATCCGCACCGTCTCCACTGCGTACAGGGGCACCCCTTCGGCGCGTTCGAGGATCCGGTCCCGGAGCTCCTCCGGTAGGCCCGGAACCAGCCCCGCCAGGAGCTCGTCCATCTCCAACAGGGTCAGCGGCTCGAGGAACAGCGACGTGAAGTTCCTGCGCCCGGCTCCCCACGTGGGGCGGCGGTCCATGAGCTCCGGCCTGGCGAGCGTGATGATGAAGATCGGGTGGTCGCGCGACCACTCGAGCAGGTACTCGACGAAATCGAGGAGCGCGGCGTCCGCCCACTGCAGGTCCTCGAAGACCATGACGGTGGGCATCTCCTCGGAAAGGCGCTCGTAGAACAGCCGCCACGCCGCGAACAGGCCCTCCTGGTCACGACCGGGGGCGTCTTCGAGACCTAGGAGGTTCGCGAGGCGCGGCTCGATCCACCGTCGCTCCTCGGGAGCGGACACGGCCTCCTCAACGGCCTGCCGAAGCTTGGCCAGGGCTGCGGTGGGCTCTTCGCCCTCGAGGATGCCCGCGCGGGTCCGGACCATGTCGGCCAGGGCCCAGTACGCCACCCCCTCCCCGTACGGGAGACAGCGCCCGCGGTGCCACCGGACGTCGAATGCGACGCCGTCGATGTATTTGAAGAACTCCCATGACAAGCGCGATTTCCCGATGCCGGCGATCCCGACGACCGAAACCAGGTGGGCGGTCTTCTCGTCCGCCGAGGTGTGGAAGAGCTCCTTGATCAGCCGGAGCTCGCGACCTCGTCCGACGAACGGCGCCTCGAGACCGGACGACTTCATCGCTCCTCTCACGCCGGCGACCACTCGCAGGGCCCGCCAGAGCGGGAGCGGCTCGGCCTTGCCCTTCAGCTCGTGAACGCCGGCTTCCTCGTACACCACGGCCGCGTCGGTGAGTCGCTTGGTCGCCTCACCCGCGAAGACCGAGCCGGTCGGGGCGGCCGCCTGGATCCTGGAGGCGGTGTTCACCAGATCGCCGGCCACCATGCCCTGGCCCTCGGCACCGATCGTCACCGCCGCCTCGCCGGTCAGCACGCCCGCCCGAGCGGCGAGGTCCGGTGCGCCCACCTCCTGGCCGAGCGACGCCACGACGCTCGTCAACTCCAGGGCTGCTCTGACCGCGCGCTCGGCGTCGTCCTCCTTGGCGATCGGGGTTCCCCACACGGCCATCACCGCGTCGCCGATGAACTTCTCGACCGTGCCCCCGTAGCGGGAGATCAGCGTCCGGCAGGCCCCGAAATATCGGGTCAGGAGCTCCCGAACCTCCTCGGGGTCACGGGACTCCGAGAGCGTCGTGAAGCCGACGAGATCGGCGAAGAGGACGGAGACCAGGCGCCGCTCAGAAGCCGGAGCCTCCGCCGATCGGGAGGGAGGAGACGCGTCCTCCGCGAGAGTGGGGGCGGCGGCCGACAGTGCTGAGCCGCACTCGTTGCAGAACCTGGCCTCCGGGAGGACCGGGCTGCTGCACGATGGACAGGTTCTCGCAAGACGGCTCCCGCACTCGGAGCAGAACTTGCTGCCCGATGGATTCTCCGACCCGCAGCTTGAACAGACCAAACCGCTGCTCCTTGCAGGGCGCGCCGATCCGCTCCGCGAAGGGTACCTCTAGCAGGCAAGGGTGGTAAGGGCAGGACTGGGGCCAAGATCCTCACCCTCGGGGATCGAGTCGTCCCGCCCCCGAACCGTCCCGTCGTCCCTGCAACGCGGATATCGCGAAGGCGACGAGGAACCCCGACCAGAGCACCCACCCACGGTCCGGGGCCTTCAGGGCCAGGTCCAGCACGACCGTGAAGCTCGTGATGGCGACGCCGGCCCACCACGCCCACAGGTACTCCGCCCACAGGCTGATACCAACGACCAGGAATCCGATCGCGAGCACGACGAGGATCATCTGGTCACTCCCGTGGCCTGGGGTGGACTGATGTCCGCTGAACAGCGCGGCATGTCCGGCCCCGAGCCCCGCGAGCACGAAGACGACCGCCAACAGCCGAGTGAGGACTCCGAACCTAGGGCGCATGACACAGGCATCGGTGGTACCGAACGTTCCCTTGACGGCTTCGTCGTGAACCCTCCTCCTCGAGGGAGTTCCGGCGTTTCGCTCTCGTATCTGCCTTCTCTCGGGTCGCTTGACGGTTCGTTCGGGGCGATGGGATAGTGCCGTCCTGCCCGCGGGTGGGCATCCGGCCTGCTCGCACACCATGAAAGGGGTCTGACATAGCAGAGATCGAGGTCGGGGCGGTCATCTCAGGCACCGTCCAGCGCATCACCCCGTACGGCGCGTTCCTCCAGCTGGAGGACGGGAGGCTCGGGTTGGTCCATATCTCCGAGATCGACCGGAACTACGTGAAGGACGTGCACGATCACCTCCGCGAGAACGACGTCGTCCAGGCCAAGGTCCTCGCGATCAAAGAGGACGGCAAGATCGACCTCTCGATCAAGGCTCTCCAGGACCCCGTTCCGCAGATCCCTCGCCGGCGCGGCGCCGACCCCCAGTTCGAGTCGATGCTGAAGAAGTTCATGCGCCAGAGCGAGGAACGCCAGGTCGACTTCAAGCGCTCGGTCGAGCACAAGCGCAAGTAGCGCCCCTCCCGTGGGCGAGCTCCGCACGAGCGATCTGCGGATCGTCCGCGAGCAGCTCGGCCGCGAGCCGACAACGCCGTTCACGGTAGTGGCGCGTTGCCCGGACGGGCACCCGCTGGTCATCCGGAACCGTCCGCTCGACGCGAACGGGGAACCGTTCCCCACGCTTTTCTGGCTGACCTGCCGGGACGCGGTGAGGGCGGTGGCTCGCCTGGAGTCGCAGGGCTGGATCGGTCGGTTCAACGAACGGGTCGAGGTCGACGAGGAGTTCTCCCGGGCTCTCGAGCAGACGCATCGCGAGTACGCGGTGGAACGCGCTCGGGACCTGCCGGAGTCCGAGGGGTGGGGAGGGGTCGGTGGGACCCGGACCGGCGTGAAGTGCCTGCACGCGCACTACGCGAACCACATCGCCGGAGGGAACGACCCAGTGGGAGCGTGGGTGGCCCAACGCGTGGAGCCGATCCACGACGAACGCGCCGGCCGGGTCGCCGCGGTGGATCAGGGCACCAACTCGATCCGGCTGATCGTGGCCGAACCCCGGGACCGCGGCGAGTTCCAGGAACTCGCCCGCGACATGATCATCACCCGACTGGGGCAAGGGGTGGACGAGACCGGCCGCATCGAACCCGGGGCGCTGGAGCGGACCGCCCGGGTCCTCGCCCGCTATGCCCGCCGGGCCCGGGCCCTGCGCGCGGAACGGATCCGGGTCGCCGCGACCAGCGCCGTCCGAGACGCCGACAACCGCGAAGAGTTCGAGCGGGCTGTCCGCGACCTGACCGGCTCGGACCTCGAGGTCATCACCGGGGAACAGGAGGCCGCGCTGTCGTTCCTCGGCGCCACCGTGGGGCTGGAGGCGCCGTCGCCGTTCCTGGTGCTCGACATCGGCGGGGGTTCCACCGAGTTCGTGCTGGGGAACGAGGAGCCCATCGCTTCGGTCTCGACCCAGATGGGGAGCGTGCGCCTCACCGAGCGGTTCGTCCGTCACGATCCACCGGCCCCCGAGGAGCTCCGACAGCTGGAGCTGGCCGTCGACGGGTTCCTCGAGGAAATCGAGGGCGAGGTCCCCGTCGGCGATGCCCGCACGCTGGTCGCGGTCGCCGGCACCGCCACGACCGTTCAGGCCATCTCGCTGGGGTTGGATCGATACGACCCGGAACAGATCCACCGTACGTGGCTCTCGCGGGGGGAGGCCGAGCGCGCGCTCCTGGATCTGGCCCGGATGACCACGCCGGAGCGGACCGCGCTCCCGGTCATGGCTCCCGGCCGGGGTGACGTGATCGTGGCGGGGGCGGCCATCCTGGTCGCGGTGATGCGCCGGTTCGGTTTCGACCGCGCCCTGGTCTCCGAGACCGACATCCTGGACGGCCTGGCCATCGAGATGCTGACCGGGCGGTGAGGTCCCCGGCCGCTCGGGGTATCGTCCGTGGCACCGATCACGAGCGGAGGCAAAGAGATGGAGCCACGGGTGCTGGAGTACGACGACCGGGGCGAGGGCGACCCGATCGTCCTGGTGCCGGGGGGCCTCACAGGATGGCTCTCCTGGATCCCGCATCAGGAGCTGCTGGCCGCCCAGCGCCGGGCGATCCGGGTCCAGCCTGTCCACAACGAGCTGGGGTCGCGCGGCGAGCCGGTGGACCCGAGGTACGACGACGACGTCGAGCGGGAATCCCTCCGGATCACCCTCGACAAGCTGGGCATCCCGGTGGCGGACTTCGCCGCCTGGTCCGGCGGGGCCCGGTCGACGATCGAGTTCTCCCTCACGTATCCGGAACGGGTTCGAACCCTCACGCTGATCGAGCCCCCCGCCGTGTGGGCCCTGTCAGGTACCGAGGGGGAGGCAGCCACGGCACGCGTCGACGCGTTCATGGCGCGAGTGGGAGGCCGGCCCCTCAGCGAGGACGACCTGGCGGAGTTCCTCGTCATCGCGGGGTTCGCGCCGACGGAGGAGGACGCGCGCGCCCATCCCAACTGGGAACGGTGGTTCCCCCACCGAGGGGCCCTCGCCAACCAGTACAACCTGGGCCGCAAGGCACGGACCCTGGACGAGATCGAGCGGTTCGATCGCCCCGTCCTGCTGGTGAAAGGAACCGACAGCGCGGAGTGGCTGCGGCGGGTCGTGGACGTGCTCGGCGGGCGATACCCGCGCGCGACGGTGCTCGATCTCCCCGGCTCTCACGCGTGCCACATCGAGAGCATGGACGCGTTCATGGAGGCCCTGGGCAAGCACCTGGCCCAGGCGTAGCCTCCGCTGGTGCCGCCTGCGGTCCACGAGGGCTCGCCGCGGTAACCTTTCCCGCCGATGCCCAAGCGCACACGCGACCGACACCTGGCCAAGCTCGCAGCCCGCCGGGCCGAGGAACGTCGCCGCAAACAGCGGAAACGGTCGACGACCCTCGGCATCATCACCGCCGTGGCGGTGGCCGTCCTGGGCCTGGTCGTGCTGTCCCTCGTTACCGGGAACCAGAAGCCGAAGCACCGGGCCTCACCGACGCCCAGCGCCAGCCCCGGCGCGCAGACCGGGACCGTGACCCCACAGCCTGCGCCGGCGAAGGTTGCGTGCGGAGCGAAGGCCCCACCCGAGGCCGGCAAGCCCAAGCCACAGTTCGCCGGGCCGCCATCCATGACGATCGACGCGAAGAAGACCTACACGGCGACGCTCGTGACGTCGTGCGGCAAGATCGTGATCCAACTGGACGCGACGAACGCCCCGACGACCGTGAACAGCTTCGTCTTCCTGGCCGACCAGCGGTACTTCGACGGGCAGTACTTCCACCGCATCGCCAACACGATCGACTTGATCCAGGGGGGCGACCCCACCGGCACGGGAACCGGAACCCCCGGGTACAACATCCGGGATGAGCTCAAGGGGAAGGAGAAGTACGGCCCCGGCGTGGTGGCGATGGCCAAGGCCCAGGCGCCCAACACCGGCGGCAGCCAGTTCTTCGTGGTCACCGGCTCCCAGGGTCACAACCTCGATGCCAGTCCGGTCTACGCGATCTTCGGGAGGGTCATAAGGGGGCTCGAGGTGGCCAAGCGCATCCAGGCGCTGCCGGTCAACGGCGAGACGCCGAAGCTCGCCGTCTACATCGACCACGTGACGATCCGCGTGTCGAAGTAGCACGGTGAGCGAACGACGCTAGCCGGTCAGCCGGTAGAGGTCCACGCCCCCGACCCGCAGTGGGGTCGTTCCCAGCTGCAGCGAGCCGCATTCCCGACCCCTGTTCTCGAAGACGATGACGACCGTCGTGCCGGTGTCCGCTAGGAAGGAGCGCAAGGCCGGGGACACCTCGGCCGGCGGACAGCCGCTCTGGGCCAGGACGTTCGTGAGGCGGGAATCGGGCAGATCGGCCGGGTGGCCGCCCGTGTAGGCGTTCGCCATCCGGAACGCCAGGCCGGACTCCGCGTGCCACACCATGGGCAGGGCCGCCTGTCCGGGTCCGAAGAACGCCACCACGTCGTCCGGGCCCAGGTAACCGCGGTACATGCCGTCCGCGAAGAACGGCGGCCTGGTTGGGGTGTACCCCCAGTCCCAGTAGTGCCGGGCGGGAGCGAGCGAGATCCCCGCCAGGACGACGAGAGCCCACGCGACGGCCCGGCGCGACGGGGTCTCGCGGCCAGCCCAGGCGATCACGAGCGCCACGACGACCGCGACCGCGAGGAAGCAGTACAGCATGAACCGGTTGGGGACGGCCCTGTTGAGCAGGGGAACGGGCGTCGCGACGATCCAGGGCATCGGGATGGAGGAGTGGCCGCCCACGTGGAGCACGGTGCCGAACGAAAGCACCGCCGCGATCGCGACGAACGCCGCGAGGAACCTCCCCGGGAACGTCCCTCGAGCTCGAACCGCAAACATGATCACGATCGCGATCAGGACGACCCCGAGGTAGGCGGCCTGGCCCGCGATCTGTCCCCAGAAGGGTTCGGAGATCGACGCGAACCGGTCCCCGCCCAGCCACGTGACCCTGGTCGGAACGAACAGGTTCAGGGCGTCCGTGCCTCCTTTGATGAGGTCACTGGTCAGCACCGGTGCCGGCCTCGCGAACGCGTCGAACAGGAACGGGCTCACGACCACCGCGCACAGGGCTACGGCCAGCGCGGCGCCGCGGGCGACGTCCACGAGGGCAGGGCGGAGCCCCGCCCGGTCGAAGCCCCAGGCCAGGGTAAGTGCCACGGCTCCGAAGAACACGACGGTCGCGAAGACCTCGATCGAGACCAGGAACTGGGCGATCAGGGCGGCGGCCGTCGCGGCAAGGAACCGGCGCGACGATATCTGGCCCCGCAGGCGACGGAGCGCGAGCAAGGGGAACAGCGGGACCAGGAACACCAGGACGAGGTTCAAGTGGCCCCCCCGCAGGTGCGCCAGCATGTAGCTCGAGAACCCGAAGAAGTAACCACCCACCAGCGAGGGCACGAAGCGGTGAGTCACTTCGCGGCACAGCAGGAACGCCATCCAGGCGGCGAGGGCCGGCGCGGCGATGGCCAGCACGTTGAACGAGGAGATCGGACCGAAGAGCGCGGTGACCGGCCACATGGCGACGCTGGCCAGCGGGACCGTCGTGGCCCACGCGAGGTTGTAGCCGAACGGCGCCCACACCACGTGCGTGAACAGGGGGTCGCCCAGCCGGGACAGCGCGTGCGGCCAATAGGCCATCGACCACACCATCAGTTGAGGGTCGGGGCTGCTGCCCGCCATGTACGAGTGCGAGAAGTCCCCCACCACCCGCGACCCGAAGGATGCGAAGGAAGCGGCGGCATACAAGAGCAGCGCGGCGAGGGCTTGGGGTCGGGGATGCTGAGTAGCCTCCGGGAGCTTGATCACCGGCTTCTCCGTGACGTCCGCAGGCGTCGCCATCGTCTCCACGAGAACCTACACGGTGGGTCCGCGCTGCGCGCAGGACCCGGGCCTACAATCGATCAAGCCGCCCGGGTGTCGGAACTGGCAGACGACGGTGCCTTAAAAGCACTTGCTCCGAAAGGAGCGTGTGGGTTCGAGTCCCACCCCGGGCACTCGGATCCGAGCCGATGTAGGCTTCGCGCGACATGAGCCTTGGAGACAACCCGCGCGTAGGACTTGGTCCCGGCGAGGCGGCGGTCCTGCCGCGCGCGCTCGAACCGCTCGCGGCTCTCGGTGAGACGACACGGTTCCCGACCGGGCAGATCGTGTTCATCGGGGGGGAGACCTCCGGAAGGGTGGTACTCGTTCGAAGCGGCCGGCTGCGCGTGTCGGTGGCGAGCGGCGGGCAGGAGCGGACGGTGGCGGTCATCGAGCCCGGCGCCATCTTGGGCGAGGTGTCGGCGATCGATGGCGAGCCGCACGGCGCGACCGTGGTCGCGATCGAGCCCGTGGAGGCGGTCGTGATCGGCGCCGCGGAGTTCGGGGATTTCCTCCGTTCGTCGCCGGAGGCATGTCTCTGGGTGCTCCGCAGCGTTCTCCGCCGTCTTCGCGAGCGCGAACGCGAACGCGTGGAATTCGTACCTATCGACGGCGTCGGCAGGGTTGCCGGCGCCTTGGCCGAACTGGCACGTGCGACCGGTCAGAGCGAGCTGCGCCTTTCTCGCGCTGAGGTCGGCGCGGCGGCGGGGGTAACCGAGGACGGGGTGTCGATCGCGTTCCGGGCCCTCCGGGCTCGAGGCTGGATCTGGACCTCGCGGCACCGCATCGCGATCCTCGATGCCGAGGCCCTGCACCGCCGAGCCGGCTGACTCGAGCTGCCTGTCCGCCGAACCCTGAGTACGTACGCATTTCCCCGGATGGTGTGCACCCCCATCGCGTACGCAACTGAGGCCGGTTCGAGGGTGCTCGAGACCGTCGATACGTAGTGGGAAAGGCTTAGGGGAGACGTCTCAAGAATTCGTTCGTTCGCCCGATGAATTCATCATGCCGCACCGCCTACCATCGCCCGGGTGAGAGGTGAAGATGCTGAGGGTTGATCGCCACCTGCGTCGAACCGCTCGCGGTGCCGCTTGCGCGACCCCGCGAGGTCGGTTCCGTATGGCTCTCGAGGATGGTGCGGCCGCCGTCGAATTCGCGCTGGTTGCCGTGCCGCTCTTCTTGCTGGTGTTCGGGATCATCGACTTCGGATTCGGCTTCCACGCATGGGACGGAACATCGAACGCCGCGCGGGAGGGAGCCCGCCTCGGCGCGGTGCAGCCCGACGTCGCTGCCATCGAGTCGCGGGTTCGCACGACGGCGAGCTTCCTCAATCAGTCCAAGCTGACCGTGGTCATCACCTGCGCCAGGGGCGCCGGCGCCTTCGGGAGCTGTCCCTCTTCCTCCTCGTGGCAGGAGGGGGACATCGTCCGCGTCAGGGTCACCTACCTGTACGACTACATGACGCCGCTTCCGGGCATGGTCGGGCTGGGCTCATCGCTCAACGAGGTCTCGGTGGCGGAGGCGAGGTTCGAGGGCCAGTGATGAGGTTCCGTCCGCTCAGCCTCGTCCGGCGCCGGATGCGCGATGAGAACGGCGCCGTCGTGGTCATAGCAGCGCTCCTAATCGTGGTCCTGTTCGCCGCCGTGGCCTTCGTGATCGACATCGGACGGCTTCGTCATACCCGCCACACCATTCAGAACGCCATGGACTTCGGTGCGCTGGCCGGTGCGCAGGATCTGCCGGCGCAGGGCGGCGCGGCCGCGAACACCGCGGTGGCGAGCGCGCGTCGGGTCGCCATCGCGAACGCGCCGGAGCTGGCATCGATCGGGATGTCCGCGGATTTCCGGTGCGTGGTGGGAGACCGCAACGGCGACGGCCTGCCTGACGCGTCCGACATCCCGTACGTGTGCGGCCCCGCCACCGGAACCTGGGCGAGTGGCTGGACGCTCAAGGGAACGCACGCGACGCACGCCTGCGATCCGTACGCCGGCGACAAGTGCAACACGATCGTGCTGCAGGCGAGCGAAACCGTTCCCTACTACTTCGCGCCGGCCATCGGGTTCAACCAGGGCTCGACCGGCTCGGTCCGGGCCGCGTCGTGCAACGGCGCGTGCGGCGCCGCGCCCAGCCCGCTCGACGTGGTGATGGTGTTCGACCGCACGGCGAGCATGACGCCGACCGACATCGCGAACGCGAAGAACGGCGCGTCGGCCGTGCTGAGCTTCTACGACTCCAGCCAGCAGTGGATCGGCCTGGTCGCACTGCCGTACGGTCAGACTTCGAACAAGTGCGCCGTGAACGACCCGCAGCAATACCCGCAGACCAGCATGAGCACCTGGCAGGTGACGGCGCTCAGCTCCGACTACACGCTGCCCAGCGGCGGTCTCAATCCCGCCAGTCAGCTCGTCAGCCGGCTCAACTGCCTCCAGCGAGCGGGGAGCCCGAGGATCTACGTGAGCGGCGTCGATCGGACGAGTGCCGGCCACACGAACCTCGGCGATCCGATGGATGCAGCGCGCGCGATGCTCCTTGCGCAGGGCAGGGCGAACGTGCCTGACGTCATCATCTTCTTCACCGATGGTGAGGCGAACCAGCCCGACGGCCTCAACCCCTGCAACTACCTCAACACCAGAGCAACCACCGCGAAGACCGCGGGAGTGGATATCTTCACGATCGCCTACGGCGTGGCGGGGGCTCGGTGCAACCGGGACACGAGCGGGCCGTTCGCGGGCGCCTACGCCTCGACGAACCTGGCGCGGGCCGCCACCAATTCGATCGACAACCAGCCCGGCGGCTGCCCGGCCAGCGAGAACACGGACGGGGACAACTACTTCTGCGAGGCCGGCGGAGCCAGCCTCGCGCCCGCGTTCCGGCAGGTCGCCGCGGCCGCCCTGACCCGGTCTCGCCTCATCGACGTCTGACGCACCGGCCGCCGGCGGCTATGCCGCCACGGCGATGTGAAGGGTTTCCTCCGCCTCTGCCTTGATCGTCCGCTCCCGGTGCATGGCCTCCACGACGGCGCGCGGTGCGATGCGCCGCATCAGGCTCTCGAGCTCGCGATCGAGATCCTCGCTCCACGGTTCGGAGCCCCTGAGGACCAGCTCCCGCCCTCGGGGGAACGCACGTGCCAGGGGTCACCCTTCTGGAGGCACGCCTCCCACGTGCCCGGGTGGGGCCCTGTTGCAGGGTCACGGCAGCTGGTCACCCTCGGACTGACGGGTGGAGACGTAGTTCGCACGCTAGGGCAAGCGATGGTGGTGACTGCGACAGATGGGCTATGGTGCGGCTAGGAAACGGTGAAGTCTATGTGCATCCCCTTGCCGTAATGGCCGGGCAGGTTGCACACGAATGCGTAGTGCCCGGGCTGCAGGTCGATCGTGATGGTCTTGGTAGTGGCTGGCGCCATGTCCCCGGTTTCTCCGACGTTGGTCCCGGCCGTGTCCTCGTTTAACCGGTCCTTCTCCCCCTCGAAGCTCGTGATCGGGAAGTCGGCAGCCGGGGTGTCGGTCTGAAGCACGACGAACTCGTGCTCCACCGTCCCGTTGTTCGTCACCGTGAAGGCGACCGACCCCGTCGACACCGTCGATACGGTCGGCGTTATCGACCACTGCTTCACGGTAACTGCCACGTCTCCTCCTCCCGTAGCCGGTGTGGAGGTCGGAGGCCCCGAGGAACTCGAAGAAGGCCCCGAGCCGGAGCACCCCGTGGCCACCAGCGCTATCGAGACCGCGATCATGACCCCGCCGAAGACCTTCATCATCCCTCCCTGGTTCGAAATTCAGGGCAGTTTGTGGGGCGACCCTGATGCGGGCGAGGGCCAGAAGTCCCCCTCGCAGGGGGTCTTTTGACCCGAACCGCGGTGGCCCTCAGCCCGCGGAGGGGATCCCGCATCGCGACCGTCGCGTTGAGGTTGTGGCGGATCCCCTGAGCGGCCGTGCCTGCAGGGACACCGTGGGGCCACTCTGTCCCCACGGAGCCTCGAAGTACCTCCTGACGCGCTACTTTCCGTTCGCACTGAAGTGCATGTAGTCCTTGATGCCTGTGAAGTGGCCACCCCAGCCCCATCCGATCCGTGCGAAGGCCCGGACCACCACGTCGCCCGGGTGGATCATCCCCTGGAGGTGGAGGGAGCGATCCCGGAAGGGCTTCGCGGCCTTCCGCAGGACCGACCCGTCGCTCCGGACGTAGGGGTTCTGCAGCGGGTTGATGTCGACGGCCAGGCCGTAGGCGTGCTGCGACCACACCCCCGGCCGTTCGGTCACAGGACGGCAATTGAACCCCGCGGTCACGTCGCGCTTGCTGTTCCAGTCGATCGGCGCCTTCGGGTGGTACTTGCGTGCCAGGTCGACGCGTTTGATGGCGAAGTGTGCCCGGAACAGCCGGCGGAACACGCCGAGTATGTCCTCGGCCACGCGCTGGTTCACGACCAGCGGCCCCTCGTGGACCAGGCCGTCGAAGCCCCAGTAACTGATCATGACCACCCGCAGGTCCTGGAGGGGAACCGGGCATCCCGGGTGCCAGTTCCGACGGACGATCCTCGCCCGAAGCGGTTCCGCGATCCGCCCGATCGAACCCCGGAACGTCGGCGGCGCGCTCGGGTGGGAGGTCGGGGAGGCTGCAGGAGCCTCGACCGCGTCCGAGGTGCGGACGGTCGGAGGATGGTCGGAGGCGGCCGAGGATGAGCAGGCCGCCGCGAGGGTGACCGTCGCGAACGCGCACAGCGCTCGTTGCATGTCCACACCCTACGGACCGGGCCGGCGAGCGACCGGTTCCGTGGGGCGGGCGGGGGGGTTCCAACAGGAAGGGCGCGCCCTTCGGGCGCGCCCCCGTCCTGGAGTTCGAGTGACGAGGAACCTCGGGTTTCTAGTCCCCGCTGCCTCCTTGATCGCCGTTGTCGTTCTGCCCGCTCTGGTCCTGGCTGTCCTGGGCGTCGACCTCGTCGTTCTGCCCGCTCTGGTCCTGGCTGTCCTCGGCGTCGACCTCGTCGTTCTGCCCGCTCTGGTCCTGGCTGTCGGAGCTCACCGTCACGGCCGTGTGCGTGCGCTTCGCGTGGGCCCGGTGGACTCCCTTGGCGCTCGCGACCATCGCACCGAGCATCACGATGGCCACCGTGGCAATGATGATCCGCAGCTTCTTCGGAAACATCGTTCCCTCCTCCACCCTTCTCGTCGTGATTCCTATCGCGTCCGGGGCCGGAAATGCACGCTAGATCCACGGAGATCCGCGGGACGCTAGTTGTCTTCGCCCCCCTGGCCACGTCGACGGTTGCCGCGACCCTCACCCTGGCCGTCCAGGTCCCGTACAGGGCTCTCGTCTCCGTCCTGCCCGGAACCGAGCTCGTCCTTGCCCTGTTGGTCGGCATCCTGGCTCTGTTCCTGCGTTCCCCCCTGCTGATCCTGCGACGTCTCGCCCGTGTCGCCGCGACCCCCGCCGGGCGAGAGCGAGTCTCCGGTCTGACCGTGCCCTTCCGTCTGGGACCGTCCCGCTCCCTGGCCAGTGGCGTGCGCATGGTTCTGATCGGCGGACCCGAAGACGTCGTGCCACGCGTGGGACACCCCGTGCCGGACCGCGGGGGACGCGGCGTAGGCGACGGCTCCCGTCATGGTGACCGCCGCGACGGCCGCAACGAGCGGCCTCGTCACCAGACGCCGGATCGCGGCGGATCGCTGGGCGGGCCGATCGGGCAGCCGATCGCGCAGGGACTCCCATCTTTCCTCTGAGAAGCCGACCGGCTGGTTGCCCAAGGTGGAAAGGCGCGTGTAGAGATCGACCAGCGAGACGACCTTGGCGTCCGGGTGCAGGCGCCGAAGCTCGTCGCTGGAGAGCTCCCCCGCCTCCCACCTCTCGAGATCGTGCTCCAGGGTGGTCATCGGTCGTTCCCCATGAGGTCACGGAGGGTCTGGAGGGCCCGCCACTGCTTCGCGTTCACGGCGCCGATGCTGGTTCCCATGGCCGCGGCCACCTCGGGGTTGCGCATGCCCAGCAGGAACTTCAGCTCGATCACCTGTCGCTGCTCCTGGGGCAGCCGCTCGATGGCCGCGGCGAGGCTCAACCGATCGTCCTCCGCCCACTCAACGCCGGCGTCGGGAACGGCCTCGCGGGGCTCCGTCCGGTTCCGCCGGCCCATCTCGTCCCACACCACGTGCCGAGCGATGCCGTGGAGCCACGCCAGGAAGGGGACACCGGTATTGCGGTACCGGGGCAGACCCTCCCACGCGCGCAGGAAGACCTCCGCGACAACGTCGTCCACGTCGGGTCCCAGATGGAACCGTGCCATGCGAGCGACGGTTGGGTGGTGGAGCCGATAGATCTGTCCGAACGCATCCTTATCTCCATGCCTGGCCCGCTCCACCAGGTCGGGGACCGGGTCGAACGGACGCACGTCGGCATCGCGAGCTTCCGATCGGATATCGGCCGGGGGGCCGGGAATGTTCGGTTCCGGCCGCTCGGGCAAGGCGGAAACGGTGGCGATCTCCTCGCGCATCCGTACTTGTATCGGCACGAGCGGCGCGTCAGCGCACCGGGTTGGGGCGGCGTCAGCGCTGGATGACGACCGGCGTTCCCAGGCGGAGCAGCGATTTCAGCCGGCTCAGAGTGGCTTCGGACACGCGAACGCAACCGGCGCTGACCGAATGGCCGATCGACGAGGGGTCGCTGGTGCCGTGGATGGCCAGCTGGTTTCCGCCGGTCCATCCGGCCGGAAGATTGGGTTGGATGCCGGAGATGCCGAAGGCGAAGCTCCCGAGGGAGCCTCCGGAGAACGGCACCCGGTCCGTCACGAAGTAGCGGCCGGTCGGCGTGGGCGACGAGGGCGCGCCGGTCGCGGCCGGCGCCCGGAACAGGATCTTCCCCCGCCTCTCCACCGTCACGCGGTGCTCCGACAGGTCGACCAGGACGGCCACCCACGTCGTTAGGCGGCGGAGACCCCTCAGCGGGATCCACCCGGAACGTCGGTGGGAGGCGTACGGAACGACCACCCTCCCGAATCGCCCGTCCTGGCTGATCCGCTGGACCCACGCGACAGTGGGCACCTTGTAGTACTTGGAGCTGGCCGGGACCACGCCGACCACGGGGCCACCGCCCGGTCGGGCGTGCACGGCCGTGTCGCGCGTGATGCGAACGAGCACGTTGGGTTGGGGCGCAACGGCCTTCTCCCGTCGCCACAGCGGTCGTGGCGTGTCCCGCGTCTCCCACGAGAGGGAGGTCGCCCGGAACGTGACGACTCGTTCCGTCCGACGATGGCCGTCCGCGACATCCTGACCGGCCGCG
>JAHEXX010000059.1:0-6764 GCA_023251895.1 bacterium
ATGCCCGTACTGTGGCCTACCCATGGACCCCGAGGGACACACGTGCCCCGCGATGAACGGTCACCGGGCCTGACGGTCCCCGGCCCTCCGAAGGACGACCCGGCCCTGCCGCTCCTGGCCACGGGCCAGCTGGAGATCTTGGGCCTGCTCCCCCGGTCCTCGAACTACACCTTCCTGGCCAGGGTGCGCGGAGACGCCGGCGAAACCCTGGCCGTCTACAAGCCCAGAGCCGGGGAGACGCCACTGTGGGATTTCCCCGACGGAACGCTCTGCCAGCGGGAGGTGGCGGCGTACAAGGTCGCCCGGACGTTGGGATGGCCGTGGGTGCCGCCCACGGTCCTGCGAGACGGTCCGGAGGGGCCGGGGTCGGTCCAACTGTTCGTGGAGTTCGATCCGGAGCACCACTACTTCACCCTCATCGAGGACATGGCAGACGAGCTCCGACGGGTCGCGTTGTTCGACCTGGTCGTGAACAACGCCGATCGCAAGGGCGGCCACTGCCTGCTGGCTGCCAACGGGCGGATGTTCGTGGTGGACCACGGGGTCTGCTTCAGCGCACAGCCCAAGCTGCGCACCGTCATCTGGGACTTCGCGGGGGAGCCGGTGCCGGAGCGGGCGCGGGCGGACGTCCGACGGCTGGCCGGAGAGTTGCTCGGGGGGTCGTTCCGCGACGAGCTGCGTGGGCTCCTGTCGGCCGCCGAGCTGGACGCCACCGCGCGGCGGGCCACGGCCGTGGCCGAGCTCGCGAAGTTCCCCGAGCCCGGTCCCGGGCGGCCTTACCCTTGGCCGCCGGTCTGAGACGGCCCGGATGCGAAGGGTGGCGTATGCACGCGTGGACTCGCCCTTCGGTGAGCTGCTGGCCGCCGTCACGGACCGGGGACTGGTTCGCCTGGCGTTCCCCGAGGAGCGGTTCGACAACGTGCTGGAGGATCTGGCGGACGAGTTGGGCGGGTCCGTCGAGGAGGCCCCGGCGAAGCTCGCGCAGGTTCGGCGCGAGCTGGACATGTACTTCTCCGGCCGGCGGCGGAGCTTCGAGACAGCCGTGGACCTGTCCCTCGTGGCAGGCTTCAGCCGCAGGGTCCTGGAGGCGACGACCCGAATCCCGTACGGAACGGTCGCCTCCTACGGAGAGGTGGCGGGGCGCGCCGGCAGCCCGCGCGGAGCGCGGGCTGCCGGCAACGCCCTGAACAGCAACCCCGTGCCGATCTACGTTCCCTGCCACCGCGTCATTCTGGCCGACGGCGCCATCGGCGGGTACGGCGGCCACGAAGAGCGCAAGCGCTTCCTGCTCGACCTCGAGGCGCACGGGCGCCGGTAGGCTAGGTCCCATATGCCGGCTCGTGTGGGATCGGTCGCACTGGTGCTCTGCATCGTCCTGGGCGCGGTTGCCTGCGGCCGCTCCAAGTTGAACGGGAAGCCGCCGCCGTCCGGCGCGCTTGGCGTGGTGACCCAGGAGGACGCCCAGGCCGCCGTCGACGGCCTGTGCAGGATGCGGGGTCTGCAACCGAACCAGCTGGACCAGGCCAACGGCATCTTCTACGACCGCGTCCACGAGGAACTGCACGTCATCGCCGCGGCCACCGAGAAGGACGACCGCGTCGCCTCCGCGAACCTGCTGGTGGCCAAGGAACAGATGGAGAGTGACCTCCGGGCCAAAGACGTGCTGCCAGAGTCCTACGGGACCGATGTCGACACGTTGACCCGGGCCACGCTGGCCGCGCTGCGCGCCGTCGTCCTCCCGGTCAAGGGGTGCGGGTGAGCGCCAGATCGGGCCAGATCCCCCGCCGCGCGAGAAGATGGGAAGCATGAAGCGCCTCCGCCTCCTGTTCACCGCCAGCCTCCTGTCGCTCGCGGCCCTCGCCTCGGCCTGCGCCTCGTCCGGCGGGGGCGGTGGATCCGTGGAGCCGACGCCCAGCGGCTCGAACATCGCGGCGGAGGTGGCGAGCATCGACCTGTACGTCGGGAGCCCGCAGCGATTCCTGGTCGGGATGCTCTCGGCCGACAGACGGGTCGTCACGTTCGGGAAGGTCCACTTCGCGTTCGCGTACACGGGAACGGCCGAGGCGGCGACCGCCCCTCAGCCGGGGCCGGAAGCCGACGCGGCCTACGTGCCCACTCCGGGCACCCCCTCCGGCAGCGGTGGCCCCCGGCTCAGCCTTCCCTCGGACGCCCGGGGCGTATACCAGGCAGAGGGCGTCACTTTCGACCGGGCCGGCATCTGGCAGGTCACGATCACGGCCGACGTGCAAGGGGCCGGACCCCAGTCGCTCCTGGCCAACTTCGCAGTCGGCGAGCAGCCGTCGTACCCGGCTCCCGGACAACGCGCCCTCCCGACGGACAACCACACCATCCACTCGAAGGACGCGCCGCTCGGCGCCATCGACTCGCGGGCCGAGACGACGGGGAAGATCCCGGACCCCGGGCTGCACGAGTGGACCATCGCGAAGGCCGTCGCCGAGGGCCGACCGGCCCTCGTGGTGTTCGCCACGCCCGTGTACTGCATCAGCCAGTTCTGCGGCCCGGTGACCAACGCCGTCGAGGCACTGTCCAAGCGGTACGCAGATCGGGCCGTGTTCATCCACATCGAGATCTGGCGCGACTACCAGAATCAGATGGTGAACAAGGCCGCGGCGGAGTGGGTGTATAGGAACAACGACCTCACGGAGCCGTGGGTGTTCCTGATCGGCCCGAGTGGAACGATCCTGGACCGCTGGGGCAGCCTGTGGGACCCGAAGGAGGTTGCGAGGGAGCTGCGGCAATTCCCGAAGATGCCCTAGCGGCCCGAGCTCGCGCGCTGCAGCCCGAACGGTGGGCACCCCCCTCTCGATGACGACGTCCGGCGGCCTTTGCCTGTCCAGCCCGTACGATGACTGGATGCAGCCCGAAGGTCCCGCCACGCAGGAGCCCACCGTCGAGCGCTGCTACCGGCACCCGACGGAGGAGACTCGGGTGCACTGCACGCGCTGCGGCCGGCCCATCTGTCCCTCGTGCATGATCCCCGCCCCCGTCGGCCACCAGTGTCCCGAGTGCGTGGCCCAGGCACGTCGTGAGTTCCGGCAGAGCCCCGCGGGAAGGGTTCGGGCGGCCGGGCGTTTCTCTGCGACCAACGTCCTCCTGATCGCCATCGGGATCGGGTTCGTGGCAGAGCTCGTCGTGGGCGGCCCCGGCGCCCTGTCCACGGGACCGTCCCCGCGCCAGCTGTACGACATGGGGGCGATGTTCCCGCCGGCCCTCGCGATCGACGGACAGTACTGGCGGCTCCTGACTTCGATGTTCCTGCACGCGGGGATCCTGCACATCGGGTTCAACGCCTACGCCCTGTATCTGTTCGGGGGCCAGGTCGAGAGAGCCTTCGGGCGACGGTTGTTCCTGCTCCTGTACTTCCTGACGGGGCTCCTGGCGGGGGTCGCCTCGTACTCGTTCGGTGAGCCCCTCGCCGTGGGAGTCGGCGCGTCGGGAGCCATCTTCGGCATCTTCGGCGTGTTCATCGCCTACAACTACCGGCGCCGGTACTCGGCGGCGGCGGCCATGAACTTGCGTTGGGCGTGGTCCATCATCCTCATCAACGCCATCCTGGCCTTCGGGATCGGAACCATCGACTGGCGTGCCCACGTGGGCGGCCTCATCTCGGGTCTCGCCGCCGGAGCCGCGGTGGACGGCATCGGGCCTCGCCGCTACCGCACCGCCTTCGCGATCATCGGCCTGTCGGCGATGGCCGTGGCCGGGGTGGTTCTCGCCTTGTGGCGCACCAACCAGCTGCCCGCGATCCTCCGGGTAGGGTGAGGACGCGCTGAACTAGCGCGCGTTCCGCGACTCTCAGCCAGGGCGGGTCTCCGGGAGCCCGTCGCTCGGATCGGATGTCACCACCTGTTCCGATCCGGCCAGCGCCGAAAGCCTCTCCGAGAGCCGGTTGAAGGCCTGCCGGTCCCACAGGGGCACGCTCTCCGCAACCACGCCGTCATTCACGAGCACCACGGTCGGCACCGAGTCGATCCCATACGCGTCGGACACCGGATAGGGAGACGCGTCCGTGACCGCGCGGACGCTGGCCATCCCGTAGTCGTCTCCGAACTCCCGGAGCGCCGGGTCCGGATCCTGTCCCACCCCGACCACCCGGCCCGGATGGGCTCGCTCGAGCTCCTCGAACTTGGGCGCGGCCATCTGGCACACCGGGCACGTGACCTTGTAGAAGACCAACGCGGTGGGCCCGTCGTCGAACGCCGCGCCGGGCACGGGGGGCGCGACCGCGCCCGGAGTGATCAGTTCCATGCGCCAAGGCTACTACCGGTCAGGCGTTCGCCGCCTTGTCGCCGATCCCGTAGATGCCGCCACTCCGGGTTCCCACGTAGATCATGCCGTGCCAGACGGCGGGGGTGGACTCGATGCAGCCACCGAGGTGGACCCGCCACCGCTCCGGCGGCTTTCGCCGGGGGTTCGAGATGTCGTAAGCGTGGAGAGCGCCGGAGCAGTCACCCTGGAGCAGAACGCCGTCGATCGGTACCGGGGAGGACCACGTGGGGCCGGGCAGGTGGATCCGCCACAGCCGCCTGCCGGACTGCTGGTCGACGGCGACCAGCTCGCCGTCGGTGGGCGCCACGTACACGACTCCGTTGTATAGGGCCGGCGTGGAGAGGATCCCGCCGTCGGGTGCGGTCGACCCGAGGTGGACCGACCACACCACCGGGTGTTTGGCGTCATGAGGATCGAGCTTCATGAGGCTGCCGATCTGCCGGTCCCGCGCGGCCGACTCGGTCCTCGAGACGTTCTCCTCGACGTGGCGAGCGACGTATAGGTACCCCTGTTCGTCGATCACGACGGAGGCGTCGACGTCGTCGCCGGACCAGAACCGGAACACCCGCTCGACGTGAGATCCGCCGGCCAGGACATCGGAGATGTCCCATCCTTGCACCAGCCCCCCGGAGTTCGAGAAGTAGACGATCCCGTCGCGGAAGGCCACCGAGTTCTCGATCGACACATCCTGGTCCCCGATGGTGCGCAGGAGCCGCTGATCGTAGCCGGGGACCGTCACGACGATGCGGGGGTTCACGGTGACCTTGCCCTTGGCGTCGTAGCGGCGGTTCAGTTTGACGACGTAGAACCAGGAATTCTCTCCCCCTTCGAGCAGGTAGTCCCCGACCACAAGGGCGGCCCCGTCCCAGTCGTCGTTCCACAGCGGATGGGGCACGGTGGCGTTCGCGTCCATCGACCACAGGACGGTGGGCCTGTGCCGATCCATCGCCACCACCCGGAACAGGTTGTCGCGAGAGCCGGCATAGTAGAGGGGGTAGCCGCTCGGATCCGAGCTGGCCGATCCTTTGGCCAGGTCCCCGGTCACGAGGTCGGCCCGAAGGGGCCTCCCGGTTCGCCCGTCGAGGAAGTGGTAGTGGCCGTCGTAGGCGCCCTCCCGGACCTCGACCGTGCCGTTCTGGTGCTGGATCACGTTTGGCTGGCCAGTCCACCCGGTCCCGCACCACTCCTTGGTCTGGCCGAGGGCCGAGGACGAGGAGCACAAGCCTCCGGAGGTCGGGTACCGCCACAGAACCTTCGGATGCCGAGGCACCGGCCCCTCCCCGTAGTAGGAGCGTGAGGCGTTCCCCCGAAACGTGGTGAGGCCGGGGAACTTCGTGTTGATGGGCCCCGGCGTGGGGGTGCCGGCGGGCGACGCGGGAGGCGACGGCGACGTGCTGGCGACCCCGCTGGTCGCACCGGGCGGGGTCGACGATGCTGGGGCGGTCCGTGCACCCCCGCCGCCGGACCCGTTCCGGGACGCCATTCGCCACACAACGACCCCGGCCGTGAGCAGGGCCAGGATCAGGAGCAACGTGCCGAACGGGATGGGCGGCTTCCGCGCGTGCTGGCCGCGGCCGCCGCCGGTCATGCCCGTAATAGTAGGGGCCTACGGAGCCGGGTGCCCCGGATACGAGCCCAGCACCTTCAGGAACGACGTGTGCTCACGGACCTCCTCCAATGCCTCCTGGACGTTCGGATCCTCGTGGGCGTTGGTGATGTCCACGTAGAACACGTACTCGAACGGTGAACCCCGTCGGGGGCGGGACTCCAGCTTCACCAGGTTGATGCCCTCGTCGGCGAACGGCTGGAGCGAGGCGAGCAGCGAGCCCGGATGATCGAGGACGGCGAACACGAGCGACGTCTTGTTCGGGGTCCCCAGGCCGGCGTCGTGATCCCCGATCGCCGCGAACTTCGTGAAGTTGTCGGGGTAGGTCTGGATCCTTTCCGCCAGCACGATCAGCCCGAGCTTGGCCGCCGCCTCCACGCTGGCCACCGCGGCCTCCTCGGTCCGGCCGGCCTCCGCGACCATCCGAGCCGCCCCGGCCGTGTCGTGCACAGGGATCGGCTCGATCCGGTGGGCCGCCAGGAAGTCCTCGCTCTGGGCCAGGGCTTGCCAGTGCGAATAGGCTCGCACGATCCCCTCCAGGCGCGACCCCCGCACGCCGAGGAGCGCGTGGTCGACGGGAACCACGACCTCGCCCACGATGCGGACCAGGCTGGAGTGCAGCAGCAGGTCGTAGGTCTCGTTCACCGACCCGGCCTGGGAGTTCTCCAGGGGCACGACCCCGAACGTGGCCTCTCCGCTCGTGACCCGGGAGAACACCAGGCGGATCGTGTTGCAGGGCAGCGGCTCGGCGTTGGGGAACAGTGAAAGCACCGCGGTTTCGCTGAACGCGCCGGGTTCCCCCTGGTAGGCAACCTGCATGGCGGGCTCAGGGTAGCAGCGGCCTCAGGGGGCAAGGAGCAGAAGGACT
>JAHEXX010000059.1:6774-15761 GCA_023251895.1 bacterium
CCCAACTGGTACAAGGACTCGCCGGCGGCCCGGAACAGTCGCTGCCCGACCGCGAGGAAGGTCGCGCCGGCCAGCAGCGGCAGCAGCGCCCACAGTCCCCACTCGATCCCGACGGAGGTCGTTACGAACAGGGTCCCGAGCTGGATGGAGGCCATCAGGCCGTAGGTGAACGCGATCTGTCGGCGGATGTCTTCTTTCGGTTCGTACAGGGAACCCATGATCAGCGCGAGGATCCCGCCGCCCAGGTTCGACAGCCCGTGAACGAGGCCCAGCAGGACGAGGAGCGGGGAAAGCTCGCGCCGGACGACCGACTCCACGACCCGCCGGACCGAGCCCAGGAGCCGGGTCCCGGCCGTGACGACCAGCATCGCCCCGACGACCGCCCGAACGTCCAGCTTGTGGCCCGCCCACAGGATGACCACGGTTCCGGCCAGCACCGCCGGCGCGGTGAGCAGCAGGATCTTCCGACGCACCGCATCGAGGCCGAAGCCCCCGACCCGAACCTGCAGGAAGCTGATCACGATCGAGCACGGAAGCAGGTACGCAAGCACCTGCTCGAACGGAAGGCCCAGCAGCAGGAGTGCCGGTGTGCCGAACACGAGCAAGCCGACCCCGAACACCGACTGCACGGCGGCGAATGCCACGACCAGGGCGGCCAGGGCGAGCCGCATCTGCGGGTCCAGTTCTTCCTCCTAGCTCGTCGTGAACCTGAGGTTACGAAGCGCCTGCCCCGCCCGTCATCGGCCGAAGGGCGGTCCCGCGGATCGTCCTCCTTGGTGGTGGCCGGGCAGTCTCCGGGTCAGGCGAATGCCCGATAGGCGCGCTCGGCCCGGTGTCGGAGCTTGGCAAGCTCCGGCGCCAGGTACCTGTCACGGAGCATGGCCTTCACGGCCCGCCGTTCCTCGGATGGACGCGAGACCCGGTTCTCGGGCACCCCTCGCAACTCCTCGGCGGCCGCCGCTCGAAGCGGATCGGTGACGGCCCGATACTTGTCGAGGCTCATCCTCCCCGAGAGGAAGTGCCCGAGATGCTTCTCCCATGGGGGCCGACGGGCTCGTTCTTCGATCAACGCGAAGACCACCTCCATGTTGGCCTGCGTGTGCTCGAACGCCGCGAAGCGGGTCCCGAATCGTTCGTTGACCCGGCGGATCACCAATCCCAGGTTCTCCGTCACCTCCGGGAAGGTCGCGACCACGAAGCCGGACCGGCAGGGCAGTACCCGCTCGTAGAAGGCTGCGTAGCTCCTCAGGGACTGCTCCGGGGTGACGAAGGGCTCGCGAACCAGGGAGGACAAGATCGCCTCCTCCGGCTCCCGCACAAGGAAGAGGGCGGGCACCCCCCGCTGGGCGGCGGCGACGAGGTGCGCGGCGGCATGGACGTGGTGAGCCACCCGGACGTGGTCGTTCTGGGCCACCTGGAAGGCGACCACCGCGAACGTGTTCGCGGAACGCTGGTAGCCGTCGATCACGAGCGCCGTGTCCGCCTCGAGGACGGCTTCGGGATCCCGCCACCTGGCGATCGGGAGGTAGACCATCGGATGCCCGGCAACGATGCGGCGCACGGCCTGACGCAGCCCGCCGATCCGCGCCGCGATCGTACCGGGCTCCGTCGGCAGCGCCGGCGGCGGGCCCGTCGTCGTCATCTCGCCGTCCGCGCCATACTCACCCCCTGGGAGCAAGAAGCGTACCGGAGAGGCGTCGCTCCACCGCGGAAGCCGAGGCCCTCCCCCCGTTTCCGGGGGGAGGGCCTCGGCCCGGCTCGGGGGACGCGAAACTCACCCCGATGCGGGCGTTACAGGTCGCAGGTCTGGCCGCCGTTGATGCACACGTTCACCTTCGACACGAGCGCCTTCTGGTCCCACGTGTTCCAGAAGTCCGCGTGGAGGCTCATGCCGTGCATCATGCCCATCTGGTGATCCGAGACCAGATAGTAGCCGCGTCCGTTGTGGATCCCGTAGGTGATGTTGAAGATGATCTTGGGAATCCGAACCCGGTGACCTACCGGACAGCCCTTTCCTGAGGGGTATGCCAAGTGGGCCCGATGGTTCGCGCTATCTAGGCGTCTCCCGTCCCAGCACGAGGGGAAGATCACAGCGCCCTTCAGCAGCTGGGAGCCGCAGTCGATGGGCACCGAGGACGTCGGATTGCCGTCCCCCCCACACTTGTAGCCGGCGATATTGAGGTTGTGAGTGTTGCCGCCGGCGATCATCTTGAGACCGCCGGGGGGCGCGGAAACCCGGCCGGGCCCACTGCCCGACCGATAGTAGACGGTGAGCCGGACCGGCCTGATCACGGCCCCGCTGGGGGAAACGAGCGCCGGCGTCCAATACCCGCCCGTGTCGGCCTTGAAGCTGCACAGCGTGCTCGCGCGCATCATGGAAAGACGGGTCGAGCGGGCATTCGTGGACCGGTTGCCGAAGAAGTAGTGCAGGTGAGACAAACCTACTCTCCTCGGGAACACGATGGGGTCGATCTTGGCCGACTTCACGAATCCGCAGCCGACGTGGAAGTTCCCCTTGGAGGCGGCCTGCGCCGGCGGAGCGAAAGGGGCGGCCACGGCGAGCAAGCTAAGGGCGGCGGCCCGTATCCGCCTCCTCCGGGACGTGCCTGCACTGGCAGGCGGTGAAAGAGATCTTTGTCCGTCCATCTCGACTTCCTCTCCTCGTCGAAGCAGGGTCCTGCGTTCGTCGACCGCTGTAGCTGCCGTCGGCTCACGTGGTCCGTGGCAGCGCGCCGCAGGCGGCAGTAGGCGTCGGAGCGGCGGGGTACCGGGCCAGCTCGGCTCCGGTGGGATGGACGAGCCGCTCCCGGATGACGCGGACGATCTCGGACCTCGGCGAACTAGAGGGGTGTGTGGCGGCTATCGCCGCGACGGCGACCGGCCCGAAGGGGCGGTATGGCAACAGACGACGGTTACGGATGAACGCGAGCCCGATGAACTCCCAGGCCCGCTGTCGGGCGGACGATCCTGACGTCGCGGCCCTACGGCCGCGATCGGGGAAGAGCACGGTGGCCAGGATGAGGGAGATGCTCACAAGAAGCACGAGATCCTCCTTTCCTGTGAACTGACCATATCGGTTCCTCTGCGGCGCTCCTTTCGTCCGACATCCTCAAAACGAACGTCCACCGGATGCCGGTGGACGTTCGTACTCTACACGCTGACCGGGCAACGTCAAAACGATCTGCCGTGGCCGTCGCGTCAACTGCCTCAGAAGTCGCAGGTCACGCCGGCGTTGAGGCAGCTCGCCACCGCCTGCTGCAGCGCAGCTTGATCCCAGGCGTTCCAGAAGTCGGCGTGGAGCGATCGGCCGTCGGACATGCCCATCCCGCTGTCAGACATGAGCGTGTACCCGGTTCCGTCGTGGATCCCGTAGTTGATGTGGAACACGATCTTGGGGATCCGGACCGGGAACCCCGACGGACAGCCCTTCCCGGTCGGGTACGCCATGTGGCTCCTGTGGTCCGGGCTGTCGGCGCGGACCCCATCCCAGCACGACGGGAACACGATGACGCCCTTCAGCCATAGCGAGCCACAGGCCCCGGGCACCTGGACCGTCGCATGGCTGCCGCCGCACGTGTAGCCGGCGACCTTGAGGTTGCCGGTGTCGCCGCCGGCTATCACCCGCAGGTCCGCGGGGGGCTCTACAACCGTACCCTTGCCCCAGTAGTAGACGGTGAGGTATTCCGGCGTCACTACGGTCCCGTCGGGCGCGACCAACGCCGGCGACCAGTATCCGGAGGTGTCGCCCGGCACCTGACACAGGGTAGATGCCGACCGCATCGAAGCGAGCGTCGATGACGCATCGGTGGAGACGTTCCCGAAGAAATCGTGCAGATGCGAGACGCCCGGCTGCCCCGGATGAACGATGGGATCGTCCCCCAACGCGTGGGAGAACGTACAACGCACATGGAAGCTCCCCGCCGCAGCCTGCGCCTGCGGAACGAAGACCGCGACCACAGCGGTCACGACCATGATCCCGACGAACGCGGGTTTTCGCATCCAGACCACCCCCTCGGTTGTGTATCCCACCGGGTTATCGGCAATCGGGGGCGCGATTCCTCACTCGGCCGGACAGGGGGTTCTCACGTGGGATTCGCCCGAGGGCAGACGGGGGCTCACGGGGAGCCTCAGCGGGCTCCGGCCTGGGGTCCTGTCCTCGGCTCGAAACTGATCCTGCCGGTCTTCTTAGCCACCAGCCACCTGGGGTTGGCAGCGTTCAGCCGCAGGCTGAGGAGCTTGCCTCGCACGAACCCTTCGAGGTCCCGGCGACCGTATCGCTCCTGAACCATCCTGCTTTCCCGAGCCATCTTCTCCAGGTCGAGGGATATCTGCGCGGGGTGGAGCCTGAACCGTCCGATCGTCTCCTTCAGGATCAGGGGGTGCTCGAGGCGCAGGGCCCTCGCGTACCAGTCGTAGTCGCCGCAGTTGCGATAGGCGATGTCGAAGGGCCCGACCTGCTCATAGAAGGACCGGCGCGCCCACACGGTTTGCTGGGGGATGCACGACCACCCGAGGCCCGTGTACGAACGGAGCGACAGGCGCACCGGCGTCAGCCGGCTGAGGACGTCGCCCTCGGGCCCGATGTACTCGACGGTGCCGCATACCCATCCAGACTCGGGGTGGCGCCCGAGGGCCTCCGCGACGGCCCGTAGCGCACCCGGGGCCACCTCGTCGTCGCCGTTGATGTAGCCGACGATGTCGCCCGCGACCATCGTCATCCCACGGTTCACTGCGTCGTACATGCCTCGATCATCGGTGACCACCACCGTGCGGGAGGGATACCGGGCCGCGATCTCGAGCGTCCGATCGGTGGAGCCGCCGTCCACGATCACGTGGTCGACCTCGATGCCGTCCTGTACCTGGCTCCATATCGACCGAAGGGTCTCCTCGAGGAACCGCTCCGCGTTCAGGGTGGGAGTGACGACGCCCACTCGGGCGACGGTGGCCGTTCCGGCTCCCACTGGGTTCGATCCCCCCTCGCGGCCTCCGACCGGCATTCGGGGCTCTCTGCGTCCGGTAACGTACTGGCCCATGCCGGGCGGTCGACCGATCTTGGTGACGGGCTCCCACCGCTCCGGGACGGGGTGGGTCGGGAGCATGATAGCGGCCTGCCTCTCCCCCGCCGTGGCCTACCTGTGGGAGCCTTTCAGCATCCTGCACCGCCCCGGGATCTGCGACGCCCGGTTCCCCGACTGGTTCCCGTACGTGTGCGGCGAGAACGGCTCGCGGTATCGCCGGTCGATCGAGGACATGCTGGTCTTCCGGTACAAGGCAGTCGCAGAGCTTCGGTCCCTGCGATCGCCCAAGGATGCGGCCCGGATGGCCCGAGACTGGGCCCGCTTCTCCCGATTCCGGCGCGAGGGGGCCCGGCCGCTGCTGAAGGATCCCATCGCCGTGTTCTCGGCGGGGTGGCTGGCCGACACCTTCGACATGGACGTGATCGTGTTGATCCGCCACCCTGCTGCCTTCGCCCACAGCGTGAAGAGCCGGAACCTGCGGCACCCCTTCGACCACTTCCTGCGGCAGCCGCTCATGATGCGTGACGTGCTTTCGCCCTTCGATGAGGAGATCCGCCGGTTCGCGGCCCGGGAGCAGCCCCTGATCGACCAGGCGATCCTGCTGTGGAACCTGATCCACTCCGCGATCCTCGGGTATCGGGGCGGGTACAACGACTGGCAGTTCCGCCGCCTCGAGGACATCGCTCGCGACCCACTCTCCGAGTTCGAGGCGACGTACCGGTGCCTGGGGTTGACGTTCGACGGGCGCGTGCGACGGACGATCGCCGCCCACAGCGAGGCGAGCAACCCGGAGGAGACGGCGGACCCCGCCTCCCACAGGCGGGACAGCCGCGCCAGCATAGTCACATGGAAGGCACGGCTGAGTCCCGATGAGATCGATCGGGTCCGGGCCGGAACGGAGGGCATCTGGAGGGAGTTCTACTCGGATGGCGACTGGTAACGGCCCTCGCCCCCTGTTCCTGCTGTCCCTGCCGAGGTCGGGGTCGACACTCGTCCAGCGGGTGCTGGCGGCCCACGAGCAGGTCGCGACGACCCCGGAGCCTTGGGTCCTGCTCCCCCAGGTCTACGCGATGCGGGAACGGGGCATGTACGCCGAGTACGTGCAAGTCTCGTCTGCCCGAGCCATCCGGGAGTTCGCGGAGAGACTCCCGAACGGTGAGGAGGATTACGAGGCGGAACTGCGGGAGTTCGTCCAGCGGCTGTACGCGAGGGCCGGCGGGCCGGCCACCTACTTCCTGGACAAGACGCCCCGGTACCACTTCATCGTCGAGGACCTCTTCCGGCTGTTTCCCGACGCGCGGTTCGTGTTCCTGTGGCGGAACCCACTCGCCGTCGCCGCCTCGATCGTCGAGACGTGGGGACGTGGGAGATGGAGTGTGGGCCGGTGGCGGATGGACCTCTACGATGGCGTCCAGCACCTCGTGGAGGGGTACTCGGGCCACCGGGACCAGGCCCACGCCGTCCGGTACGAGGATCTCGTGACCGAGCCCGAGCGGCACTGGCCCCCGCTGTTCGAGTACCTCGGACTGCCCTTCGACCCCGCCGTGCTCTCCGAGTTCCGCTCCGTCCACCTGGAGGCCCGCATGGGCGATAGGACCGGCACGGAGCGGTACCCAACGATCAGCTCGGAGCCCATCGACAAGTGGAAGAGGACCATCTCGACGCCCATACGCAAGCGGTGGGCGGGGAACTACCTCGAGTGGATCGGGGCGGCGCGCCTGGCCACGATGGGGTACGACCAGGCCGAGCTGGCGGCTGAACTGGAGGCGATCTCGTCCACCCCCCGACGGTTGGTTTCAGACCTCGCCGGGTCGGTATACTGGTGGGCCGACCGAGCGGGGAGGGAACGGTCCGCGCGACTGCTCTGGCGGCGGCTCCCTCGCTGACCGTGGAGGATCAGGATCGGCGGTTCCCGCCTTTGGTGCTGCGCGTTCGACGCGACCGCCGCTGTGAGATCGCCATCCTGTAGGCGCCCTCCAGCGCGTCCAAAGCCTGTTCGGGTCTGTAGCGTTCCTCCCACAGACTGCGAGCGCCCCGCCCGAGCCGCCCGCTCTCCTCGTCGTCGAGGAGGCGTCGGGCGGCCTCCGCCCAGGCAGTGGGGTCGTCCGGCGGCGCAAGGAACCCCGACTCGCCGTCCCGGACCGACTCGGGTAGCGCGCCGATGTCGCTGGCGAGAACGGGAACACCCGCCGCGTATGCTTCGATGATCGACCGGGGAGCCGCCTCGTACCAACGCGACGGCACCATCAATGCTCGCGCCCCCGCCATCAGGCCGGGGACCTCCTCGGCGGGGACCTGGGAGCGGAACTCCACACCGGCCCGAGCTCGCGCCCTGAGGGCCGCCGCCTCCGGACCCTCGCCGACGACCAACAGGCGACCGAGGGGTTCCCCCGCAGCCCAGGCGGCGAGGAGCGTGTCGACGCCCTTCTCCGCCGCCAGGCGTCCCAGGAACAGGAAGTACTCCCCCGGCCCCACGCGCGCCGGAGCGGGCCACGCGAAGTTGGGCTTGACCGCGATACGCTCCGGCGCCAGGCCGGCTTCGATGTGCTTGCGCCGGACGAAGTCGCTCACCGCCAGGTACATCGTGACCTCATCGAAGGTCCCGGCCGCGCGGTGCACGCCCAAGGATGCGGCCAGCGCCGCGCTCCCCAGCGCCGAGCCCCGATAGCATCGGTGAACCACCCCTCGCCACGGCAGCCGACCCAGGCAGTCTTCGCACACCTCGTTGTCGCGGAGGAAGTTCGCCGGGAGGCACATCAGCCGGAAGTTGTGCAAGGTCACGAGCGTCGCCGCACCGCCGGCTCGCGCAGCTCGCAGCGCGGCGGGCGAGAGGGTAGGGAACAGGTTGTGGGCGTGTACGACATCGATCCCACCGCGCGCAACGCGCCGTCGCACCTCGCGGGCCGCCGCCACCGACCAAATGGCCGAGGCGCCGGAGCGCACGTGGTCGAGTGCCCCGGCCACCTCGGGCGAGGGCGACCAGACCGAGACGTCGTGCCCTGCCTCCACGAGGAGCCGTTCCTCGTCTTCGACCACCCGGTTCTCGCCGGAGACGGAGCCGGAGAGGTACCGGGAGTGGATGATCAGGATCCGCACGGTCGCCTCTTCACGACGGCCCGGGGGGCGCCGGAAATAGGGCACCATAGATACTGCTCGCCCGGGCCCGCAGGCGAGCCAGCCGCTCCGACTCGTACTCCGCGCGAAGGGCAACCTTCTGAGCCTCGCGCTCGGGGGTCGGGCGGGCCAGGGACCGGGCGCCCTGTTCGGAGCCAGACCCGAAGCGGCCGCGGTTGCGCTGCTCGATCAGTTCGAACACCCGGGCCTCGTTCTCCCTGGTGTGCTCGAACTCGTCGAAATCGGTCCCGAACCGGGCGTTGAGCTCGCGGATGGCCGAGCCGAAGTCGGTCGTCAGGGTCTCGAACGGCACGGCCACGAGTCCGTCGTTGTGGGGCAACACGCGTTCGTGGTAGCGGACCCAGGCCCTGAGCGCTGGGCCGGCGGGGATCCCCCGGCGGGCCATGTGCGAGGGGACCACCTCTTCTGGGCGACGCACGATCAGCAGTATCGGAACGCCCATCCTCGCGGCGGCGATGACCTGAGCGGCTGCGTGCGTGTGGTGAGCGAGCCGCACGGGCCGCCGCTGGGCGAGCTCGAACGCGTCCACCGCGAAGGTGCTGCCGGATCGGCCGAATCCTTCGATCACGAGCTCGGTCTCCCGACCGACGGCCCAGTCGTCGCGGTGGCGATGCCGGACCCTCGCGAGAGGCATGTAGAGGGCCGGGTAGGCGTTCACGACGTACCGGGTCGCGTACGGGACGGCCCGCAGCCGCCTCGCCGCCCCGTGGCCTGCCTTCACGTCACCACCTCTCCACCATCGCGATCATCGCCGCGGCACCAGTTACCTTAGTGAGGCGCTCGCCCTCCGCCATCCGGCGAAGGGGGCAGACCGCGGGAACTCTACCTGCGTGC
>JAHEXX010000060.1 GCA_023251895.1 bacterium
ATGTGGACGATCCTCGAGGGCGAACCCGTCTCGAGGAGGATCTGCTCCGCCAGCTGGTTGATGGTGATCTCGCGCGATGCGCCTACGTTGAATACGTCGCCGATGGCGCGTGGATGGTCTAGCAGGGAGAGGAGCGCCTGCACGGTGTCCAGCACGTGGCAGAACGACCGACGCTGCTCACCGTCTCCGTACACGGTCAGGTCTTCGCCCGAGAGAGCCTGTCTCACCAGCCGCGGGATCACCATCCCGTATTCGCCCGTCTGGCGAGCTCCGGCGCAGTTGAACAGCCGAGCGACGATCGAGGGCGTCCCACGGACCCGCCAGTAGCTGTGGGTCAGGATCTCGTCGACGGCCTTGGCCGTGCTGTAGGACCACCGAGCCTTGAAGGGCGACCCGAGGATGCGGTCCGAGTCCTCCTGGAGAAGGCCTTCGTTCTTCCCGTAGATCTCCGAAGTCGAGGCGACCAGGACCTTGGCCCCCGCATCCGCGCACGCTTCCAGGACGATCTCGGTGCCCTTGAGGTTGGTGATGAGCGACTCCAGCGGCCTCTCCACGATCAGGTGGACCCCGACGGCTGCAGCCAGATGGACGACGACGTCGGAACGTCCCACCAGCTCGCGGACGAGATCCCTGTCCAGGATCGACCCCTCGTGCATCGAAAACGAAGGGTGCCCCGCCAGATGCTGGATGTTCCGCATGCTCCCCGTTGAGAGGTTGTCCAGGACGACGACCCCTTCATTACGGGCGACCAGGGCGTCCGCGAGGTGCGATCCGATGAAGCCTGCGCCGCCGGTGACGAGGTACTTCATGTATCCCTTCGGGCGTGGGGGAAGCCTCATCTCACCCCCGTGGGGGCGTCGCCGCGAGCGTACGGGCCTCAACATTAGGTGTCAATCGCTCAGCCGATAGACGAGCCGGATGGTCAGAGGGGTCGTCGGGCTCCCCAGGTATCGGAGGCTTGTCCCCTGGATCGACAGGAAGGGAGACGCGGCGACGATCCGCGCGCCTTGCGGCAGATCGACCTGGATGTCGAGGGAGTTGGGTCGCAGCGAGGGCTGAGGGATGAAGTTGATGGTGTACTCCATGGAGCCTCCAGCTCGCCTCGTTGCGTGCGCCACCGAATAGCGGGTGGTCACGCTGGAGGTCCCCCCGCGTTCCGCTTCGACCAGGCCGAGGGTGACCGGGTGGCCGAACTCCTTCTCCTGAACGAGCACGCTCGGGCCGCTCGATCTCTGCACGATGTCGGTGGCAGTCTGCGGCAGGTAGGTGTTGATGAGCGCCGCGTAGTACCCGATGGGTCCCTCGGCGGGCGTTCCCAGCAGGATCGACGGAGGGCCATCGGGAGCCCGGTCGCGAAGCGTCGTCGTCGTCTCGACGGTCGCCGAACCGTCCGCGTGAAGGATCGTGTGCTGCATCGTCTTCTTCTCCGCGAAGAAGCCAGCGCGGCTGGCGACGAAGTCCTGCCATACGACGAACAAGGGGTTCGGGCCAAGCTCGACCGAGCCCGACGCTCCGAGCGCTGTCACGATCCGCTCCTGCTCCGGATCGCGTGCATAGACCTGCAGATGACGCTCGGCCACCGCCTTGGACATGGCGTCCGCGAACGCGGCGGCTGCCGGCGTGCGGTCCAGGATGGCGTTCCAGGTATCGAGCCCGACCCGACCCTGGAGTCGGTCCGACGCCTCCTGATCGAGCGTCTCGAATGTATCCCTGTTCAGGATCCCGATCACGTTGTCCGACGTAATCGGAGTGGGCCAGGCCGGACTGTCGACCGGCCCGATGGCGCCGAGGATGTAGGACACCCACACCGTGTCCACGGCCACCACCCCATCCAGACGGCCCAGGCCGGCCTCCTGCGCCATCTCGAGGATGACGCGAGCGCTCGTCGGGAAGTCCGGTGAGTAGTTCGCGGCGTAGACGACTCTCTGAGCTCCGAACCTCGCGTATCGGGTGCGGACGTCCTTCGGCGCCGCGACCGGGCCCACGACCGGCAGATCGGAGGTTGGGGCGAGCCTCTCCAGGGAGATCCGTCCGTCGACCGCCTTCAGGATCCCGTAGAAGCCCAGGAACCCCCCGGTTCCTCGCGGTGCGGACAGGTTCTGGATGGCCAAGAAATACCTGTGTTCGCTGTTCTGGAGCATCGATGGGAGCAGCCGGGCCAGTCGATCCGCCGTCTGCACCAGTCGGCGCTGCCTCGACGCTTCCCCGCGGGCCGATACTACCGCGTTCTCGATCGGTCCGAACAGCCCGTCCGTGTCGAGTCCGTCCAAGACGCGCTGGACCTCCCGCAGGTCGCGTGCCGCCTGCCCAAGGTCCGGTGCCGCGGCCCGGATGGCACCCAGCCGCAAGGATCGGCCCCTCTCCAAGCCGGGGACCCCTGCCCCGTCCCAGCCCACCACGGCGGCCGCCCTGGTCACCGATCCGCCGGCCTCCGCCGCCAGCTCGGCGGCTCGGCTCAAGGTCAAAAGGGCGCCCACGTCGTCGCGCAAGCCGGGGACGACGCCGGCCAGCCACGCCGTGGGATGGCGGCGGAGGTGCTGAGCCTCACGGGCCGCTCCCAGTGCGAGCTGGAATCGAGCTTCCGCGTCCACGGGACGTCCGGCTCGCAAGGCATTGGCGCCCCGTTGGAGCTGTTCCCTAGCCCGATCCAGATCCCGTCTCACGCCGGTCGCCGCCCAGACCGCGTCGAGAACGGCGAGGCCAAGCAGGATCCCCACGACCAGCGCGAACCGCCGGGTGCGGCGACTTCGCCGCCATGGATGCCGCTTCGAGCGAGCTCGTATCCGGACGCGGACCCTCTCGCGGGGCGGGTCCGGAGCCTCGCTATTGGGCGGCATGGCTGCCTACGCTATCGTGGCGGGCCGATTCCGGGGAACGAATCGGCAGGCTCGTTGCACCGGCGAGGTCGCGCTTGTAGGGTGAACGTGATTCCGCTATCCGGCCCCCAGGGCCGACTGTCCGGCTTCCCCAGGGCCGACGGGCTCGAGCCGCCGGCCGGAAGGAGGAAGCGAGGCATGAGGACCATTCTGCGGAAGCAGGTGATCGTCCTCTCCGCGATCGGGGTCCTGCTGAGTGGCGGTGTTGCCCTGGCCCACGTGTACTCGGACCAGACCTCGCTCAGCCTCACGGCCAACCACACCACGATCCACCTGGGGCAGAAGGTCGTGCTCTCGGGCAAGCTCTCGGCGCTCCACGGCTTCTGTCGCCAAGGGTCCGTGATCCATCTGTACGCCAATTCCACTGCGGTGGCTACTACCCTCACGGTCAACAGCCTCTACTCGTTCGTGCGGTACCCCCCCAGGGGCAACACCGTCTACTACACGCGTTTCCCCGGCAAGGTCGGGGGGACCCACACGCACGCGCATGCGTGTCTGAAGAGCACGTCGAAGAACGTCACGGTCCACGTGATCTGACGGCAGACCTCCGGGGAATAGAACCCCAACATGTTGGGGTTGACTGTTAGTGCCAGCGTGCCTACACTAATCGTTTGCCGTGCCGTCCGCCGCCGCGTGTAAGTTCACGCACGTCCTCGTCCCTGGGAGGGGTCCTTCTTGCCTGATTCGCTCGTCCCTGTCCGCGACCGTGTCAGTTTCGCCAAGCTCGAGGAGGTCCTCCCGCTTCCGGACCTCGTAGGCATCCAGAGGGAATCGTTCGACTGGCTCCTTTCCGAGGGCCTCAAGGAGGTCCTGGAGGAAGTCTCCCCCATCGAAGACTTTACCGAACAGTTCCAGCTCTATTTCGGCAAGCACCAGTTCAAGGAGGTCAAGTACTCCGAAGAGGAGTGCCGGGACAAGGACCAGACCTACTCGGCGCCCCTGTTCGTCGAGGCGACCTTCATCAACAGGACCACCGGCGAGATCAAGGAGCAGGAGGTCTTCATGGGGGACTTCCCCGTGATGACCGAGCGCGGCACCTTCATTATCAACGGCACCGAGCGCGTCGTGGTCTCCCAGTTGGTCCGCTCGCCCGGCGTGTACTTCAGCCGGGAGCTGGACAAGACCACCGACAAGGACGTCTACATCGCCAAGATCATCCCCAGCCGGGGCGCCTGGCTGGAATTCGACGTCGACAAGAAGGACACCGTCGGGGTCCGTATCGACCGCAAGCGCCGGCAGAACGTCACGGTCCTGCTGAAGGCCCTGGGGTGGTCCTCCGAGGACATCCTGAAGCTCTTCGATCGCGCCCCCTCGATCCAGCTCACGCTGGAGAAGGACCACGTGGAGACCCCCGAGGAGGCCCTGGAGGACATCTACCGCAAGCTCCGCCCGGGCGAGCCGCCGACGGCCGAGTCGGCCCGGACCCTCCTGGACAACCTGTTCTTCAACCCCAAGCGCTACGACCTGGCCCGGGTGGGCCGGCACAAGGTCGGCAAGAAGCTGGGCGCGTCCCACGGCGTCCTGGGCACCCAGCTGAAGGCCCGCCTGAAGGCCATGACCGAGCTGGACAACCCCGACAAGAAGGGATGGGAACAGCCCCGGTACAAGGTCTACGCCGACCTTCAGAAGAACGAGACCGGTGACAACGGCCCCAAGTACAAGCCCATCCTGTCCTACGAGGACATCTTAAGGACCGTCCGGTACCTGGTGAGGCTCCACGCGGGCCAGGAGGGGTACGAGCCCGACGACATCGACCACTTCGGCAACCGGCGCCTCCGCAGCGTGGGCGAACTGATCCAGAACCAGATCCGGATCGGCCTCTCGCGCATGGAGCGCGTCGTCAAGGAACGGATGACCACCCAGGACGTCGAGGCCATCACGCCACAGACCCTGATCAACATCCGCCCGGTGGTCGCCTCCATCAAGGAGTTCTTCGGGACGTCCCAGCTGTCCCAGTTCATGGACCAGACCAACCCCCTGGCCGGCCTGACCCACAAGCGGCGCCTGTCGGCGCTGGGTCCGGGCGGCCTGTCGCGCGAGCGCGCGGGGTTCGAGGTCCGAGACGTCCACCCCTCGCACTACGGCCGGATGTGCCCCATCGAGACGCCGGAGGGCCCGAACATCGGCCTGATCGGGTCGCTGTCGACCTACGGGCGCATCAACCCGTTCGGGTTCGTGGAGACCCCCTACCGCCGCGTGACGGCCGGCAGGGTCACCGACAAGATCGACTACCTGTCCGCCGACGAGGAGGACAAGCACGTCATCGCCCAGGCCAACGAGCCGATCAGCAAGGACGGCAAGTTCCAGAACTCGTCGGTGCTGGTGCGCCGCAAGGGCGGCGAGGTGGACTCCGTGCCGCCGGACGAGGTCGACTACATGGACGTGTCGCCCAAGCAGCTGGTCTCGGTGGCGGCCGCCCTGATCCCGTTCCTCGAGCACGACGACGCGAACCGGGCCCTGATGGGCGCCAACATGCAGCGCCAGGCGGTGCCGCTGCTTCGGGCCGAGGCTCCGTTGATCGGCACCGGCGTGGAGTTCCGGGCCGCGGTGGACGCCGGCGACGTGGTCCTGGCCGAGGATGGCGGGGTGGTCGAGGACGTCTCGGCCGACGACATCCTGATCAAGGAGCGGAGCGGCGACATCCGGACCTACCGGCTGCTCAAGTTCCAGCGTTCCAACCAGGGCACGTGCATCACGCAGAAGCCGGTCGTGAACATCGGTGACAAGGTGGCCCGCGGCCAGGTCATCGCGGACGGGCCCTCGACCGAGGCCGGCGAGCTGGCCCTGGGCAAGAACCTGACGGTGGCGTTCATGCCCTGGGAGGGCCACAACTACGAGGACGCCATCATCATCTCCGAGCGACTGGTGAAGGACGACGTCCTGACCTCGATCCACATCGAGGAGCACGAGGTCGACGCCCGCGACACCAAGCTGGGGGCCGAGGAGATCACCCGGGACATCCCCAACGTCTCCGAGGAGATCCTGAAGGACCTCGACGAGCGGGGCATCGTACGCATCGGAGCCGAGGTCACCACCGGCGACTACCTGGTCGGCAAGGTCACCCCCAAGGGCGAGACCGAGCTGACGCCCGAGGAGCGCCTGCTGCGCGCGATCTTCGGCGAGAAGGCCCGGGAGGTCAGGGACACGTCGATGAAGGTCCCCCACGGGGAGTCCGGGAAGATCATCGGCGTCCGCGTGTTCTCCCGCGACGACGGCGACGAGCTGTCCCCGGGCGTGAACCAGCTGGTGCGGGTGTACGTGGCTCAGAAGCGGAAGATCTCCGACGGCGACAAGCTCGCCGGCCGCCACGGGAACAAGGGCGTCATCGCGACGATCCTGTCGGAGGAGGACATGCCGTTCCTCTCGGACGGCACGCCGGTCGACATCATCCTGAATCCCCTGGGGGTCCCCTCCCGGATGAACCTTGGCCAGGTGCTCGAGGCGCACCTGGGATGGGCTGCCCTGCAGGGCTTCAAGATGAACGGAGAGGATTTCTCCGGACCCGTGCACATCTCCACGCCGGTGTTCGACGGCGCCAGGGAGCACGAGATCCTGGACGCCATCCGCAGCGCCCACCCTTCCAAGGACGGCCTGAAGCTGGTGGACGACGTGGGCAAGGCCCGGCTGTTCGACGGCCGCAGCGGCGAGCCGTACGAGGAACCGGTCACCGTCGGCGTGGTCTACATCCTGAAGCTGCTCCACCTGGTAGACGACAAGATCCACGCTCGGTCCACCGGCCCCTACTCGATGATCACGCAGCAGCCGCTGGGCGGGAAGGCCCAGTTCGGCGGCCAGCGGTTCGGCGAGATGGAGGTGTGGGCCCTGGAGGCCTACGGGGCGGCCTACGCGCTGCAGGAGCTCCTGACCATCAAATCCGACGACGTGCTCGGCCGCGTGAAGGTCTACGAGGCCATCGTGAAGGGGGAGAACATCCCCGAGCCGGGCATCCCGGAGTCGTTCAAGGTCCTCATCAAGGAGATGCAGTCGCTCTGCCTGAACGTCGAGGTCCGCTCGGCGGAGGGCGAGGCCATCGAGCTGAAGGAGACCGACGAGGACGTGTTCCGGGCCGCTGAGGAGCTGGGCATCGACCTGTCCCGCCGCGAGCCCGCCGGTGCGGACTTCGACTGATCGCTTAGGAGGCGTTTCGTTTGCTTGACGTGAACTTCTTCGATGAGCTCCGGATCGGCCTGGCCACCGCGGACCAGATCCGCGCGTGGTCCAACGGCGAGGTCAAGAAGCCGGAGACCATCAACTACCGGACGCTGAAGCCCGAGAAGGACGGCCTGTTCTGCGAGCGGATCTTCGGGCCGACCCGGGACTGGGAGTGCCACTGCGGCAAGTACAAGCGGGTGCGGTTCAAGGGCATCATCTGCGAACGGTGCGGCGTGGAGATCACCCGGTCCAAGGTCAGGCGGGATCGGATGGGCCACATCGAGCTGGCCGCGCCCGTGACGCACATCTGGTACTTCAAGGGCGTCCCGTCCCGCTTGGGATACCTGTTGGACATCGCGCCCAAGGACCTCGAGCGGATCATCTACTTCGCCGCGTACGTCGTGACGCGAGTGGACGAGGAACGCCGGCACAAGGACCTGCCCGAGATCGAGCAGGGGTTCGACGAGGAGAAGCGCGAGGTCGATGCCGACCGCGACGACCAGATCAAGGCCCGGCTGAAGGAACTGGAGGAGCGGCTGGCCGAGCTGGAGTCGGAGAAGGCCAAGAGCGCGCAGCTGTCGGCGGCTCGCCGGGAGGCCCAGCGCGACGTGGACCGCCTCACGGAGCAGGCCAAGCGGGACACCGACCACCTGGACGAGGTGCTCGCGGCGTTCAAGAACCTGAAGGTGAAGCAGCTGGTGGCCGACGACGCCGTGTACCGGTCGCTTCGCGAGCGGTTCGGCGACTTCTTCGACGGCGGGATGGGCGCGGAGTCGATCAAGCGGCTCCTTCAGGACCTGAAGCTCGAGGATGAGGCGGAGTTCCTGCGCGGCCAGATCGACACGGCGAAGGGGACCCGCCGGCAGAAAGCCATCAAGCGGCTGAAGGTCGTGACGAACTTCGTGGAGGGCCGGAACTCGCCGCTGGGCATGGTGCTCGACGCGATCCCCGTGATCCCGCCGGACCTTCGCCCCATGGTGCAGTTGGACGGTGGGCGGTTCGCGACGTCGGACCTGAACGACCTGTACCGCCGGGTGATCAACCGGAACAACCGGCTGAAGCGGCTGCTCGACCTCCAAGCGCCCGAGATCATCGTGAACAACGAGAAGCGGATGCTTCAGGAGGCCGTGGACGCGCTGTTCGACAACGGGCGGCGGGGCCGTCCGGTGACGGGCCCCGGCAACCGGCCGCTGAAGTCGATCAGCGACATGCTGAAGGGCAAGCAGGGCCGTTTCCGTCAGAACCTGCTGGGCAAGCGGGTGGACTACAGCGGCCGGTCGGTCATCGTGGTCGGACCGGAGCTCCGCCTGCACCAGTGCGGCCTGCCAAAGCAGATGGCGCTGGAGCTGTTCAAGCCGTTCGTGATGAAGCGCCTGGTGGACCAGAACCTGGCCCAGAACATCAAGAGCGCCAAGCGGATGGTCGAGCGGGCCCGGCCCCAGGTGTGGGACGTGCTCGAGGAGGTCATCCGGGAGCACCCGGTCATGCTGAACCGGGCCCCCACCCTGCACCGCCTGGGGATCCAGGCCTTCGAGCCCGTGTTGGTGGAGGGCAAGGCCATCCAGATCCACCCGCTGGTGTGCACCGCGTTCAACGCGGACTTCGACGGCGACCAGATGGCCGTGCACGTGCCGCTGTCGGCGGAGGCCCAGGCCGAGGCCCGGATCCTGATGCTTTCGACGAACAACATCCTTTCGCCGGCACACGGGCGGCCCATCGCGGTGCCCACGCAGGACATGGTGTTGGGGATCTACTACCTCACGCTGGAGGGGGAGCGACCCTCGAAACACGAGGACATCCCTCGGTTCACCTCGGCCGACGAGGTCCTGATGGCGCTGGACCACCGGATGGTCGGACTCCACACGGTGATCAAGCTCCGGCTGCCCGGCAAGGCGCTGCCGGCCGAGATGCTGCCGGACACGGTGGACGTCGGCGCGGACGGCCGGGTTCCGCTGATCGAGACCACGGTGGGTCGGGTCATCTTCAACCAGGCCTTCCCCGACGAGTTCGAGTACGTGAACCAGCACGTGCTGAAGGGCGATGTCGGCACGTTCGTCGACGACTGCGTGCGCCGGTACGACCGGATGACCGTCGAGGAGATCCTGGACAACCTGAAGAACCTGGGGTTCCACTACGCGACCCGGGCCGGGGTGACGTTGGGGGTCGAGGACGTCATCACGCCCCCCGACAAGCCCAAGATCCTGGACGAGCACGAGAAGCGAGCTCAGAAGGTGGAGAGCCAGTACCGCAAGGGGATCATCACCGACGACGAGCGCCGGCAGGAGCTGATCGAGATCTGGACCCAGGCGACCGACGTGGTCAAGGACGCCATGGAGGCCCAGTTCACGAAGACCAACCCGATCTACATGATGGCCAACTCGGGAGCCCGGGGGAACATCATGCAGATCCGCCAGATCGCCGGCATGCGCGGCCTGGTGGCCAACCCCAAGGGCGAGATCATCCCGCGGCCGATCAAGTCGAACTTCCGCGAGGGGCTGTCGGTGCTGGAGTACTTCATCTCGACGCACGGCGCCCGCAAGGGCTTGGCCGACACCGCGTTGCGGACGGCGGACTCCGGGTACCTGACCCGGCGACTGGTCGACGTGGCGCAGGAGCTGATCATCCGGGAAGAGGACTGCGGCTCGGACCGGGGTGTCCCGGCGGTCGTGACCGTGGAGAAACCGGACGGGGAGCGCGTGCGTTCGGCGCACCTGGAAACGGCGGTGTTCGGCCGGGTGCTGGCCGAGGACGTGAAGGTGGATCGCAAGAAGGTCGCGTCGAAGGGGGACGAGGTCGACGACGTGGCAGTCGAGGCCCTGGTCGAGGCCGGCGTGGACATGGTCCACGTGCGGTCGGTGACGACCTGTGAGGCCACGGTCGGCGTGTGCCGCTTGTGCTACGGGCGGAACCTGGCCACGGGCCGGCTGGTCGAGATCGGAGAGGCCGTGGGCATCATCGCGGCCCAGTCGATCGGCGAGCCCGGCACGCAGCTGACCATGCGGACGTTCCACACCGGCGGCGTCGCGGGTGAGGACATCACGCACGGCCTGCCCCGGGTGGTCGAGCTGTTCGAAGCCCGGCGCCCCAAGGGGGAGGCCCAGATCACGGAGCTTCCGGGCGTCGTCACGATCGAAGACGACGAGGAGAAGAAGGTCCGGCGGATCACGGTGACGTCGGAGGACGAGGAGCAGGTCCAGTACGCGGTGTCGTTCCGGGCCCGGCTCACGGTGTCCGACGGCGATCGCGTGGAGGTGGGCCAGCAGCTCACCGAGGGCTCGGTGAACCCGCACGAGAAGTTGCGGGTGGAGGGCGTCCAGGCGCTACAGGTGCACCTGGTGGACGAGGTTCAGCAGGTGTATCGGTCGCAGGGCGTGACCATCCACGACAAGCACATCGAGCTGATCATCCGGCAGATGCTGCGGAAGGTCAGCATCATCGAGCCGGGGGACACCGAGTTCCTGCCCGGGGACATCGTGGACCGCAGGCGGTTCGAGCGTGTGAACGGGGAGGTCGTGGAAGGCGGCGGGGTGCCGGCGTCGGCCAGGCCGCTTCTGATGGGGATCACGAAGGCGTCGCTGGCGACCGACTCGTGGCTGGCGGCTGCGTCGTTCCAGGAGACCACGCGGGTGCTGACCGACGCGGCCATCTCGGCCCGATCGGACCCCTTGCTCGGTCTGAAGGAGAACGTGATCATCGGGAAGCTGATCCCGGCCGGCACGGGGATGCCCGTGTACCGGAACATCCACGTCCGGATCAAGGAGGAGGCCATCCCCGAGTACTGGCTGGCCCGGCAGCGGGAGCTGGCCGAGCTGGGCGAGGCCGAGCCGGCCTTCGCGGGATCGCTGACGCGCGAGGAGGCCGAGCAGATGCTCGGCGGCTCGTACGCTCCGAAGGAGTAACTGTAGCTACTCCAGCCACCAGTAGCGTTTCGGAGGGACGAGCACGCGTTCGTAGGTTGCGAAGAGTTCGAGCAGCCGGCGATGGTCGTCGGGCGGGAGGCCGTTGAGGGCTTTCTCGGCCCTCCCGATCGCCCACCGGCAGTGGGCGACGCGTTTGCGACCGGAGTCGGTGAGCCAAACGCATCGGCGTCCGCTGCTCTTCGGCCAGACCTCGACCAGGTCGGCGCGATCCAGCATGAAGAGCAAGTGGCGGACACCCTGGCGGGTCAGGCGGAGCCGCCGTCCGAGCTCGCCGGCGTGGAGCTTCGGGTGGGTCTGGAGCAGCTCCATGACCTCGTACTGGGCGAAGGACACGCCCATCTCGTACAAGGCGCGATCCATGTGGACTTGCAGGAGGCGATGGAACCGGCGGGCCGCCGTGATCACGTCCCAGGCGACGGGATCGCGCTCGACGTAAGCGTCCCACGGGTCCACCCGCGCCGGGATCCACGTATCGCGGCCGGCCATGGGGGTGTTCATATCGCGGGCCACCGACACGCGGGGGGCGCCCTGGGTTCCCCGTACGGCCCGTCGGGCGTTCAGAACGGCAACTTGGACGTTCTCTCGCAGGCACTCGTCATGGGTTTCACAACGGCAACTTGGGCGTTCTCTCGCAGGCACTCGTCATGGGTTTCACAACGGCAACCTAGGTTGTTCCGGTGAAACCCATGACAAGTCGCGGGAGAGGACCCTCGTCCTCGGCTGCGTCGGCTGCCTCGGCTGCCTCGGCTGCCTCGGCTCCCCCCGGCCTCAGGCGTCGGCCGCCCGCAGCAGCTCCGCGTGCACGGCCGGGGAGCCTGCCAGGATGTCGCCACCGAGGTAGTCCGGCCCACCGGACCAGTCGGTCACCACGCCGCCGGCCTCCTCGATCAGCAGCGCCCCCGCGGCCACGTCCCACGGCGACAGCCCCAGCTCGAAGAATCCGTCGAACACCCCCGCGGCCACCCAGGCCAGGTCCAGCGACGCCGCCCCCGGCCGGCGCAGGTCCTCGAACCCCTCCAGGCACCGTCGCATCACGTCGAAGTAGCGCCCCAGAACCTCCTTCCGCCGGAACGGGAACCCGGTGGCCACGATGGCGTTGCCGGGCGCCCGATCGGACACTCGCAGCCGCCTACCGCCTCGGGCGGCGCCCAGCCCGCGCCCGGCGACCCAGGTATCGCCCAGGAACGGCGCGTGCACCGCGCCCACCAAGGGGCGACCCGCTTCCACCAGCGCCACCGAAACCCCCACGACCGGAAACCCGTGCAGGAAGTTGGCAGTCCCGTCCAGCGGATCTACCACCCAGTAACGTTCCCCTGAAGATCCGCCTTCCTCCTCACCCAGCACCGGCACATCCGGCGTTTCGGCAGCGAGCAATGCCGTGATGACCGCCTCCGCGGCCCGGTCCACGTCGGTCACGTAGTCTCCGGCTCCCTTGGCTTGCGCGGGGCCCTCCGGATCCCCCGCCAGCACAACGGCACCGCCAGCCAGGGCGGCCCGCTCTGCAATCGAGCGCAGGCCCAGCAGGTCGGGTTCATTGGACACAGCGATTGTTCACGCTAGCAGTTCGTTGACACCCCCACCTCGTGCCTAGTAGCGTTACGGTTCGCGTTGTGGCCCGGCGGGCGGGCCCAACTTTCGATGCTTTCAGGGGGGACCCCGAAGGGACGTTCAGTCCTGGCATTTGTCCCTGGAGGCCGGGCCCCGAGGCCCGGCTTTTTCACGGGGGCCCCCGCCGGATACGGCCAGAGAGTGTGATGACGAGAGAGCCATGCCCACGATCCAGCAGCTCATCAGGAGCGGGCGCGTGCGCCCGAAGAACCGGACGAAGAGCCCGGCGCTTCGGCAGTCCCCTCAGCGTCGGGGCGTCTGCACGCGCGTCTACACGACCACCCCGAAGAAGCCGAACTCCGCCCTCCGCAAGGTAGCCCGGGTCCGCCTCACCACCGGGGTGGAGGTCACCGCCTACATCCCCGGGGTCGGCCACAACCTCCAGGAGCACTCCATCGTGCTCATCCGCGGTGGCCGGGTCCGCGATCTCCCCGGTGTCCGCTACAAGATCATCCGCGCCGCCCTCGACACCGCCGGCGTGAAGGATCGCAAGAAGGCCCGATCCAAGTACGGCGCGAAGAAGGGCGAGTAGCGATGCCGCGCAAGGGACCTGCCGTACGCCGGGAGACCGAGCCCGACCCCATCTACCAGAACCCGCTGGTCACGCAGCTCATCAACAAGGTGCTGCTGCACGGCAAGAAGACGGTTGCCGAGCGCACGGTCTACAAGGCGCTCGAGGTCATCTCCGAGCGTACCGCCAACGACCCGGTCATCGCTCTCAAGAAGGCGGTCGAGAACGTCCGGCCTCTCCTCGAGGTGAAGTCCCGCCGGGTGGGCGGCGCCAGCTACCAGGTGCCGGTGGAGGTTCGCCCCCTGCGCGGCACCACCCTCGCGCTGAGGTGGCTCGTCAACTACTCCCGCCAGCGCAAGGAGAACTCCATGGCCGAGCGCCTGGTCGGCGAGATCATGGACGCCTCCCAGGGCCAGGGTTCCGCGGTCAAACGCCGCGAGGACATGCACAAGATGGCCGAAGCCAACAAGGCCTTCGCGCACTACCGATGGTGATCGACGACGAATCCGTGAGCCGGGCCTGGGGCCCGGCGTTCGCTGAGGGGGGCCGCTAGATGGCGACCCCCGCGGAGAAGATGGACGTGGCCGAAGTCGCACAGGACGTGAAGCAGGCGCCCGGAGGGCCCGGCAAGGGCCTCATGATCCGGGAGTTCCCGCTCGCCCGCACGCGGAACATCGGCATCATGGCCCACATCGACGCGGGCAAGACGACCACGACCGAGCGCATCCTGTACTACACCGGCAAGGCCTACAAGATCGGTGAGGTCCACGAGGGCACCGCCCAGATGGACTGGATGGTCCAGGAGCGCGAGCGCGGCATCACGATCACCTCCGCCGCCACCACCTGCCAGTGGAAGGGGCACTGGATCAACCTCATCGACACCCCCGGACATGTGGATTTCACCGTCGAGGTCGAGCGTTCGTTGCGCGTGCTGGACGGGGCCGTGGCCGTGTTCGACGCGGTGGCGGGCGTGGAGCCTCAGACCGAGACGGTCTGGCGGCAGGCCGACCGTTACCACGTACCCCGGATCTGCTTCGTGAACAAGATGGACCGCACGGGGGCCGACTTCCACCGTACCGTCGAGATGGTCGTCGACCGCCTCCACGCCAACCCGCTGGTCCTGCAGCTCCCGTGGGGCACCGAAGCCGCGTTCACCGGGGTCATCGACCTGGTGGACATGAAGGCCCATCGGTGGATCTCCGAGATGGGCGAGGAATGGGAGGACGCCGAGATCCCGCCGGAGCTCGTCGACGCCGCCCGCAAGGCCCGCCACGACCTGTTCGAGAAGCTCGCCGACCACGACGAGTCCCTCATGGAGAAGTTCGTCCACGAGGAGGAACCCACCGTCGACGAGCTCCGCCGGGCCATCCGCAAGGCCACGCTCGAGAACCACTGCGTGCCAGTGCTGTGCGGGTCCGCCTTCAAGAACAAGGCCATCCAGCCGCTGCTCGACGCCATCGTGACCTACCTGCCGAGCCCCACCGACGTCCCGCCCGTCGAGGGTCACACCCCCGCCGGCAGCCACGAGGAACGCAAACCCGATGACGCCGAGCCCTTCTCCGCCCTCGCGTTCAAGATCATGTCCGACCCCTACGTGGGCCGGCTCACCTACTTGCGCGTGTACTCGGGCATGCTCCGCTCCGGCTCCCACGTGCAGAACTCGACCAAGGACCGCAAGGAACGGGTGGGCCGCATCCTCCAGATGCACGCGAACCACCGCGAGGACAAGGAAGCCGCCTACACGGGTGACATCGTGGCCGTGGTCGGGCTGAAGCACACGACGACCGGCGACACGCTGTGCGAGCCGGCCAAACCGATCGTGCTGGAGTCGATCAGCTTCCCGACCCCGGTCATCTCGGTGGCGGTCGAGCCCAAGACCAAGGCCGACCAGGACAAGCTGGGCAGCGGCCTGGGCAAGCTGTCCGACGAGGACCCCACGTTCGTCGTCAAGTACGACGACGAGACCGGGCAGACCATCATCTCGGGGATGGGCGAGCTCCACCTGGAGGTCCTGGTGGACCGGCTCAAGCGCGAGTTCAACGTCGACGCCAACGTGGGCAAGCCACAGGTCGCCTACCGCGAGACCGTCCGCAAGCCCGTGCACAAGGTGGAGGGGCGGTTCGTCCGACAGACCGGCGGCCGCGGCCAGTTCGGGCACGTGTACATCGATCTGGAGCCCACCGGCCCCGGCGGCGGCTACGAGTTCATCAACAAGATCACGGGCGGGGACATCCCGCGCGAGTACATCCCCTCGGTGGACCAGGGCATCCAGGAGGCCCTGGAGTCCGGCGTGCTGGCCGGCTACCCAGTGGTAGACGTGCGGGCCACACTGATCGACGGCTCGTACCACGAGGTCGACTCGTCGGAGATGGCGTTCAAGATCGCCGGTTCCATCGCTCTGAAGGAGGCCGCACATCGGGCGGACACGGTGCTGCTGGAGCCGGTGATGGAGTTCGAGATCGTTACGCCCGAGGAGTTCATGGGCGACGTC
>JAHEXX010000061.1 GCA_023251895.1 bacterium
AGACCAGGCCGTAGGTGGGTTTGAGGCCGACAATGCCGCACAGCGATGCGGGCTGGCGGACGGAGCCGCCCGTGTCGGTCCCCAGGGCCCACACGACTTCGCCGGCCGCGACGGCGGCGGCCGAGCCGCCGGAGGAGCCGCCGGGCACGGTGTTCAGGTTCCACGGGTTGCGGACCGAGCCGAACGCGGAGTTCTCGGTCGACGAGCCCATGGCGAACTCGTCGCAGTTCGTCTTGCCGATCAGGACCGAACCCTCGCCGGACAGCCGGACCCACGGGGTGCAGTCGTATGGCGGCACGTAGCCCTCGAGGATCTTCGAGCCGCACGTCGTGCGGATGCCGCGGGTGGTCAGGACGTCCTTCAGCGCGATCGGGATGCCCGCGACCGGCGACAGCGGCGCCCCGATGGCCCTGCGCTCGTCGACGTGCGGAGCCCGTTCCCGGGCGGTCTCGGGCGTGAGCGTGAGGAACGCCCTCACCCGGTCCTCGACCGCCTCGACCCGGGCCAGGCAGGACTCCGCGATCTCAACGGCCGAAACTTGCCCCGCCGCGAGCTGCGGCGAGAGCTCCGTGGCAGTCAGGTCGCAGAGATCGGACACGCTACTCCATCTCCACGATGCGGGGAACCTTGAAACGCCCGCCCTCGTCCTCCGGCGCGCCGGCAAGGGCAGCCTCGTGCGACAGGCCCGGTTCCGGCTCGTCCGGGCGGAGCACGTTCGAGCGAGGGATCGCGTAGGCGGTGGGCGGCACCTCTTCCGCCGCCACCTCGCCGACCTTGGCAGCGTGCTCCATGATCACCCCGAGCTGGGCGTGCAGGCGCTCCTTCTCCTCGTCGGTGAGTGCCAGGCGAGCCAGGCGCGCGACGTGCTCGATGTCGATCTCGACGGGCATGAGGGCCAGTGTAGTGGCTGCCCGAGGGCCGCTCCGCCCCCGGCCGACTCGGCGAGCACGGAGTTCAGCCTCGAGAGAGCCGCTTCAGGAACTGGTGCTCGTCGATGATCTCGACACCCAGCTGGACGGCCTTGTCGTACTTCGAGCCCGGGTCCGCCCCAGCCACAACGAAGTCGGTCTTCTTCGACACGCTCGACGCCACCCGGGCCCCCGCCTCCTGGGCGGCGACGGCGGCCTCCTCTCGCGAGAGCGTCTCCAGCCCCCCGGTCAGCACGATGGTCTTCCCCATGAGTGGCCCCCCCGCGACCACCGCCGGGGCCTGGTCCGCGAATCGAAGCCCCGCCTTCCGGAGCTTGTCGAGCAACGCGCGGTTCTCGGGGTCCTGGAACCACTCGTGGACGCTCCGGGCGATCTCCGGGCCGATCTCCTCCACCTCGTCGATCCGTTCCACGGTGGCCCCGGCGAGCGCGTCGATCGAGCCGAACGCCCGGGCCAGGACCTGCGCGACGTGTTCTCCGACGTGGCGGATGTTCAACCCGACCAGCAGCCGCCAGATGGGCCGGTCCTTCGAGCCCTCGATCGCGGTGAGCAGGTTGGACGTCGACTTCTCCTTGAACCCCGCCAGCAGCCCGATCCGATCGGCCGTGAGCGAGTACACGTCGCCGGGGTCCTCGATGAGGCCCTTGTCGAGGAGAGCCAGGAGGGTCATGTACCCGAGGCCCTCGATGTCCATCGCGCCCCGCCCGGCGAAGTGGAACAGCCACTCCACGCTCTGGTCGGGGCAGCCCCGGCGGTTGGGGCACCGGTGGTCGGCCTCTCCCTCGGGGCGGATCAGGGCTGTTCCGCACGAGGGGCACGCGGCCGGCATCTTCCACCGCCTCGCTCCCTTCGATCGCTTCGGCATGACGGGTCCGACGATCTCGGGTATCACATCGCCCGCGCGGCGGACGATCACCGTGTCGTGCTTGCGGACGTCCTTCCGCCTGACCTCGTCCTCGTTGTGCAGCGTGGCGTAGGTGACCGTGACCCCGCCGACGAACACGGGCTCCAGGACGGCGAACGGCGTGACCTTACCGGTGCGGCCCGTGTGGACCTGGATGTCTCTCAGCAGCGTGGTCCGCTCCTCCGGGGGAAACTTGTAGGCGATGGCCCACCGGGGTGCGTGGCTGGTGGCACCGAGCTCGCCCTGGAACGCGATCTGGTCGACCTTCACGACGACGCCGTCGATCTCCCAGTCGACGCTGTGGCGCGCGTCCTGCCACTTCTCGACGTAGGCCATCACACCGCCCAGGCCGTCCACGACCTCGCTGGTCGGGGCCACCGGCAGCCCGGCGTCGCGGCACCATTCCAGGAACCCGGAGTGCGAGTCGAACCGCACTCCCCTCGCGTAGCCGAAGCTGTGGACCCACATCGAGAGGGGCCGCGATGCCGTGATCTTAGGATCCTTCTGGCGCAGGCTCCCGGCCGCCGCGTTCCGGGGGTTCGCGAAGGGGCGCAGTTCCGCCGCCGTGAGCTCCGTGTTCAGCTTCTCGAAGCCCTTGACCGGCAGGTAGACCTCGCCGCGGACCTCCAGGACCGCCGGGGGCTTCTTCATCAAGAGCCGTTGCGGCACGCTTCTCACCGTCCTGACGTTCGCCGTGATGTCCTCTCCGATCCGCCCGTCGCCGCGCGTCGCTCCCTTCACGACCGTGCCGTTCTCGTACGTCAGCGCCACCGCGACGCCGTCGATCTTCAGCTCGCACGCGTAGCGCGCGCCGGGGCCCACCACGCGCTCGCAACGCTTCTCCCACGCCTGCAGCTCCTCGCGCGAGAAGGCGTTGTCCAGCGAGAACATGGGGGCCCGGTGCTCGACCGGCGCGAACAGCTCGGCCGGGGCGGCTCCGACCCGCTGCGTCGGACTGTCCGGCGTGAGGAGCTCGGGGAACTCCTCCTCCACCCTCTGGAGCTCCAGCATCAGCTCGTCGTACTCGGCGTCGGAGATCTCCGGCTGGTCGAGGACGTGGTACAGGTAGCCGTGGCGGCGGATCTCGTCCCGCAGCTCTTCGACCCGGAGCTTGGCTTCGGCTCGCTTGCGCTCGAGCTGGTCGGCCATCGCTACGCGGCGATCTCCACGCCGCCGGCCACCCCGATCTGCGAACCGCGGATCAGCACGCCGCCGTCCACCCCGTCCACTCGCTGGAGGTAGGTCAGGGCCTTCTTGAAGCCGTCGGGCTTGGCCGCGATGGCTTGAACCGCGGCCGCCGCGGCGTCGGCCAGCATGCACGAGTCGGCAACCACAGCCAACCCGTCGAGCGCGCCGGCTCGACGGTCGCCCGTCGTGGAGACGCCCACGCCTGATGGGCGGGGCTGCACCACGACCGCCAGCGACGAGCCGTCCAGCCCTCGATAGGCGGTCAGCTTCATCCGTTTGCGGGTCACCACGAAGAAGTCGCCCTGGCACGACACCGTCAACTCGTGGACCTGCCCTGCCAGGAACCGCCCCACGTGGTCGGCCAGGGCTCCGCGGAACCCGAACATCGGTCCCACCCCGGCGGCGGCCGCCGCCGCCGCGATCTCGCGCACGATGGGGGGAGCGCTCTCGGGCAGCTCCATGGGCCGCTTGCTGGTCGAGAACTCCGGATCGCGGAGCGCGTAGGCCTGGAGCTGCTCCCAGAACGACAGGGCCGAGGCCCGCGATTCCTCGGTGAAGTCGCCGCCCGCGCTGATGTGCAGGGTCATGTCCTGCACCTGGATGTCGAAGCTCTTCGGCTTCCTCTTCAGCAGCGGCACGGCGCCGGCCTCCTCGCGGACCTGGGAAGCCGATGATAGCGAGCCCCGCCGACCGACCAGCCGGCGGGGCTCGTGATCGGCTCCGGGTCGCGGATCAGCCGCCCAGGACGGCGTCGATCTCGTCCTGGTGCTCGTTGTAGGCCCAGAACTCCGTCGCCTGGCCGCCCGCCACGTGGTACACCTGCACCGACCGCGACCGGGTCGTCCCTTCGGAGGTTTCGAGGGCGAGGGTCACGAGCGCGACCACGTGCTCATCGCCACCGACGATGTCGTGGATCTCGTCGATCGTTGGCCGGAATCCGGCCTCGGCCATCTCCTGGAACCGGCCCATGATCGCGTCGCGACCGCGGCGGTCTCCGGAGAACCGGTTATTCCCCGGGATGTGCCACACGGCGTCCTCCGCGATCATGGACCCGAGGCTCTCCCGATCTCCCTTCATGAACGCCTCCAGCGCGATGCGGGTGGCCTCGACGTTCGGGTGATCTGCCATATCCCCTCCTTCCCCTTCGCCTTCCCCTGGCAGCCTTCGGACCGGCCGTCGCCCCGCGCAAACCACGGCTTGCGCCGATGCCGATCTCCACCCTACCCTGGGGCGACCACGGTGGTCGATGTGTGAGGAGAAGGAGGAGGAGATGGCACATCCCAACGAGGAACGGTTCCGCGCCGGGTACGCAGCGTTCCAGACCGGCGACCTCGAGGCGCTCCGGAACGAGTACTTCACGCAGGACGTCATCTGGCACGCACCGGGCCGCAACCCGCTGGCCGGGGATTTCAAAGGCGTGGACGAGGTGATGGGCGCGTTCGCGAAGACCTTCGAGCTCTCCGGCGGAACGTTCAGCGTGGAGATCCATGACTGCCTCGCGAACGACGAACACGGCGTGGTGCTCGGCGTTGCCCGCGGCGAGCGGAACGGCAAGCGTCTCGACACCAAGTACGCGCACGTCGTCCACTTCCAGGACGGGAAGGTCGCCGAGTCCTGGGTCCACCAGGACGATCAGTACGCGGTCGACGAGTTCTGGTCCTGATCAGCGGACGGCGGCCGTGATGCGGCCGCCGCCGAGGACGTCGTCGCCCCGGTAGAACACGACGCTCTGACCGGGGGCGACGCCGCGCTGCGGAACGCGGAACTCCACCGAGACCGTCGCGCCGTCGCCCCCGGCCGTGACCACCGCGGGCACGTCGTCCCCTCGGTAGCGGATCCGGACGTCGGCCTCGAAAGGAGCAAGGGCGGGCGACTGACCCGCGACCCACGACACCCGGTCTGCCGTGAGGCCCCCCCGCGCAAGCATGTCCCCGGGCCCGACCACCACTCGGTTCGCCGCCGAGTCGATGTCCAGGACGTAGGTCCGCCGCCCGGTCGAGATCCCGAGCCCCCGACGCTGCCCTATCGTGAACGCGAAGGTCCCGTCGTGGGTGGTGAGGACTCGCCCTTCCACGTCCACGACCTCACCTTCCCGCACCAGATGCGGCGCGGAGCTTCGGACGAACGCGCCGGCATCGCCGTGGGGCGCGAAGCAGAGATCCTGCGAGTCGGGTTTCGACGCCACCGCGAGCCCGAACCGCTCGGCGTGCCAGCGCGTCTGCGCCTTCGCCATCCCGCCCACGGGGAACAGGGACCGCGCCAGCTCGCGCTGTCCGAGCATGTGGAGCATGTAGGACTGGTCCTTCGCGCGGTCGGCCCCTCGAAGCAGATGCCATACCGCGTGCTCCTCCACCGTGGTCCGTACGTAGTGCCCGGTGGCGACGAAGTCGATCTCCACCTCATCGGCCCGCCGCAGGAACGCCCCGAACTTGACCTCGCCGTTGCAGCGCGCGCAAGGATTCGGGGTCCGGCCGGCCTCGTGCTCCGCGAAGAAATCGGCCACCACGGTCCACTCGAATTCCGCCGACAGGTCGACGATCTCGAACGGGAACCCGGCGATCCGCGCCACATCCGCGGCGTCCGCGCGGGCCCGCGGCCCACAGCACCCGTGCTCCACGCCCTCGAGGCGAACGAGGTTCATGTGAGCCCCCAGCACCTCGTACCCCTGCTCGTGCAGGAGACAGGCGGCGACGGACGAGTCCACCCCGCCCGACATCGCGACCAACACCGAACCCTTGGAGCCCATCTACCGGCCTAGTCTACGGCCGGCTTCGTGGCCACCCCGGAGATGTGGGGCCGAGTGATCTTGGGCCCGGGGAACCGGGCGCGCTCCGCCTGTTCCACCTCGAACCCCGCCGCCCCGATGGCCGCGAGCGTGTCGCGGTTGGGATGGCAGCCGCCGGCGACCCGCATGTGGAATCGCTCCCGCTTGTCCTGCTTGGCGGCGATCTTCGGGTCGTCGGAGCGGACGTGTTCCATGAACAGGAGGCGCCCGCCCGGCTTCAAGACCCGTAGCGCCTCGGCCAGGGCGGCCGCCTGATCGGGCACCGAACACAGCACCAGGGTGGTCACGACCGTATCGACCGAGGAGTCGCGGAAAGGCAATCGGTCGGCGCCCACCTGCCCCAGCCGAACCGGGACGCCGGCCCGCGCGGCTGCCTTCGGGAGGCGCTTGAACATGTGGGGATCCGGCTCGGTGGCCACGACTTCCGTCACGGCGGGCGGGTAGTGACGGAGGTTCGCTCCCGTCCCCGAGCCGATCTCCACGACCAGGCCCTCCGCTCGCGACAGGAGTGCCCGCCGCCGCTCCGACAGACCACCTCGTTCGGCGAACGGAGATATCCGCGCGAACGCCCACGCGAACAACCGGTGCCCATCCGACGTCATGGCCTCACGATACGGTTGCGGCGGCCTGCTCCGTTCGCCCAAGCCGCTCGAGCCAAGGGGTCGCCTTCAGTCGGGCAAAGATCTCCGCCGCCTCGTCAAGCGGTGGTTTGGCGTCGTGCTCTCGCGCCTGCCCGACCAGCCACTCGCCCTGCTCGGCGAGCGTCACGGCTCGGAGGTATGGCATCGAGAGTTCCCGGAACCGCTCCGCGGCGGCCGAGAAGCCCGGCTCGACCTGCCCCTGCTCTCCTCGAGCCGCTGCCAGGCGCGCGCCGAATCGCGCGCCCTGGGCCTGCACGTACGGCGTGAGCTCGCCGGGTCGCATGGCTTCGATCTCGCCGAGGAGCGCTTCGACCTTCGCCATGTTGCCGAGCGCGAACGCCGCCTCGAGCGCCTCCGCGAGGCCCTCCTTCACCTGCGGGGCGCGGATGCCGAACTCTCCCCGCACCCCGTAGGCTTCCTCCGCGGCGGCGAGCGCCTCCGCGAATCGGCCCTCGGCGCGCAGGACGGGCGCCTCGGAGACCCGGTACGTGGTCCGGGTCTGGACGTCCTGCGAGGACCCTGCTTCGGGAAGCAGGGCAAGGACCCGCCGGGCCTCGTCGAGCTCGCCGCGGAACGCGTGCATGGGCGCTAGGGAGATGAGGCCGATGAGGACCGTTTCGGCGAGGTCCTCCCCGGAACCGACTTCCTCCCCGATGGCAACGGCCTCGTCCCACCGTCCCAGGAGCACGAGGTCCGGGATCGGCCCCGCGAGGATCGAGCCCTCCTGGAGCCGGTCCCCCACCTTTCGGGCGAGTTCCAGGGCCGGCGCGCTCAGCTCGATCACTTCGTTCAGCCGGTCCTGCTGGCTCGCGAACGCGGCGAGATTGCCGTAGGCGCGCAGGGCGGCGGCCGACAGGTCGTGTTCCAGGGCGACCTGGAGCGCGTGTCGCAGGAGGAGGGCTCCCTCCTCGAACCGACCTCTCGTGACGAGGATCAATCCCTTCGTGTTCAACGCCTGCGACAGGACCTCAGGCAGCCGCAACGCTTCGGCTATCTCTAGCGCGAGCTCGATCCTGACCAGCGACTCTTCGGTTCGCCCCATGAAGTAGAGGAGGCGCCCGAGCTGTGCCGCCAGCATGGCGAGGTCTTCGTCCTGCTCCTCCTGGGAGAGGACGGCGAAGGCCTCCTCCATGCGCTCCACGGCCTCCTCGATGTGACCTTCCTGCCAGATCACCTCCGCGAGGACGGCCGAGACCCGGGCCGCCGGATGCGTGAGGCCGATCGAACCGAACGTCTCGATCGCCCACTCGCAGTGAGCGTGCGCCTCGGTTGCTCGTCCGGCCGACCAGGCCATCCGCCCCGCGCGCTCGTGCAGCTCTGCCGCCGCGAGGGGTTCGTCGGTGAGCTCGATGGCCTGCTTGAAGTAGCGCAGCGCCTCATCGCTCGCTGCGAGCGATGCCGCGCGTTCGCCGGCTTTCACGAGAGCCTCCCTCGCACTCCCCTTGATCTCCAGGGCGTCGTCGGCGTCGGGCGCGGCCTCGAAGGCGCTGAGGTAGTGGGAGGCCAGGACCTCGACGATCTCGTGCTCCTCCCCCGTCCACGTTCCTTCGATGAACGAGGCGGCCGCGAGATGTCTGGGCTTGCGATCCTTCTTCGAGAGCGTGTCGTACGCGACCGTCCGGAGCAGGTCCTGGAGGAAGCCGTATTGGCCTCGCTCCGGCGATCGTGGATCGGCCTGCAGCGAGACCACCTCCTTCCGCAGGAGCGAGGCGAGGACCGGCTCGAGCTCCTCCTCGCTCACCCCGGAGACGGCGGCCAGTCCGGCCTTGAAGAACGTCTTGCCGAGCACCGACGCGTCCTGGACCGCCCGCCTCTCCTCCGGCGACAGGCCGTCGAGGCGCGCGGCGATCAGCGCGTGGAGCGTCTCGGGCACCTCGAGCGTCTCGATGGGGCCGGTGGGCCGGTAGAACGATCCCTCCTGCGCGAGCAGCCCGCGGTCGAGCAGCATGCGCACCGTCTCCACCGCGTACAGCGGCACACCAGCGGCCCGCTCGAGGATCCGCTCCTCGATCTCGATCGGGAGGCCCGGCACGAGCCCGGAGAGGAGCGCGCGCATCGCCTCCCCCGGCAGCGGCTCCAGGTACAGCGAGGTGAAGTTGCGCTTGCCGGCGCCCCACGTGGCCCGGCGCTCGGTGAGCTCGGGGCGGGCGAGCGTCATGATGAAGATCGGGAAGCTCCGCGACCACTCGACCAGGTACTCGATGAAGTCGAGCAGGGAGCTGTCCGCCCACTGCATGTCCTCGAAGGCCATCACGACCGGCAACTGCTCGGCCAGGCGCTCGAAGAACAACCTCCACGCGGCGAACAGGTCCTCCTTGTCGGCGGCCGTACGCTCCTCGAGGCCGAGCAGGTGCGCGAGGCGCGGCTCGATCCAACGGCGCTCCTCGGGGTCGGGAACGTTCTCCTCGATCGTCTCGCGGAGCTTCGCGAGGGCCGAGGCAGGCTCCTCCTCCTCGGCGATCCGCGCGCGCATCTTCACCATGTCGGCGAGCGCCCAGTAGGTCACGCCCTCGCCGTAGGAGAGACACCGGCCACGGTGCCAGAACACGTCGTCGGCCAGGCCATCGAAGTACTTGTAGAACTCCCACACGAGCCGCGACTTCCCGATCCCGGCGACGCCGATCACCGAGACAAGATGCGCGGTCTTCTCCTCGGTCGAGGCGTGGAACAGGTCCTTCACCATGCGGAGCTCCCGGTCCCGTCCCACGAAGGGCGACTCGAGCCCATGCGACTTCAGCGTCCCGCGGGCGCCGGCGACGATGCGCATCGCGCGCCACAGCGGGACGAGTCCTGACTTCCCTTTCATCTCGAACGAGCCTGCGTCCTCGTAGGCGATCGTGGCTTCGGTCGCCCGGCGGGTCGCCTCTCCGACGAACACTCCGCCCGGCGGCGCGGCAGATTGGATCCGGGACGCTGTGTTCACGAGGTCGCCGGCCACCATCCCCTGCCCCTCGGCGCCGATCGTGACCGCCGCCTCGCCGGTGAGCACTCCGGCGCGGGCACGGAGGTCGAGAGCGCCCGCCTCCTCACCGAGGGTGGCGACGGCAGCGGTGAGCTCCAGGGCGGTCCGCACGGCACGCTCGGCGTCGTCCTCGGTCGCGACAGGCGTGCCCCAGACAGCCATCACCGCATCGCCGATGAACTTCTCGATCGTTCCGCCGTAGCGACCGATGATCCGTCGGCTCATGTCGAAGTAGCGCGAGAGTAGCTCCCGCACCTCCTCGGAGTCGCGCGACTCCGAGAGCGTCGTGAAGTCGACCAGGTCGGCGAACAGCACCGAGACCAATCGCCGCTCGGCGGCCGGCTCGTCGCGGGCCTCCTGCGCGGGCGCCGACGCAAAGGCAGACGCCGGAACGGCCGTGGCGGCGAGGGGGTTCCCGCACTCGCCGCAGAACTTCGTGGCCGGGGGTTGAGGAGCGCCGCACGACGGACAGGTCCGGGCGAGGGGGGAGCCGCATTCTCCGCAGAACCTGTTGGTCGCCGGATTCTCGGCGCCGCAATTCGTGCAGATCACGTTTCGCCTCCGCCGATCGGCTCCCGGACCGCGAGATGCTCGGCGCGCTCGAGCCACGGCGCTGCCTTGAGCCGCTCGAAGGTCTCTCGAGCCTCATCGACGAGCGGCTTCGCTTCCTCCGCCCGCCCCTGGCTCGTGAGCCAATCGCCGTGCTCTAGCAGGGTCACGGCCAGCCAAAACCGCATGCTGTGCTCCCGGAAGAGGCCCGCCGCCTCCTTGAACCGGCCCCCGGGGTCCCCGCCGGAGACGATCGCCGCCCGACCCCGGAACCGCGCGGCATGGGCTCGCAGGAAGGTCGTTTGGCGCCCCGGTGACAGGCCGCCCACCACCGCCAGCAAGTCTTCGAGCGCGCCCGTCTCCCCGGCAGCCAGGGCCGCCTCGCCGGCCTGGACGAACCCCTCCTTGACGCCCTGCGACCCGGTCCCGACGGCGTCCCAGTCCGCGAACGCCGTCCGGCCGGCCTCGAGCGCCTCCCCGTACCGGCCTGCCGCCCGTGCCACCCCGGCCCGCGCCGAGTGATAAGCGGAACGGGACTCACGGTCCGCCCCGCTCTCGTACCGGACGAAGAACGGGACGATGCGTTTCGCGTCCGCCGGGTGCCCACGCGCGACAAGCATCTGGGGGAGCGAAGCGAGGATCGCTGCTGACGCCTCCGGCATCGAGGGCTCTGGGATGGTTTCGACCTCAGCGAGCGTCTGGTCCCACTCCCCTAGGACCCACTGCACGTACGACAGCTCCCCGATGAAGTTCCATTCCCAGACTCGGTTCCCCACCCGGCGGGCCAGGGCCAGGCCCCTTCGATGGAACTCGGCCGACTCCTCGTAGCGGTCCTGGCGGCTGAGGACCTCGGCCACGTTGTTGTACCCGCGGAACGCGGCGAGCGGGATGTCGTTCTCCAGCCCGATCTCCAACGCGTGCTTGAAGAAGGCGAGGCCCTCGTGGAGGCGGCCCTCGTACAGCGCGATGATGCCCTTGCTGTTCAGGGCCTGGGATATCACCTCCGGCAGGGCGAGCTCCTCGGCGGTCTCGAGGGCAACGTCCACCTTCAGACCGGCCTGCTCGAGCTGTCCAGCCAACGTGTAGAACCTGCCGAGTTGCGCCGCCAGCGTGGCCAGGTCTTCGTCGGCCTGGTCCCCGGCAAGGACGCCGAAGGCCTGCTCCATCTGTTGCAGCGCGTCCTGCTGGCGGCCGGCCAGCCACTCGGCCTCCCCCAGCCTTGCCGCCACCCTGGCCGCTGAGTGACTGCGCCCTTCGGCTTCGAACTGGGTCATGGCGGTGTTCAGCAGCGAGGCGGCTTCCTCCAGGCGCGCTCCTCGGAGCGCCATCTCGCCTGCGCGCTCTGCCAGCTCCGCACGGAGTATCGCCTCATCGGCGAGCTCACCGGCTTGCTCGAAGTACCGCTGCGCCTCCCCCGTGGCCGCGAGGGAAGCCGCCCGCTCACCGGCCCGCACCAACATGTCGCGGGCGCGTCCCCGGATGTCCTCCGCGTCGTCCGCATCGGGTGCTTCCTGGTATGCCTCGAGGTAGTGGGCAGCGACGACTTCGACGATCTCGTCCTCCTCCCCGGTCCAGCCCCGCTCGATGAACTCGGCGGCGGCGAGGTGACGCACTCTGCGCTCCTTCTTCGACAGGGTGTCGTACGCGACCGTCTTCACGAGCTCTTGGAGGAACCCGTACTGACCGTGCTCCGGCGAGCGGGGGTCGGCCTGGAGCGACAGGACCTCCTTGCGGACGAGCGAGGCAAGCAACGCGTCGAGCTGTTCGTCCGACATCCCACTCAGGGCGGCTAGGCCCGGCTTCGTGAAGGTCTTCCCGAGCACCGCCCCGTCCTGGAGCACCTTTCTCTCCTCCGGCGATAGTCCGTCCAGCCGGGCCGCGATCAGCGCGTGGAGCGACTCGGGAACCTCGAGGGTCTCGATGTGGCCGACCGGTCGGTAGGCGCTTCCCTCTTGGACGAGCAGGCCACGGTCCAGGAGCATCCGGACCGTCTCGACCGCGTACAGCGGCACCCCCTCCGCTCGCTCGAGGATCTGCGCCAAGAGCTCTTTCGGTAGGCCGGGGACCAGGCCGGACAGGAGGGCTTCCATCGCCGACGCCGGAAGTGGCTCCAGGTAGATCGAGGTGAAGTTCCGCCAGCCCGCGCCCCAGTGGGGACGTCGCTCCAGGAGCTCCGGGCGGGCCAGCGTGAGGACGTAGATCGGGTAGCCCCGGGACCATTCCAGCAGGTGCTCGATGAAGTCCAGCAGCGAGGCGTCGGCCCACTGGACGTCCTCGAAGACCATGACGCACGGGGATCGTTCCGCGAGGTGCTCGAAGAACCGGCGCCACGCTGCGAACAGGTCGTCTCGGTCGTGGACCGTCCGCTCCTCGAGGCCGAGGAGGTGGGCCAGTCGAGGCTCGATCCACCGACGCTCCTCGGGATCGGGGACGTGCTCCTCCACGGCGGCCCGGAGCTTGGCCGCGGCGGAGTCGGGGGGCTCGTCCTCGGCGATCCGCGCCCGCATCTTCACCATCTCCGCCAGGGCCCAGTACGTGACGCCCTCCCCGTACGCGGGACAGCGTCCCCGATGCCACCACCACTCGATGGCCAGGCCGTCCGAGTACTTGAAGAATTCCCACATCAGTCGGGACTTGCCGGTGCCGGCCATGCCTACCACCGAGACGAGGTGGGCCCTGCCCTCCTCGGCCGAGCCGTGGAACAGCTCCTTGGTCAGGCGGAGGTCGCGATCCCGGCCGACGAACGGCGCCTCCAGCCCGTACGACTTCAGGGTTCCCCTGACGCCCGCGACCACCCGTACCGCGCGCCACAATGGGATCAAGCCGGACTTGCCCTTGAGCTCGTGGCTGCCCGCGTCCTCGTAGACGACGGCGGACTCAGTGAGCCGCTTCGTGGCTTCCCCTACGTACACGGACCCCGGTGGAGCGAGGGACTGGACCCGCGAGGCCGTGTTGACCAGGTCGCCGGCTACCATCCCCTGGCCCTGGGCCCGATCGTGACGGCGGCCTCGCCGGTTAGGACGCCCGCTCGAACCCGGAGATCGGGCGTCCCAACCTCCTCCCTCAATGCCGCGACTGTGGACGTGAGCTCCAGGGCGGCCCGGACCCCGCGCTCGGCGTCGTCCTCAGTCGCGATCGGGGTGCCCCACACCGCCATGACCGCGTCCCCGATGAACTTCTCGACGGTCCCCCCGTACCGCCCGATCACCGTGCGGCAGGTGTCGAAGTACCGCGTGAGGAGGTCGCGTACTTCCTCCGAGTCTCGTCGCTCCGACATCGTCGTGAATCCGACCAGGTCCGCGAACAGGACCGAGACCAGGCGTCGCTCCGCGGCGGGGCCGGAGGTCCCCCCTTCAGACGGGACGGACCCCATCGACGGCGGCGACGCATCCGGCCCGACGAGCCGGGTGCCGCACTCGCCGCAGAACTTCACGGCGGGCGGGTTCGGAGTCCCACAGGAAGGGCACGCCACCGCGAGCCCGGCGCCGCATTCGCCACAGAACTTGCGCCCGGCCTCGTTCTCGGTCCCGCACGACGGACAGCGCATGATCCCTCCCGGCGACGGAGTCGCCGCCGCCACGGAAGGCTATCCCAGCCACCGCCGCCCGTGGAACGGCGTGCGGACTTATGCCCGGGTATCCTGCGTGCGCCATCCGAGCAGGGGAACGTGGTCATGGACGTCGTGGTGCTGGCGAAACACGTGCCCGACCCGCAGGGCACGCCCGAGCTGGGCGAGGACTTCCTCTTGAGACGGGAAGGCGTCGATGGAGCCTTGGACCCGGGTGACGAGTATCCGCTGGAAGCCGCGCTCCGGATCACGGAATATCACGGGGGCGAGGTCACCGTCGTGTCCATGGGACCAGAGCCGGCGATGACGGCCATCCGCCGGGCCCTGTCCATGGGCGCCCACCGGGCGGTGCTGATCACCGACCCCGCACTGCGGGGAGCGGATGCTCTGGTCACGGCAAGGGTTCTGGCCTCGGCCGTCCGCAGGCAGCCCTTCGACCTTGTGTTGGCTGGCATCGAGTCCACCGACGGGTACACGGGCACGCTCCCCATGACCGTCGCGGAACTGCTCGGAGTTCCCGCGGCGACCTTCGCCCGCCGCGTCGAGGTGAACGACCGCATCGTCCGCACCGAGCGGCAGACCGAGGAGGGCTACGACGTCGTGGAATGCCCCCTCCCGGCCGTCGTGACCGTCACGGCCGGAGCCACCGAGCCCCGATACCCGACGCTGAAGGGCATCATGCAGGCCAAGCAGAAGCCGGTGGAGCGGCTCACGGCCGCTGACCTCGGCCTGTCGCCCGAGGAGCTCGCCCCCACCCAATCGGTGATCGCCGTGGAGGCCGCCCCCCAGAAGGCCGTCGGCGAGATCGTGCAGGGCGACGACGCCGTGACCCGGGTCGCCGACTTCCTGGCCGAAGCCAAGGTGATCTGAGATGGCCAAGGTCTGGGTGTACGCGGATATCGGCCCGGAGGGACCCCGTCCCTCGGCGCTGGAGCTTCTGACCAAGGCCCGAGACCTGGCCGACACGGTGGAGGCAGTGGCCCTCGGACCCGGAGCCACGGGGGCGGCTGCGGCCCTCGGCGACTACGGAGCGAAGACCGTCTACGCGAGCGACGACCCCGTGTTCGGCGAGTACCTAGGGCAGCCCGCTGCGCACGTCCTTGCCCGCCTGGTGGCTGAGCATGTGCCGAACCTCATCATGTTCGCGACGACTTACGACTCCCGGGACGTAGCGGGCCGCCTGCAGGCCACGACGGGCTCGACGCTCATGAGCAACGCCACCGACGTCCTCGGCCTGGACCGGGCTCGCACTGAGATCCTGGGTGGCACCAAGATCGTGGACGTCAGCCTGGGCGGGCCCGAACCGAGGCTCGTCCTGGTGCGGCCGAAGTCGTTCGCTGCCGAGCCAAGCGGCGGAACGGCGAACGTGGTCCCCGTCGTCGCCGAGGTCCCCGACGAGCTCCTGAAGGCCCACCGCGTGGAACGGCACGAGGAGCCGGCCTCCGGGCCAAAGCTCGAGGAGGCCAAGGTCGTGATCGCCGGAGGCCGGGGGCTCCAGGACCCGACCAACTTCGCCCTGCTGGAACGGCTGGCCGCCGTCATCGGGAACGCCGCGGTCGGCGCGTCGCGGGCCGTGGTCGACGCGGGCTGGATCCCCTACAGCCACCAGATCGGGCAGACCGGCAAGACCGTGAAGCCCGAGGTGTACGTCGCCGTCGGGATCAGCGGCGCGACCCAACACGTGGTCGGCATGAAGCAGTCCAAGCGGATCGTCGCGATCAACAAGGACCCCGACGCTCCCATCCTCAAGCTGGCCGACCTCGGCGTGGTGGGAGATGCCCTGTCGTTCCTCCCCCGCCTCATCGAGGCGATCGAGGCCCGGGAGAGCTAACCCCACGGCGGCCTACCCGGGCCGATACGGGACGTACTCCGGGAACCACATGGCGGCGTCGACGGCGAATTCGATCTCGTCGTCGTGGAACATGCGGCCGACGCCGCGGTCGCGGGCTTCCCGGACGACCGCGACCGCGATCTCCCGCGAAACCTTGCGCAGATCCGATTGGCTGGGGT
>JAHEXX010000150.1 GCA_023251895.1 bacterium
TCAACCTGGACGAGGCCGAGATCGGCTGCATCATCCTGGGCGAGTCCTCCCACATCGAGGAGGGGGATCCGGTCAAGCAGACCGGCCGCATCCTGTCGGTCCCGGTGGGCGACGGGTTCCTCGGCCGAGTGGTGAACGCCCTGGGCGAGCCGGTGGACGGAAAGGGGTCGATCCCGCCGGCCGAACGCCGGAACCTCGAGATCCAGGCGCCGTCGGTCGTTGCTCGCCAGCCGGTGAAGGAGCCACTGCAGACCGGCATCACCGCGATCGACGCGATGACGCCGATCGGTCGCGGCCAGCGCGAGCTGATCATCGGCGACCGCCAGACCGGCAAGACGGCCATCGCGATCGACGCGATCATCGCGCAGCGAGAGCACTGGGGAACGCCGAAGCAGGTCAAGTGCGTCTACGTCGCCGTCGGCCAGAAGTCCTCCACCGTTGCAGAGGTGGTCGAGGCTCTTCGCGAGAACGGTGCCCTCGACTACACGGTCGTGGTGAACGCTTCCGCGTCCGACCCCGCACCCTTCCAGTACATCGCCCCCTACGCCGGGGCCGCGCTCGGGGCCTTTTGGATGTACAACCACGAGCATTCGCTGGTCGTGTTCGACGACCTGTCTAAGCAGGCCACCGCATACCGGACGATCTCGCTCCTGCTCCGGCGCCCGCCGGGCCGGGAGGCCTACCCGGGCGATGTGTTCTACCTCCACTCGCGTTTGCTGGAGCGGGCCGCGAAGCTCTCCGACGAGATGGGGGGCGGCTCGCTCACGGCATTGCCCATCATCGAAACCAAAGGCGGCGACGTGTCCGCCTACATCCCGACCAACGTGATCTCCATCACCGACGGTCAGATCTACCTGGAGCCCGAGCTCTTCTACTCGGGGATCCGGCCGGCGATCAACGTCGGCATCTCGGTGTCCCGGGTCGGCGGCAACGCCCAGACCAAGGCCATGAAGAAGATCGCCGGGCGCCTGCGTCTGGACCTCGCCCAGTACCGGGCACTGGAAGCCTTCGCCGAGTTCGGCTCCGAGCTGGACAAGGCGTCGCAACAGCAGCTGGCCCGCGGCGCGCGAGTGGTCGAGGTGCTGAAGCAGCTCCAGTACCAGCCGGTGCCGGTGGAACAGCAGGTCGTCCACATCTTCGTGGCCACCGCCGGCCACCTCGACGAGTACCCCGTCGAGGACGCCAAGCGGTTCGTCGAGGAGTTCGTCGCGTACCTCGAGTCCCATAAGCCCGAGGTCTTGAGGACGATCCGCCAGACCGGCGAGCTGTCCGAGGAAACGGAGGCCACACTCAAGGAGGCCTTGGGCGCGTTCAAGCAGATGTTCGCTCCGAGCGGCGAGGTGCGCGAGTCCCAGGAGGGCATCGGCAGGACCGGCCCGCTCGACGAGCCGAAGAAGGACGTCGGATGGGACCGGATGTCCTCCGGGGAAGAGGAGCACGAGCCACCCCAGGTGCCCACCCCGGAGGAGACGCGGGAGGAGTACAAGAAGAAGGGGGAGCCGGCGGGGGAGGCCGGGGCTCCGTCCCCCGGGTAGCGATGGGCGCCAAGCTCCGGGTGGTGCGTCGTCGGATCCGCGCGGTCCAGTCGACGATGAAGATCACGCGCGCCATGGAGCTGATCGCGGCCTCGCGGATCCTCAAGGCCCAGCAGCGCGTGGAGGCCGCGCGGCCCTACGCCATCCAGCTCACGAGGGCCATGGAGGACGTGGCCCGACATACCGGGTCGCTGGCGCATCCGCTCCTGGAGGAACGAGAGGACCCCGTGCGGGTCGGGGTCCTCGTGGTCACCTCCGACCGGGGTCTGGCCGGCTCGTACAACGCGAACGTCCTGCGTCGGGCCGAGGGTGTCATCCGAGGGGTTCGGACTCGCAGGCTGGAACCGGTCATCTACTCCACCGGCAAGAAGGGCCAGTCGTATTTCCGGTTCCGAGGCGTGCCGCTGCAAGCGTCCTGGCAGGGGTTCAGTGAAGTGCCTCCGTACGAGATGGCCCAGGAGATCGGGCGTGACCTGATCCGGGACTTCGGGGATCACACGATCGACGAGCTGCACTGCGCCTACACGGACTTCCGATCGGCATTCACGCTTCGCGCGACCGACAAGCGGTTCCTGCCGATCGCGCCTGAGGAGGTGTCAGGGGAGCGAGGCGTGCCCCACGCCGAGTACCTGTTCGAACCGGGGCCGGCGCAGATCCTCGATGCGCTTCTGCCCCAGTACCTCATCACGAAGGTCTACGCCGCGCTGCTCGAGTCGGCGGCGTCGGAGAACGCGGCACGGAGGCGAGCGATGAAGGCCGCCACCGAGAACGCGGAGGAGCTGATCAAAGTCTTGACCCGTCAGGCCAACCGGGCCCGTCAGGACGAGATCACCACTGAGATCATGGATATCGTCGGGGGTTCCGAAGGTCTGACGAAGGTATCGGGGGATTGAGGCATGGCTGAGAAGGAATTGGCGAAGGGACGGGTCGTGCGGGTTATCGGACCGGTGGTGGACGTGGAGTTCCCGCCGGCCGAGCTCCCCGAGATCAACACGGCGCTGAGGATCGACGTTACCCTCGAGAAGGCGACCACCACCATCACCTGCGAGGTCGCCCAGCACATCGGCGATTCCACCGTACGTGCGATCGCCCTGAAGCCGACCGACGGCCTTGTGCGCGGCACGCCCGTGGAGAACACCGGGAGCCCCATCATGGTGCCGGTTGGCGAGGGTGTGCTGGGGCACGTCTACAACGTGATCGGCGAGCCACTGGATACGACGGCGGACCAGATCCATCCCAGCGACTGGTGGCCGATCCACAGGGACCCCCCGCCGTTCGAGGAGCTCGAGCCGAGAAGCGTGATGCTGGAGACCGGGATCAAGGTCATCGATCTGCTGGAGCCCTACGTGCAGGGCGGCAAGATCGGGATGTTCGGCGGCGCCGGCGTGGGCAAGACCGTCATCATCCAGGAGATGATCCGCCGCCAAGCCGAGCAGCACGGCGGCGTGTCGGTGTTCGCCGGCGTGGGGGAGCGGACCCGAGAGGGCAACGACCTGTTCCTTGAGATGACCGAGTCGGGCGTCATCGACAAGACCGCGCTGGTGTTCGGGCAGATGGACGAGCCGCCCGGGGTGCGCCTTCGGGTTGGACTGTCGGCGCTGACGATGGCGGAGTACTTCCGCGACGTGGAGCGCAAGGACGTCCTTCTGTTCATCGACAACATCTTCCGGTTCACGCAGGCCGGCTCCGAGGTCTCGACGCTGCTCGGCCGGATGCCGTCGGCGGTGGGCTACCAGCCAACGCTCGCCGACGAGATGGGCGAGCTGCAGGAACGGATCACCTCGACGAAGGGCCGGTCGATCACGTCGCTGCAGGCCATCTACGTGCCGGCCGACGACATCACCGACCCGGCCCCGCACACCGCCTTCGCCCACCTCGACGCGACGACGGTGCTCTCGCGAGAGATCTCGGCGCTCGGCATCTACCCCGCCGTGGACCCGCTCGACTCGACGAGCCGGATCCTCGACCCCCGGTACGTCGGGGAGGAGCACTACCGTGTGGCGCGGCGCGTGCAGGAGATCCTGCAGCGGAACAAGGACCTCCAGGACATCATCGCCATCCTGGGGGTCGACGAGCTGTCGGAGGAGGACAAGGTCCTCGTGTCCCGGGCCCGTAAGATCCAAAGGTTCTTGTCGCAGCCCTTCTTCGTGGCGGAGCAGTTCACCGGGATCGCCGGCAGGTACGTGCCGATCGACCAGACGATCGCTTCGTTCAACGCGATCTGCGAGGGTGATTACGACCACCTGCCGGAGCAGGCGTTCTTCCTGGTCGGCGGGATCGAGGAGGCTATCGAGCAGGCCAAGCGCCTGGAGGAGAGCGCGGCCTAGCCATGCCCCTGGAGGTCCACGTCGTCACCCCGGAGCGTGAGGTGTGGTCGGGCCAGGCGGGGATCGTCGTGGCCCGGGGTGTGGACGGCGAGGTCGGGATCCTGGCCGGCCACGCGCCGCTCCTGGTGCGTTTGGCCATCGGCCGGCTCAGGATCCACAACGAGCACGAGAGGGTCTGGGCCGTCGTCGACGGCGGGTTCCTGCATGTGACGAGCGAGGAAGGGACGACCCGCGTCGACGTACTGGCCAGCCAGGCGGAGCTGGCCTCGGAGATCGATGTCGAGGCGGCCCGAGCCCGCAAGGAGGAGTTCGAGCGCCGACTGCTGCAAGATCGTGACGACGTGGAGGCCAGGGCGGGGCTGGCTAAGGCCTTGGCCCGAATCGATCTGATCGGGTAGCTCGGGGGAACCTCCGGCGCCGGCGGTACCGTCCGTTCCGAGAACATGCACCCGAACGCCCCTACAATCCGTGATGTGGACCGGTTGCTCGTGACCGGCGGAGCCCGCCTGGCCGGCTCCGTGCGCATCTCGGGGGCCAAGAACTCGGCTCTCAAGATCATGGCGGCCTCCTTGCTGGCCGAAGGTCGCACCGTCATCGAGAACGTGCCTCGGATCCACGACTGCTCCACGATGGCCGAGGTGCTGGAGGGGCTGGGCGCCGGCGTGGCCTGGAACGGGGGGGCGGTCACCATCGACACGACGGAGGCGCGAGGGGTCGAGGCCCCGTACGAGCTGGTCAGCAGGATGCGTGCGTCGATCCTGGTACTGGGGCCGCTCCTCGCTCGATGGGGCGCGGCCCGGGTGGCGATGCCCGGCGGATGCAACATCGGCTCCCGCAAGATCGACCTCCACCTCAAGGGACTGGAGAAGATGGGGGCTCGGTTCAACCAGGAACACGGGTTCCTGCAGGCCCGGGCGGGGAACCTGCGCGGGGCGGTCATCTCTTTGGACTATCCCAGCGTGGGCGCCACGGAGAACATCCTGATGGCCGCGGTCGCCGCTCGGGGGCGGACGGTGATCGAGAACGCCGCCCGTGAGCCGGAGCTGGTCGAC
>JAHEXX010000151.1 GCA_023251895.1 bacterium
GGCCGACAGCGCGAATCCGCCGTCGCGAGCGGCGTCGGCCAACACCGCGGCGCCGGTCGTGGGCAGGAAGATCCACACGCCGGGGTTCAACACCACCGCGAGGACGCCCCGAACGGCCGTGTGTAGCGAGGGCTCCGCGCGGCCATCCCCCTGGTGGCGCCTGCCCTCACGGATCGTGTCGGCCGCCAGGAACAGCAGGAACACGCCGCCGGCCACCTTGATCACGCGGACCACTTCCTCGCCCGGCTCGAGGAACGAGAGGCCCGCCGCGAGCAGCAGGAGGAGGACTCCGAAGGTCCCGTTCGCTCCGGCCATGGCCCGCAGGCCGCGGCTCACCCCGCCCCGGACGGCCTCCGACATCAGCAGCGCCTGCACGGGGCCGGGCGACGCTCCCAGGGCCACGCCCAGCCCGAGGGCGGCCGCAGGGTGAGAGAGGTCGCTCACGCGGCCGGACCCGAGCGAAGTTCCTCCACGGAGAGCCTCAGGTCGTCGCCCTGCGTGAGCAGGACCCCCTCGCACTCGCCGAGGGGGTCGATCTCCACGCCGGTCAGAGCCTCCACCGCCCGCTCGATCAGCGGCGTGTGACCGACCGCGAGCCCCCGAGACCCTTCCGGCACCAGGGCCAGGAGCTCATGCAGGACGGCGGCCATCCTCTCGGGTTCCTGCCCGCCTTCGCCCAGGCCGGCGAGGCTGGCCACGACCTCGTGCGGCGAGGGTTCGGCCCCCATGCCCCGGAGGACCAAGGCCACGGTCTCCGCGGCCCGCTCCGCCGGCGAAACGAAGATCACGGCGAACGGGGTGCCGAGGCTCCGCCCGAGTTCCTCAGCCTGGATCCGACCCTCCGGCGTGAGCCGGTCGGCCCGGGGATCCCGGCGCGCGTGCCGACGGACTTCGAGTTCACGCATGGCGGTCCTTCCCCGAGAGGTTCGCGTATGATGCCGCATCCATGAGCGCCCGACGAGTTCGTGCCGTCCTCGTGCTGAGCGCGCTGGTGCTCGGGGTCGCGGCCTGTACCGCCGGGAAGGCAGGGGACAACGCTCCGACGACCACGGCCTCCCAGACCGGAGGCGGGCGGTCCCCTCAGATCACCGTGGGCACCACCCCGGGCAGCTACCGGTTCACCGACGCCGGGCTCACGGCTACGGTGAAACTCACGGGGTCGACCGGAACGCTCCAGATCGACAACAGGACCGGGCGCACCCTGGCCCAGCCCGACCTGTACATCCTCGACGCCCGCGACGGCAGCCGGATCGAGGTCGATGTGGACGGCGCGGCGCCGATCCGAAATGGGGAGACGGCGTCGTTCGCGGTCGCGGTCCGAAAGCACATCGAGCTGAAGAACATCGGGTGGGTGGACCTGTTGATCGGGCCGGATGACTACGGGGGCTTCGTCCAACAGTAGGGCTACCCGCCGCGGCTGCCGGGTTCGGTCTCGCCCGCCTGCGCGCGCGCCAGCACGAACACCAGGTCGCTCAGCCGGTTGAGGTAGCGCACGACCTCCGGGTTCACCTTGCGGCCCGTCTGGCCGAGCTGTACGACGCGGCGTTCAGCGCGCCGGACCGTGCTGCGCGCGACGTCGAGCGCGGCCGATACCGGGTTCGCCCCGGGCACCACGAACTCGGTTGGCGGGGGGTGCTCGGCGACGAGCGCGTCGATCGCGGTCTCCAGCCGCTCGACCATCTCCGCGGTCACGAGCGACACGCCGGGCTCCAGCCTGGCTCGCTCCTCCGGGTTCGTGGCCAAGTCGGCCCCGACCACGAACAGCTCGCGCTGCAGCCCAACAAGTTGCGCTTGGAACGCCGGTTCGTTGGAGAGGGCCCGGGCCACCCCAAGGAGAGCCACCGCTTCGTCGGTCGTCCCGTAAGCCTCGGCGGCGGGATCGCCCTTGGATATCCGCCCACCGAAGAGCAGCCCGGTGGTTCCGTCGTCGCCGGTCTTCGTGTAGATACGCGGCATCGAGCTAGGATAGCCCAGGCACCATCGGGAGCCGAGCGAGCCCTGTAGCCGGTGGCTCATGTGCAACATGTGGCTCGTGTGGCTACTGTGAACGCTTTGACCGGAGGAGGCACGATGGCCGGAAGGTTCGGGGCGGTGGTCACCGCCATGGTCAGCCCGTTCGGGGCCGACGGATCCTTGGACCTCGACCGGGCCCAGCACCTGGCCCGGTACCTGCTGGAGCACGGCTCGGACGCTCTGGTCGTGGCCGGCTCCACCGGTGAGTCGCCCACCCTCACCCACGCCGAGAAGGCGAACCTGTTCCGGGCCGTCGTGGAGGCGGCCGAAGGCCGGGGGAGGGTCGTCGCCGGCACCGGCACGTACTCGACGGCCGAGACCATCGAGCTCACGGGGGCCGCCCAGGAGGCGGGCGTCGACGGCGTACTGGTGGTCACGCCCTACTACAACAAGCCGCCGCAGCGAGGGCTCATCGCGCACTTCACGGCCGTGGCCGGTTCCACGGATCTGCCGATGATCGTCTACAACATCCCGGGCCGGACCGCGACGCGGATCGAACACGACACGCTGCTCAAGCTGGCCGAGGTTCCTAACATCGTCGCGGTCAAGGACTCCACCGGCGACTTCGAGGGCGTCTCGCGGCTGACCCGGGAGGCTCCCACGGACTTCGAGGTGTACTCGGGCGACGACTGGGCGACGTTCGGGTACCTGTGCCTGGGCGCGGTCGGGGTCGTCTCTGTGGCCTCGCACCTCGTGGGCGAGCGCATCCGTCAGTTGTGCGACCTGGTCTTCGCCGGCGACGTGCCGGCCGCCCGCAAGATCCACGAGGAGCTCTCACCGCTCTTCAAGGCACTGTTCGTGACCAGCAACCCCATCCCGGTGAAGGCGGCGCTTGGTCTGGTGGGCCAGCCGGTCGGCGATCCGCGCCTGCCGCTCGTGCCGGCCACCACTGAGGAACGGACCAAGATCGAGAAGGCGCTGCGAGATGCCGCGCTCCTATAAGGGGTCCGCGCCGGTCCGGGTGGTCTTCCTGGGGGGCGTGGGCGAGGTCGGCCGGAACATGGCCTGCGTCGAGCTGGACGGGCGCATCCTGATCGTCGACGTCGGCCTGTCGTTCCCACATCAGGAGATGCCCGGCATCGACCTGGTGTTGCCGGACTTCGAGTACGTGCGGGACAAGGCCGACCGGGTCGAGGCCGTCGTGCTGACCCACGGCCACGAGGACCACATCGGGGCCCTGCCGTACCTGCTCCGCGACGTGTGGCCTCTGCCGGTCTACGGGACCGCGTTCACGCTGGCGCTGCTGGAGGGCAAGCTGGAGGAACACGGGGTCCGGGACCGGGCCGACTTCCGGGTGGCCGCGCCCGGCGAGGGGGCCGTGATCGGACCGTTCTCCATGCGGTTCATGCGCGTGACGCACTCGATCCCCGACGGGATGGCCGTGGCCATCGACACGCGGTTCGGCACGATCCTGCACACGGGCGACTTCAAGATCGATCAGACCCCGCTGGACGGACGGCCCACCGACCTGCACGCGCTGGCGGAGGAGGCCAATCGCGGCGTGCACCTGCTGCTGTCGGACTCCACGAACGCCGAGGAGGCCGGGTACACGGCGAGCGAGCGGAGCGTGGGGCCGGTCCTGCAGGACATCGTGGCCCGCGCACCGCGGATCGTCGTCGTGGCCTGCTTCTCGAGCCACATCCACCGGATCCAGCAGGTGGTGAACGCGGCCCGGGCCAACGAACGGATGGTCGCGTTCCTTGGACGGTCGATGCACCAGAGCGTGGACGCGGCTCGGCGACTGGGCATCCTGTCCGTACCCGACGGTGACATCGTGCCGATCGAGCAGGTGGAGGATCTCGACCCCGGTCGGGTCGTCGTGATCTGCACCGGCTCTCAGGGCGAGCCGTACTCGGCGCTCTCGCTCATGGCCGCCCGAGAGCACAAGTGGGTGCGCCTCGGCCAGGGCGACACCGTGGTCCTGTCCTCGTCGCTGATCCCCGGGAACGAGCCAGCGATCCACCGGGTGGTCGACGGTCTGTACCGGACCGGGGCGGACGTGTTTCACGTGCCGGCGGCGCTGGTGCACGCCAGCGGGCACGCCGCCGCCGAGGAGCTCCGGCTGATGCTGTCGCTGGTCCGGCCCAGGTGGTTCATCCCGATCCACGGGGAGCGCCGGCACCTTGCCCATCACGCCCGCCTGGCCACCGAGGTCGGGATTTCCGCCGATCACATCCTGATCTGCGAGGACGGAGACATGGTGGAGGTGGGAGAGGAGGTCCGGGTGGCCGGCCGGGTGAACGCCGGCATGACGTTCGTGGACGGTCTGGGGATCGGAGACGTGGGGGGCGAGGTCCTGCGGGATCGCCGCAAGCTCTCCGGGGACGGCGTCGTCGTGGTCGTGGTGGCCATCGACGCGCATCACGGGCAGATCATCGGGGACATCGAGGTCGTGAACCGGGGTTTCGTCTACGACGAGACCTCGGCCGACATCCTTGAAGAGGCCAAGAATCGCGTCATGCTTTCCCTGAAGGAGAGCGCCGAGGTCGAGGTCACCGACCGGAGCGTCCTCCAGCAGAACATCCGGCGCGTGCTCGGCAGGTACTTCTACGAGGTCACCCAGCGCAAGCCGGTCATCCTGCCCGTGATCATGGAGGTGTAGGTGGCGAGGAAGACGACCCGGCGCAGGCCGTCGCGCGGGCGCTCGTCCAAGCCGAGGAAGAAGGGGTCCGGTTCCTCCGGTCGGACCGGCCGGGTCGCAGGGATCCTGTCCCCGTTCGCGCGGGACGCCATCGGCCTCGGCCTGGTCGTGTTCGGACTGCTGGCCATGCTGGCCGTGTGGTTCGACGCGGCCGGGGCCGTGGGGCACGCGATCGGGTTCCTGCTGTACGGCACGTTCGGGGCGGCGGCCGTCCTGTCCCCGGTGGTGGCCGTGGTCTGGGGTGTCCTCATGCTG
>JAHEXX010000152.1 GCA_023251895.1 bacterium
CCACGGCGATCGGGGAGCAGCTCGATCCCGAGCGGCTCCGCGCCCTGCTCTCCTCCTACTTCTCGGCGATGTCTGCGGTCATCGAATCGTGGGGCGGGACCGTGGAGAAGTACATCGGCGACGCGGTCATGGCCGCCTTCGGCGTTCCCGCGGTCCGCGAGGACGACGCGGAGCGCGCCCTCCACGCGGCCCTCGACATGCTGGAACGGCTGCGGGAGCTGAACGAGGAGTTCGAGCGGGATCACGGCATCGCGCTCCGGATCCGGATCGGCGTGAACACCGGCGAGGTCATCGTGCCGGTCGGCGGGCCCGTCGACCAGATGTTGGTGGTCGGCGACGCGGTGAACGTCGCGGCCCGTCTCGAGCAGGCCGCCGAGCCCGGATCGGTCCTAGCCGGCGAGACCACCTACCTCGCCACCCGTGACGCATTCGACTTCGAGGAAGCCATCGACCTGGAGCTGAAGGGGAAGGCGGGTGCCGTCCCGGCCCGCCGGGTCCTGGGGGCCAGACCGGAGGCGAGCCGGGGGATCCCGGGGCTGCGCACCGGCATGGTCGGCCGGGACCGGGAGCTCGAGACTGTGGTCAGTCTGTTCGACGAGGTGGTGGCCACGGGTCGCCCCCGACTGGTCACGGTGTACGGGCCGGCGGGGATCGGGAAGAGCCGCCTTGTCCAGGAATCGCTTCGCCTGATCTCATCCAGGCGTTCCGACCCCGTCGTGTTCCGAGGGCGGTGCCTGGCCGCCGGACCCGGGATCACCTACTGGGCGCTGGGCGAGATCCTCCGGGCGGCGTGCGGGATCGCGCTGAACGATCCGGCCCCCGTGGCCCGGGAGAAGCTCGAGGATATCGCGGCCGTGCTCACGGAGCTGGGGCTTGTCGATCTCGACGTTCAACAGACGATCTTCGCCCTGGCGACCACTGCCGGCATCCGACTCGAGGGAAATCCGCTGGACCGGCTCGATCCCCAGAGCGTCGCCGATGAGATCGGCCGGGCCTGGCCCCGATTCGCGTCCGCGCACGCGGCCCGGGCCCACGGTATTCGTGGTCGAAGACCTGCATTGGGCCAGCGCGCAGTTGCTGGACATGCTGGAACGGCTGGTGGCCCGGTCCGAGGGACCGCTGGGTGTGATCTGCACCGCGCGGCCGGAGTTCGCGGAAAAGCGCCCGGGGTTCGGCGGGGGGACCGAGGAGTTCTCGTCCGTCTCCCTCCGCCCCCTCACGCAGGAGCAGAGTGTGGAGCTCGTGGAGGGGCTGCTGGCAGAGGCAGACCTCCCAGACGGGCTGCGCGGGGAGATCCTGTCCAAGGCTGAGGGTAACCCCTTCTTCCTGGAGGAGATGCTTCGGCGGCTCATCGACGAGGGCGCGATCGTTCGTGAGGCGAACCGCTGGACGGCCCCGGAGACCGCTACAGCCGTCGTGCTCCCGGAGACCGTGCAGGGCGTCCTGGCCTCCCGCATCCACGCCCTCGACCCCGAGCAGAAGGCCGTCCTGCAGGAGGCTGCCGTGGTGGGGCGGGCCTTCTGGGCCGAACCGGTCGAGCGGGCGATCGGGGACGGCGGCGTGTCGGGGGCGCTCCGCGAGCTGGAACGGAAGGGACTGATCTTCGCCCGCCCCACGTCCGGCCTGGCCGGACAGGTGGAGTACATGTTCAAGCACGCCCTGGTCCGCGACGTCGCGTACGCGAGCCTGCCCAAGGCCCGGCGGGCCCGGGCCCACGCCGATCACGCGGCATGGATCGAGGAGCGCTCGGGCGAGCGCGCGGCGGAGTTCGCCGACGTGATCGCCTATCACTACGAGGCCGCGGTCTCGGGCGAAGATGCCGACCTGGCTTGGGCCGGCGACCAGGCATCGCTCTGGGCCCTCAAAGCCCGGGGGTTCCAGGCCCTGATGCGGGCCGGAAGCGTGGCCAGGCAACGGTTCGCGCTGGACCGCGCCGCGGAGCTCCACCAGCACGCCGTCGATCTCGCACCGACCGACTCCGACCGAGCCCAAGCCCTTGAGGAGCTCGGTATCGACCACGACACGGCCTACCACGGTGAACCGGGATTCGAAGCCTACCTGAAGGCCTTGGAGATCGTCCGCGCTGGCGGCGGAACCGACGCCGACCGGGCCCGCCTGTGCTGGCGAGCTGCCGCCCTGGCCGTCAAGGGCGGCCCGTTCCACGAACTCGTGGATCCCGCGGTCATCGAGCCGCTGGTGAACGACGGCCTGGAGGCCGCCGGCGATACGGAGACCCGGGCCCGGTTGCTTGCGCTCCGGGGGGAGGTCGGATCGATCCTCGACAATTGGGGGCGGCCCGACCCCATGGGGCTGGAGGCCCGGATCCGGGCGGCCGAGGAGGCCTGGCAGATCGCCGAGTCCGTGAACTCCGCGGACCTCTCCAGCGCCGTGATTACGGCGTTGGAGGAGGTCCTGTTCCTCGCACAGGAGTACGAGCGCTCCGCCGAAGCCACCCTTCGCCGTCTGGAGTTCGTCGACCGGCTGGCCTCACCCATGCAGAAGGCCGAGGACCTGCACTTGGTGGCCTTCACGTTGCTGTACCTCGGGCGCTATGAGGAAGCCCTGCAGCTGGCGCGGAGGTCGTACGAGTTGGGAAGAGACATGAGCGCGCATGCCCGGATGCACGGCACCTTCGTGCTGATGGCCTACGCGGTCTGCACCGGCGAGTGGTCGGAGCTCCCCCCGCTGATCGACTAGCATGTGGCGGCGTACCCGGAGGAGTCGGGGGTCCCGTGCTCGGCCGTTTCGGGAGGTCCGCTCCTCGGCGGGATTTACCTCGCCGACACGGGGCACCCGGAGCAGGCCCGCCGGCTGGAGGCGATAGTGCCGCCGTCCTTGGACGCGACGTCGTCGGTAGTGGCAGGGCTTCGCGCCCGGCTCCGGCTGGCGTTGGGGGACCCAGAGGGCGCCCAGAGCGGGATCGAGAAGATCCCGCCCGCACGCCTGCGCGGGTACGAGGCACCGATCGCCCTGGTCGAGTCCCTGACGTTGCTCCACGACTGGGAGGCCCTTCGCTCGTTCCTGCCGGAGGTCCGGCGCCAGGTCCCCCACCAAGCGCTCGCCGGCCCGGCCGGCGACCGGGCCGAGGGGCGGATGGAATGCGCCTTGGCGAATACCGACGTCGGCGAAGCCCTGCTTCGCAGGGCGCTCGATCGGTACGAACAGCTGGGCGTGCCGTTCGAGGCGGCAAAGACGAAGGAGTGGCTGGCGGAGGCGGTTGGGGGCGCCGAGGGCCGGAGACTCCTGGAGGAAGCCCTTGCCACCGTACGAGGCCCTCGGCGCCCGGCCTCACGCGGATCGGGTCCGGGCCTCCTTGCGATGACTACCCAGACCTGACTACGACCACCGGCAGGCAAAACCGCCTGCCTGACCTATGTGCCTGGCGTCGGCCTAAGCCGTTCCTATAGACAGCTATGGAGACCGGCTCCGAGTACTCCGTCCTCGTCGTCGACGACGAGCCCCAGGTGGTCTGGATGCTGCAGTTCAGCCTGGAGGCCGAGGGCTACCACACATACTCGGCGCGCAACGGGAAGGCCGCGCTGCAGCAGGTCCACGAACACCACCCCAAGCTCATGTTGCTCGACATCATGATGCCGGTGATGGACGGCTGGAGCGTCCTCGAGGAGCTCGTGGCCCTTCCGCCTGAGGAGCGCCCTCGCATCGTGGTGGTGTCCGCCCGGGCCAGCCTCCGGGACCGGGCCAAGGCCGCCGAGCTCGGCGCCGACGCGTTCGTGGCCAAGCCATTCAACGTGGACGACCTGATCGGGGTCCTCCACGGCCTCGAGCACGCCAGCTAGTCTCGTTCAGACTAGTGCGCGAAGCGCTGGTTCGGCTTCGTGACCACCGTCGTGCCGATCGCCCTGCAGGTGAGGACGGGCTCGTCCAGGAACTCGGCCGCCGACTCGGAGAACTCGGGTCGGGCACCCCCGACCTTCCACACTTCGAAATCGCACCTGCGACTGGTGTTCCCCACGCTCACGATGCGGCCCTTGGCCTCGATCCAGTCGCCGGCGTACAGCGGCGCCAGGAACTCGACCATCTCGTAGGCTCGAAACAGCCCCTCGTCGCCGTCGTAGCGCATCGCGAGCTCGGTGATGAGGTCGCCGATGATCTCCAGTTGCTTGGACCCGGCCACGAGGTTCCCACCGTAGTGGGCGTCCTCCGAGCCCAGACGACGGCGGATGAATGCGGTGGGCAGCTCTTCGTTCACGTGGATCCTCCCCTACTCGGACACGACCTTGCCGAACCGGACTCCCCGGGCGGGCACCCGAGCCAGTTCGCCGTCCCGTTTGCGGACGAAGTAGGTCTGGGCGGCCTCGTCCCAAGCCTCCAGGATGCCTACGGCCTCGCTGATGAATCCGTTCGGCAGTTCGAACTGGAACGACACGCGCTTGCCGACGTCCCCAGGAGTGACGAGGTTCTGACCCCTCATTGCGCCCGTAGCCTAGCGGATGGCCATCACCCGGCGATGCGGGTGATGGCGTCTGGCAAGGGCTCTGGAAACGCGTCCGGGTGCGCCGCCCACGCCAGGATCTCCAGGCCGTCAACGATGCGGGGACCAGGTCGGGAGAAGTACGAGGTGGCATCCACCGCGAACACGCTACCTTCTCGCGCGGCCGGCGTGTCGGCGAACTCGGGGTTCTGGTAGAGGAGCGCGGCCTCCACCTCGGCCTCCTCCAGGTAGTAGCCGCACGGCATGAAGACGACAGCCTCGGGGGTGGCGTCGTGGATCTCGCGCCAGGTGACCTCTCGGGAGGGCCGTTCCTTCTCGTTCAGCAGGTTTGTCGCGCCGACCGCCTCGACCATGTCGGGGATCCAGTGACCCGCGGCGAACGGCGGGCTGAGCCACTCCAGGGCGAACACGCGGATGGCCGG
>JAHEXX010000062.1 GCA_023251895.1 bacterium
CAGGCCTACAACCTCTTCCCGCACATGACGGTCATGCGGAACATCACGGTGGCCCTGGAGAAGGTCCTCGCGGCGAAGTCCGACGAGGCGAACGAGCGGGCCATGGAGCAGCTCGAGCATGTGGGGCTGGCGGAGAAGGCCGACGCCTACCCCGGCCAGCTCTCCGGAGGCCAGCAGCAGCGGGTGGCCATCGCCCGGGCCCTGGCCATGAAGCCCAGGCTCATGTTGTTCGATGAGGTCACCTCCGCCCTGGACCCCGAGCTGGTGGGGGAGGTGCTAGAGGTCATGAAGCAACTTGCCGAGGAGGGCATGACCATGATGGTGGTGACCCACGAGATGGGGTTCGCACGGGAGGTGGGCACCTGGATGATGTTCATCGACGAAGGCGTCATCGTCGAGCGGGACGATCCCAAAGTGATGTTCACGAATCCCAAGTCGGACCGGCTCAGGACGTTCTTCTCGAAGATCCTGTGACCTGGAGATCGCTCCTTCCCCGAGCCGCTGCCGCGGCGTTGGTCCTGGCGGCCTGCACCGGTGGTGGAAGCCCGGCGGGCAGCCCAACTCCTTTCTCACCCTCTCCGCTGCAGGTCGTGCTGGGCCCCGACTACCCGAACCTGCCATACGGCATCACCGCGATCAACTATCATTTCCACGACGCGCACCCCACCCGACCCCTGTCGCCCGACCGGGCGGTGCTCTGGCACAACGACGGCAGCGTGCTGCACAACGTGACGATCCTCGCCCTGGGGTTCTCGAAGGACCTCCCCGTGGGGGCCACGATCACTATCACCAAGCTCGGCCGGAAGCTCGGCGAGCCGGGACGGTACCGGTTCTACTGCGCGTATCACCTCTCGCTCGGCATGAAGGGCACGATCGTCATCGCGGGGTAGGCCCTTCTACTGCCCGAACGGAGAAGACCTTAAAGACGGGTCGAGAACCTTTGGAGCCGCTCACGCCTTCCCCATACGCGAGCGTTATCTACTCGGTTCTCGACCCGCCAAAAGGTGGCCCCAAGCAACCCCGGACCCGGTCGGTGAGCCTCGCCGTCCGCCTCCCGTGAGTCCCCCTCGAGGGCTTGCGTCCCTTCGGGTGTCTCGCGTTCCTCGGAGGCTTTGCTCGCCTCCCGGCCCCTACGGCCGCTTGGGACCGCAGCGAAAGATAGCGAGGCACCTTGGGGCTGTCAAGTTGGCGAACACCTTACGGTGCAAGCCTTTGCGAACAACTGTGCAGGTGGGGGCCACCGCGGTTCCGAGCAAGAAAGAGTGACAAGCAACGTGCGCTACGACGAACGGCGTTCGGCCACAACGGCGTTGGGTTGCGCGACCGCGGGAGCGTGCGGACGGAAGAAGAACATGCCGGCGACGGCGAGGTAGGCGACCCACGCGATCATCGCGAGGACGCTCGGCGCGTCCTGGTAGCCGACCAGAGAGTGGAGGATGGCGCCCACGCCGTGCTGGTCGGAGAGGGTACGTGACACGTCGTATGCGACGCCCGACAGGAACGGCAGGACTCCGGCCTCCTGAAGCTCGGCCACCGCGAACGCCACCAACCCCGCGGCGACGACGAGGAGGAGCGCGCCGGTGATCTTGAAGAACGTCCGCAGGTTCAGCTTGATCGCGCCTCGATACAGCAGGACGCCCATCACGAAGGCCGCCATGAGGCCGAGAAAGGCGCCGATCACCTGGTCCCCGACCCCACCGTTCGCGACCGCCATTCCCTTGGCCGCCGCGAACACGAACAGCGCGGTCTCGATGCCCTCCCGAAGGACCACCACGAAGGCCAGGGTGGCGAGGGCCAACCCACTGCCCAGGAGTGCGGAGTCGACCTTCCCGTGCAGCTCCGATCTCACTTTGGCGCCCTGCCGGCGCATCCAGAAGATCATCCAGGTTAGGACGGCCACCGCGGTCAGGCTGACGACGCCCTCGAACACCTGCTCCCCGGTGCCCTGGAACTCGCCCTCGATGGCGAACAGGACGGCCGCCACACCAACGCTGATGGCGATGGCGGCTCCCGAGCCCCACCAGACCAGGGTGGCCCGATCGAACCGGCCGAGCTGGCGGAGGTAGGCGAGGAGGATCGAGATGATGAGGGCGGCCTCGATGCCCTCTCGCAGGGTGATCAGGAACGCGGCGCCCATCGTGTCTCCTCATGGGGTCGTCCGCGGTCGGCCGACCGGGACGAATCCTATCCATCCACTCGGATTCGTTGCAACCTCATTCGGGACCGAACGATTCCGCGCCCGGTGGGCCGGTCTCCGGGGAGCGTCGCGGGTGCGCACTAGAATCCGCGGGGTGGCCAAGTCCAAGGGAAAGGCCGAACCCACGAAGCGCCTGTTCCTCCTCGACGGGCACAGCCTCGCGTACCGCGCGTTCTTCGCCCTCCCCGCGTCGCTCGCCACCAGCACGGGCCAGATCACGAACGCCGTCTACGGGTTCACCTCGATGCTCATCAAGCTCCTGGCGGAGGAGCGCCCGGACTACATCGCGGTGGCGTTCGACGTGGGCGCCCCCACGATCCGGCTGGAGAAGTACGCCGACTACAAGGCGGGCCGCGCAGAGGCGCCCGACGAGTTCCGCCAGCAGCTCGGCCTGATCGACGAGGTCCTGGACACGCTGGCCATACCCATGATCCGGGTGGAGGGGCACGAGGCCGATGATGCCATCGGCACGCTGGCGCTGCGGGCCGCGGAGCAGGGGATCGAGGCGGTCATCGTCACGGCGGACCGGGATTTCTTCCAACTGGTCCGGCCCGGCGTGAGCGTGATGTTCAACCGCAAAGGCATCTCCGACATCGTCAAGTACGACGAGAAAGCGGTGGAGCAACGGTTCGGCCTGCCGCCATCCAAGTACCTCGAGTACGTGGCGCTGAAGGGCGACCCCTCGGACAACATCCCCGGGGTCCCGGGCGTCGGAGAGAAGACCGCGACCAAGCTCGTCCAGGAGTACGGCACCGTCGAGAACCTGCTTGCGCACGCGTCGGAGCTGAAGGGCAAGCTCCGCGAGAACGTGGAAGCGGCGGGCGAACAGCTCGCCCTGAACAAGGACCTGGCACAGCTGGAGACCGACCTCGACCTCGACGTCACCCCGGAGGACTGCGTGATGGGGGAGTGGGACGTCGAGGCGGTGCGGCAACTCTTCACCTCGCTCGAGTTCCGGACGCTGCTCGAGCGGCTGGAGGAGATCGGCCACGGGACGAAGGCCGCGGTCGATGTGGCGGAGCTCGATCTGCGGCAGGTCTCGCAGAGCGAGCTGACGAAGATCCTGGCCGCGGCCGGCCCGAAGGGACTTCGGTTCGACGTGGCGGGCAAGCGGGTCCAAGGCATCGCGGTCTCGGCGGGTGGAGGCCAGGGCGCCTACGCGGCGCTGAAGGACGTGAAACCGATCGCCGGGTACCTGGCCGATGCGGGCGCCCCGAAGTGGGGCCACGACGCCAAGGGCATGCAGGTCGCGGCCATGTGGGCCGGGGCGACGGTGACCGGGGTCGTTCTCGACACCATGCTGGCCGTCTATCTGCTGAACCCGGCAACGACCGACTACGAGCTGGGTGCGCTCTGCCAGCAGTACCTGGGGACCGACGTCGTCGGCGCGATGGGCGAGGAGCGGGAAGGACAGCTGTTCGCCGAGGACTCCTGGCGGGCGATCGCCGCGGAGGCGGCGGCCGTGGCGCTCCTGGCTCCCGAGCTGCAGCGCCTGCTGGACCGGGCCGGGCTGCGGCGTCTGCTCGACGAGGTGGAGCTTCCCCTCTCCGCGGTGCTGGCGCGGATGGAGACTCGCGGCGTCAAGCTGGATGTGGGGTACCTGGACGAGATGGCCGAGGGAGTGCGCGACCGGATGGCGACGCTCAGGGCGGACATCTACCGGCACGCGGGCGAGGAGTTCAATCTGAACTCGCCGCCGCAGCTCCGGACCATCCTGTATGAGAAGCTGCGCCTGTCGCCGGGCAAGCGAACGCCCAAGGGCCGGCTCTCGACCGACGCGTCGGTGCTGGAGAAGCTGCGCGACCAACACCCCATCGTCGACGCGCTGCTGTCGTGGCGGGAGCTGGACAAGCTGAACTCGACCTACCTCGAGGCGCTGCCGCGCGAGGTCGACCCTCGCGACGGTCGCGTCCACACGTCGTTCAACCAGACCGGTGCAGCGACCGGGCGACTCTCGTCGTCGGACCCCAACCTCCAGAACATCCCGGTCCGGAGCGAGCTGGGACGGCAGATCCGCCGGGCGTTCATCCCCGGCTCGTCCGACCAGGTCCTGTTGTGTGCGGACTACTCGCAGATCGAGCTGCGGATCCTGGCCCATCTGTCCGGCGACGAGGGCCTGAGAAGCGCGTTCGCGTCGGATTCCGACGTCCACACGGCCACCGCCGCGCGCGTGTTCGGGATGCCGGAGGACCGGGTCGACCCGGCGCTTCGGAGCCGGGCCAAGATGGTGAACTACGGCCTGGCCTACGGGATGAACGCCTTCGGCCTGGCCTCGCGGCTGGACATCTCGCCGGACGAGGCTCAGGAGATCATGGACGCGTACTTCGCGAGCTTCCCGAGCATCCGGGAGTACCTGGACAAGCAGGTGGGGCGCGCGGCGGCCGACGGGTTCACCGAGACGATGCTGGGCCGGCGTCGGTACATCCCGGAGCTCCAGGCGGCGAATCCCCGGGTCCGCGACCTGGGCCGGCGCCAGGCGTTGAACGCGCCCATCCAGGGCAGCGCCAGCGACGTGTTCAAGCTGGCCATGATCTCCGTGGACGCCGCGCTCGCGGAGTCGGGGCTGGACTGCCACATGCTGCTCACGGTCCACGACGAGCTGGTATTCGAGGTCGCCGAGGACGAAGTGGAGAAGGCCGCCGACCTCGTCCGCGACCGGATGGAGCACGCGGCCGCCCTCTCCGTGCCTCTTCGAGCCGACGTTGGGTGGGGCTCGAACTGGGCAGAGGCCGCCCCCGAGGGCCACTAGGAGACCTGGTCGATCCGATCTGCTCCGAGTCCTGGCACTTCGACACCGATGGAGCTGAAAGCCTGTCGGCCTGAGAGCGCCGGATCGCCCAAGAAAGGCATCCGTTCCGCTTGACAATCGAACGTATGTTCGGTAAGGTGGGGACGTTCCTCCCCCGGATCGGTTGGTGCGAGCGTGGGCAGGAACGAAGTGAACTGCGGCCAGCAATTGGTGGCTGCGACCGATTCCGCGCACGCGAGAGTCTCTGGTGTCCAGCGCGAGTTGTTGTCACTGATCGCCGAGGTGGACCGCCGCGAGGCCTGGCGGGACTCGGGGGCGCGGGATGCGGCCCACTGGGTCTCCATGCGATACGGCATCTCGGGCTGGAAGGCACATCGGTGGATCGCGGCCGCCCACGCGCTCGAGAGCCTCCCTCGGATCTCGAACGCGTTCGCCCGTGGCGAGGTGGGCATCGACAAGGTCGTGGAGCTCACCCGTTTCGCCTCCGCCAAGACCGAGGCGGGCCTGATCAGCTGGGCAAAGAGGGTCTCGGTCGCAGCGATCCGCCGCCGGGGAGACCTCGAGGTTCGGGCCCAGGTCCAAGACGAGCGTGAGGCAGACAAGGCCCGGCACGTCTCGTGGTGGTACTTCGACGAGGGGCGGCGGTTCGGCCTGGAGGCCGAGCTGCCGGCGGCCCAAGGTGCGGTGGTGGCCAGCGCGCTCGAGCGACTGGCCGAGCAGGTCCCCGCCATGCCGGGTGAGCACGACGCCTGCTTCGTGTGGGCTCGCCGCGCGGATGCCCTGGTGGCGCTGTGCTCTGCGAAGATAGCCGCCGACCCTGACCCCGATCGCGCCACGGTGGTCGTCCACGCGCGGCTGGACGGCCTGGAGAGCAGTTCCGCCGGCTGCGAGATCGAGGGCGGCCCGGTGATCCACCCCGAGACGGTCCGCCGCCTGCTGTGCAACGCCAGGGTGCAGACCGTGGTGGAGGATACGGCCGGCAACGTACTCGGCGTCGGCCGGATGTCTCGCGAGCCCACGGCGTGGATGGTCCGCCAGCTCCGCTACCGCGACCGCGAGTGCCGGTTCCCCGGGTGCGGCGCCAGGCGCTTCACCCAGGCCCACCACGTGGTTTGGTGGCGGCACGGGGGCCGAACCGATCTCGACAACCTGGTCCTGATCTGCTCGTTCCACCACCGGCTCGTGCACGAGCACGGGTGGTCGGTGAAGCGTGACCCCGACGGAACGGTTCGGTGGTTCCGGCCCGACGGAACCGGCTACCGCGCGGGCCCGTCCCTGGGTGCGGACGCCGACGAGCAGGTTCTCCTTACGGCCGCTGGTTGAGAAAGCGTGCACCTTCGTATGTCTCGGTGAGACCATGGACCGTTAGTGACGAAGGAGCGGAGATGTCGACGGAACAGGCGACGTTCGGAGCTGGGTGCTTCTGGGGCGTTGAGTGGGTCTTCCGGCGGGTTCCGGGCGTGCTCGACGCCGTTTCCGGCTACGGCGGCGGCATGGTTGCGGACCCGAGCTACGAGCTCGTGTGTACCGACACCACGGGACACGCCGAGGTCGTGCAGGTGACGTTCGATCCGGACGTCGTCACGTACGAGCAGCTGCTGGAGGTCTTCTGGGCGATGCACGATCCGACCCAGGAGAACCGCCAGGGTCCCGACCACGGGACCCAGTACCGAAGCATCATCCTCGCCCACTCGCCGGAGCAGCGGACCGCGGCGGAGGCCTCTAAGGCGAAGGCCCAGGCGCGCTTCGACCGGCCGATCGCTACTGAGATCCGGGACCTCGTGGCCTTCTACCCGGCCGAGGGGTACCACCAGCGGTACTACGAACGCGTGGGCCACGAGCCCTATTGCCACGTGCTGCCGGTCGGAGTCCTGGAGGAACTCGGGCTGGTCGAGGCGTAGGCGGGACGGGGTCAGTCCACGTCGCTGGGACGCGATACGTGTTTGCTCGACCTGACCTGGGCATTCGGTCGTTGACGTGCTTTTCTGCGCCCGACTACCATTGCCGGGCCGCGAGGCGTTCTGCACCGCCCTCCCAAGCGACGGTGGGAGCTCCGCGCGCGCGGGAAGGAGCTGATCGGACATCGAGATCGAGGACAGGACGGCCCAGCCGGACCTCACGCCGGAGGAGCTCATACAGGCCATGGAGGAGAGCCTCCGGGACTTCAACGATGGAGACATCGTCGAGGGCACGGTCGTCAAGATCGACCGCGACGAGGTGCTGCTGGATATCGGATACAAGTCGGAGGGGGTCATCCCCTCCAAGGAACTATCGATCCGCCACGACGTCGACCCCTCGCAGGTGGTTCAGGTCGGCGACAAGATCGAGGCCCTCGTGCTCCAGAAGGAGGACAAGGAGGGCCGACTGATCCTTTCCAAGAAGCGGGCCCAATACGAGCGCGCTTGGGGTCGCATCGAGGAGGTCATGCACTCCGGCAGCACCATCACCGGACCCGTCATCGAGGTTGTGAAGGGCGGATTGATCCTGGACATCGGCCTCCGCGGGTTCCTGCCGGCTTCGCTGGTGGACCTGCGGCGGGTCCGCGACCTGCATCCGTTCGTGGGGCAGGAGCTCGAGTGCAAGATCATCGAGCTCGACCGCAACCGGAACAACGTCGTGCTCTCGCGCCGGGCGTTCCTGGAGGAGTCGCAGAGCGAGGGTCGCAAGAAGTTCCTGGAGAACCTCCAGAAGGGCGAGCGCCGCAAGGGAACCGTGTCCTCGATCGTGAACTTCGGCGCGTTCGTCGACCTCGGCGGGGTGGACGGCCTGGTCCACGTGTCGGAGCTCTCGTGGAAGCACGTCGATCATCCCAGCGAGGTCGCGAGCGTCGGCCAGGAGGTCGACGTCGAGGTCCTCGACGTCGACCTGGAGCGGGAACGGGTGTCGCTGTCCCTGAAAGCCACCCAGGAGGATCCCTGGAAGGAGTTCGAGCGGAAGTACCAGGCCGGCGAGATCATCGACGGCCAGGTCACCAAGCTCGTGCCGTTCGGGGCCTTCGTGCGCGTGGCTCAGGGTATCGAGGGTCTGGTTCACATCTCCGAGCTGTCGGATCAGCACGTGGAGTCCCCGGAGCAGGTCCTGTCGGTCGGCGAGGAGGTCCGGGTGAAGGTCATCGACGTCGACGTGCCGCGCCGGCGCATCAGCCTGTCGATGCGTCAAGTCGGGGGCGCCCTCCCCACGCCCGTCACGGAGACCGAGATCCAGGAAGAGATCCCCGGAGCGGCTGCAGCGGAAGAGGGCCTCGTCGAGGAGGTCGTGGCCGAGGTTGAAGTCGAGGTGGCCCCGGAGGTCGAGGTGGCCCCGGAGGTCGAAGTTGAGGTCGAGGTGACCCCGGAGGTCGAGGTTGAGGTCGAGGAGGCCCCCGAGGTCGAGGAGGCCCCCGAGGTCGAGGAGGCCCCCGAGGTCGAGGAGGCCCCCGAGGTCGAGGAGGCCCCCGAGGTCGAGGAGGCCCCCGAGGTCGAGGAGGCCCCCGAGGAGGCCGCTGCGACTCCAGAGCCCGAGGCCGCGCCAGAGGCGGAGGAGGCTGAGGTCTCGCTCGAATCCATCCTGGAGGACCTGAAGCGGCGCGAGGGCCGCACGGAGTAGTTCCCCCATGCTCTTGGTCGGCCTGACCGGCGGGCTCGGCTCGGGCAAGTCGACCGTCGCGCGCATGCTCGAGGCACGCGGGGCCGCGGTGTTCGATGCCGACATCTTGGCTCGCGAGGCCGTGGCGCCGGGCACCCCAGGACACGCGCTGGTCGTCGAGCACTTCGGGGACGGCATCCTGCGTGCCGACGGAACCGTCGACCGCCGGGCACTGGCCGACGTCGTGTTCGCGGACCCCATGGCCCGCCGCGACCTGGAGGCCATCGTGCATCCTGAGGTGGCGCGGCTGTTGGTCGAGGGGATCCAGCCCTACCGCAACACCGACCGGATCGTCGTGTACGACGCGCCCCTGATCGTGGAGTCCGGGTTCCACCGGGCCTGCGATGTCGTCGTGGTGGTGGCGGCGCCCGTGGAGGACCAGGTGGCCCGGGTGATGGCAGCCCGTGCGATGACCGAGGAGGAAGCTCGCGCCCGGATCGCGGCGCAAGCCTCGGCGGAGGAACGGGGGACGGTGGCCGACATCCTGGTCGACAACGATGGGACCGTGGGGGCCCTGGAGGCTCGGGTCGAGGAGCTGTGGGAGGAGCTGCGGCGGCGGGCCGGGCGGCCCTGACCGAGCGCCCGGCTATCATCGGGCCGTGAAGTTCCGGGCGGTGTTCTTCGACGCCGGCGAGACGCTGGTCCATCCCCACCCCTCGTTCCCCGAGATGTTCGCCGAGATCGTGCGGCGGCACGGATACGAGGTGGAATCGGCCGATGTGGTCGAGCGAGGGCGCATCGTGTTCGACCGGTTCGCCGAGGCGGCCCGGGACAACGAACTGTGGACGACCTCGCGGGAGAGATCCGAGGCGTTCTGGCGCTCGGTGTACCACCGTTTCCTGACGCTCCTCAGCCTGCCCACCGACGACGGCCTCCCCGAAGCCCTGTACAGGGAGTTCACGGACCGCGCGAACTACCGTCTGTTCCAGGACGTGCCGCCGGTGCTGGAGGTGCTCCACGCGGCGGGGTTGAAGCTCGGCGTCGTCTCGAACTTCGAGGAATGGCTCGAGCATCTCCTGGAGGAACTGGACGTGACGCGGTACTTCGACGTTCGGGTCATCTCGGGGATCGAGGGCATCGAGAAGCCCGACCCCCGGATCTTCTCGCTGGCCCTGGAGCGCGCCGGGGTCACGGCGGAGGAGACCGTGTACGTGGGCGACAACCCGATGTTCGACGTCGACCCGGCGGCGGCGGTGGGGATGTTCCCGGTGCTGATCGACCGGCGGAACCGGCACCCAGGGGCCCCCGGCGTGCGGATCACCAGCATGGCGGACCTCCCCGCCGCCATCGGGATGTAGATGGGCGAGGAACGCGTGTACACGGTGGAGGAGGCGAACGCGGTCCTGCCCGACCTCCGAGGGCGCTTGGAGCGGATCCGGGTGTCCCGGCGGGTGGTGTTGAAGGCCGGGGAAAGGATCCGGGAGGCCGTGGCCGTGGACGGCGGGGGGCAGGCCGGGAAGGACTACTGGGAGGCCCTCGCCGCGCTCAGACGCGACGTGACCTTCCTCGCCGAGCAGGACATCCTGCTCCGGGATCCCGAGATCGGGCTGATCGACTTCCCGGGCGAGGTGGACGGGCAGCCGGCGTTCCTGTGCTGGCGGTTGGGGGAGGAACGGGTGTCCCACTGGCACCCTCCGGACGCCGGGTTCGCGGGACGGCGCCCGCTGTGAGGCCCGGGGTCCTGGTCCTGGGGACCGTGGAATCCGACCCGCCTCCGGGGATCGAAGGGGTGGGGGCCCTGGCGGACGTGGTCTATGCAGCGACGCCGGAGGACCTGGCGGAGCGGATCGGGCAGGCGGACGTGCTGTTCTTCTGGCACCCGCGGCCGGGGGTCTTGGAGCCGGTCTGGCCCAAGGCGGACAAGCTCCGATGGATCCAGTCGGCGTCGGCGGGGGTGAACTCGGTGCTGTTCCCGGAACTGGTCGAGAGCGATGTGATGCTGACGAACGCGCGAGGTGTGTTCGACCAGCCCATCGCCGAGTACGTCCTGGGGCTGATCGTGGCGTTCGCCAAGGGTTTCCCGCAGGTGTTCGCCGATCAACCGGACCGCGTGTGGCGCTACCGGGAGACCGAGCCGGTGGCCGGCAAGCGGCTCCTGGTGGTGGGCCCGGGCCCCATCGGGCGGGCCATCGGGCGGGCCGCGCGGGGGCTTTCGATGCGCGTGGCCGCGGTGGGCCGCGCGGCCCGCCCCGGCGACGACGTGTTCGACGAGATCATCGGTAGCGACTCGCTCCACGCTGCGCTGGCCGAGGCCGACTACGTCGTGGACGCACTGCCGCTCACGGACGGGACCCACCATCTGTTCGACGCGCGCGCCTTCGCCGCGATGAAGGGGACGGCCCGGTTCATCAACATCGGTCGCGGGGGCACGGTGGACGAAGCGGCCCTGGCCGATGCGGTGCGGATGGCCGAGATCGGGGGGGCGGCCCTGGACGTGTTCGAGGAAGAGCCGCTGCCGCCGGACAGTCCGCTGTGGGAACTGGAGGGCGTCATCGTGTCGCCCCACATGTCGGGCGACGTGTTCGGATGGCAGGAGCGGATCGTCGAGTTGTTCGCCGAGAACCTCCGCCGGTACGTGGTGGGGGAGCCGCTGCTGAACGTCGTGGACAAGCGACTTGGCCACCCCGTCTGAACGGGTTGTCGTTCGCGGCACCCGTTCATAGGGTTCCGGTCGATGGGCGAACGGGCGATCGAGGTCAAGGGCCTCCGCAAGTCCTACGGAGACGTCGAGGCCGTGAAGGGGATCGACCTCCACGTGGACCAGGGGGAGGTCTTCGCGCTCCTGGGCCCGAACGGCGCCGGGAAGACCACGACGGTCGAGATCCTGGAGGGCTACCGCTCCCGAACGGCCGGCGAGGTCGGCGTCCTGGGCCACGATCCCGCGAAGCACGCCCTCGATCTGCGGCGCCGGTTCGGCATCGTCTTGCAATCCACCGGGGTCGACCCCTACCTCACGGTTCGCGAAACGATCGAGATGTACAGCGGGTACTACGCGAAGCCGCGGCCTGCGGACGGGGTCATCGAGCTGGTCGGGCTGGCCGAGAAGCGGGACACCAAGGTGTCGAAGCTCTCCGGGGGGCAGCAACGGCGCCTCGACGTCGCCATCGCGCTTGCCGGCGACCCAGCGTTGCTCTTCCTCGACGAGCCGACCACCGGCTTTGACCCCAGCGCCCGCCGCAACGCGTGGGAGATCGTCCGGAACCTCACGGCGATCGGCAAGACGGTGTTCCTCACGACGCACTTCATGGACGAGGCGCAATACCTCGCGAACCGGGTCGCGGTCATCTCGAAGGGCGAGATCGTGGCCGAGGGACCCCCGGACACCCTCGCCGGCCGGGACAGGATGCTCGCGCGGATCCGCTACCGGCTGCCCGCGGGGGCGCCTTCCCTACCGGAGTGGGGGCAGGCGCCCGTCGGGGACGGTTCGTATGAGATGCGCGCCGAAGACCCGACGAAGACCCTGCACGACCTCACCGGCTGGGCCCTCGACCGCCGGATCGCGTTCGAGGCCCTCGACGTCACGCGCCCCACGCTCGAGGACGTCTATATCGAGCTCACGGGGGGAGAGGAGGGTTCGGAATGAGCGTGGCCCGCCTCGCCCTGCGCCAGGTCCGGTTCACGAACAAGGCGTTCTGGCGGAACCCAGCGGCGGCGGGGTTCACGTTCGCGTTCCCGCTGATGTTCCTGCTGATCTTCACGACGATCCTGGGGAACGGCGAAACCCAGATCCCGGGCACGAACCTCCTGGTGCCGCAGTCCACCTTCTACGTGGCCTCGATGGCCGCCTTCTCGATCATCACGGCTTGCTACACGAACCTGGCCATCAGCGTGACGTTCCAGCGGGACGCGGGGATCCTCAAGCGGATCCGGGGAACGCCCCTGCCGAGCGGCGCCTACCTCACCGGACGGGTGATCCACGCCACCCTGGTGGGCGTCCTGTTGGTCGTGATCTGTGCCGCCTTCGGCCGGGTCGCGTACGACGCGTCGATCCCGACGGGGGCGACGCTGGCCCGGTTCGCGGTCACGCTGCTGGTCGGGGCGGCCGGCTTCGCCGGCCTTGCTCTGGCCATCACGGCCATCGTCCCGAACGCCGACGCGGCGCCCGCCATCGTCAACTTCTCGATCCTGCCCCTGCTGTTCCTGTCGGAGGTGTTCATCCCGCTCGGGAAGCACCCCGCCGCGTGGGTGGACTTCGTGGGGAAGGTGTTCCCGGTCCGGCACTTCACCGTGGCGATGCAAGCGGCCTTCCTGGGAACCCCGTTCAAGTGGAGCGACCTCGTGGTGCTCGCCGCGTGGGGGTTGGGCGGGCTCCTGCTGGCGGCCCGGTTCTTCTCGTGGGAGCCTCGCAAGTAAGGCCGCGGCAGCGGCCGGTCTCGTACGAAAGGGCGTGTGCTAGGCTCCGCGACGGAGGGCCGGGAAGCCCTCCGGGCTCGACCACGAGGGGGAACACGATGCGCAAGCTGCTGATCATCGTTGCGGCGTTCGGGTTGCTGCTCTCGGCCTGTGCCCAGAAGGCGGCCGAGACACCCTCGTCGCCCGCTTCCCCCGCGGCCACGGCGGCCGACTGCGCCAAGACCGCACCGCTCAAGACCCCCGGCCAGCTGACGGTCGGGACCGACAACCCCTCGTTCCCTCCGTGGATCATCAACAACGATCCCACCAACGGGAAGGGATTCGAGGGCGCCCTGGCCTACCAGGTGGCGCAGCGGATGGGCTTCACTCCGGACCAGGTCAAGTGGGTCGTCGTACCCTTCAACAACTCGTACGCCCCAGGCCCCAAGGACTTCGACTTCGACATCAACAACATCGAGGTCACGCCCGAGCGGGAGCAGGCCGTGGACTTCAGCGACGGCTACTACGACCTCCCCCAGGCGTTGCTGGTGATGAAGGGGTCGCCGATCGAGCACGCCACGACCTTGGCCGAGCTCAAGGACTCCACGTTCGGCGCGCAGACCGGCACGACCAGCCTGACCTTCATCAACACGGTGATCCAGCCGACGCAGCAGGCCACGGTGTACGACACCACGAGCGACGCGAAGGTCGAACTCAAGAACGGGAATGTGGACGGGCTCATCCTGGACCTGCCGACGGCGTACTTCGAGGCCACAGACTCCAAATACGGCACCAAGGGGTCCGCGCTGGTCGGCAAGTTCGCCAGCACGGGGCATCTCGGCATGCTCTTCGAACAAGGGAACACCCTGGTCGCCTGCGTGAACAAGGCGCTGGACGAGATGAAGGCAGACGGAACCCTGAAGGCGCTCCAGGACAAGTGGCTCGCGAACTACCTGGGCGTGCCGGTCATCCAATAGCCCCGGGGTCCAACCGGACATGACGGGGCCGAGGGCCGACGTCCAACCGCTACTCGAGCCCCCGCCCACCCCGGCGCGGGGTTCGCATCTGCTCGGGAACCGAGCCTTCCTGGTGTCCACAGCCAGCACCCTGATCTTCTTCGGGATCCTTGCGCTCGTCGTGGTGCTGGCCCCGGGGTTCAAGGCCGTCCGGGAGGGGTTTTTCAGTTTCCCCGACATGAAAGCCGCCTTCTTCGGCGTGCCCGAAGAGGGGCTCCCGGGGGTCGGGCGATCGTTCCTGCTGAACGTCGAAGTGTTCCTGGTCGCCGAGGTCCTGATCCTGATCCTCGCCCTCGTCGTCGCCGTGGTTCGCCAGATCCCCGGCCCGGTGTTCTTCCCGTTCCGGATGGTCGCCATCGTGTACACCGACCTGTTCCGGGGGACCCCACTGCTCTTGGTGATCTACCTCTTCGGGTTCGGGATCCCGGCCCTCGGCATCCAGGGCCTGTCGAGCCAGTCTCGGGTGGTGTACGGGACGGCGGCCCTGGTCCTCTCCTACTCGGCGTACGTCTCAGAGGTGTACCGGGCCGGCATCGAGTCGGTGCACGCGAGCCAGGCCGCGGCGGCCCGGTCCCTGGGACTGTCCCGGTGGCAGTCCCTGGGGTACGTCGTGCTGCCGCAGGCGATCCGACGGGTCATCCCGCCGCTCCTGAACGACTTCGTGAGCCTCCAGAAGGACACGGCCCTTCTGGCCGTATTGGGCTCGATCGAGGCTGCCCGGGCGGCGCAGATCTACTCCTCCTATCGCTTCAACTACTCGAGCTTCGTCGTGGCGGCGTTCTTGTTCATCCTGGTCACGATCCCGCTGGCCCGGTTCACCGATCACCTGATCGAGCGGGACCGCAAACGCCGGGCCGCCGGGGGGGTCCGGTGAACGGGAACGCCGAGGCGGTCCGGATGGAGCGGGTCCACAAGTCCTTCGACGGCAACCACGTGCTCCGGGGGATCGACCTTTCGGTCGCGGAGCACGAGGTGATCTGCCTGATCGGAGCATCGGGCTCCGGCAAGTCCACCCTGCTGCGCTGCGTGAACCTGCTGGAGCCGGTCGACGCAGGCAGGATCGTGGTGGAGGGAGAGGAGATCACGGCCGAGGGCGTGGACGTGAACCGGATCCGCCGGCACATCGGCATCGTGTTCCAGTCGTTCAACCTGTTCCCCCACATGAGCGTGCTGCAGAACGTCACGCTCGCCCCCATCAAGGCGTTGAAGATGCCGAAAGCCGACGCCGAGGCGAGAGCGACGGAGCTGTTGGAGCGATTCGACCTGGCCGACAA
>JAHEXX010000063.1 GCA_023251895.1 bacterium
GGAACGGCCACGGCGAGAGCCTTCAGATCCTGCGCGAGTCGCACGTCTGGAGCCGCGCCGTCATCGAGGACATCCAGCTAAAGGCCCAGCTCGGCCGGTACCGGATGCAAGGCTTCTCCACGCACCGCAAGGTCCCGAGCTTCGAGGACCTCGTGTTCGTGCCCTGCACGATGTCCCGGGTGCCGCTGGAAGGCTACCGGGAGAAGTGCGAGACGAGGACGGTGCTCGGCACGAAGCACGGCGCGAACCCCGTCGTCCTGGACCGGCCGATCACGATCGCCGGGATGTCGTACGGCGCACTTTCCGCGTCGGCCAAGCGGGCTCTGGGGCGCGCGGCGAAGCGCCTCGGCATCTCCACGACTACCGGCGACGGTGGGATGTGCCAGGAGGAGCGCGAAGAGGTAGACCTCATGGTCTACCAGGTGCTGCCCAGCCGATACGGCTTCAACCCGGACCACCTGAAGCTGGCGCAGGCGATCGAGGTCGTGATCGGCCAGGGCGCGAAGCCGGGCACGGGCGGCGTGCTGCTCGGTTCGAAGGTCAACGAGGTGATCGCCGAACAGCGGACCCTGCCGGTGGGGGTGGACCAGCGCTCGCCGGTCCGGCACCCCGACTTCATCGGACCGGACGACCTGCAGATCAAGATGGAGGAGCTCCGCGAGGCCACCGACTGGCAGGTCCCGGTCTACGTCAAGATCGGGGCCAGCCGAGTCGAGGACGACGTGAAGCTCGCGGTGAAGGCCGGCGCGGACGTCATCGTGCTCGACGGCCTGGAGGGCGGGACCGGCGCGTCCCCCGAGGTGCTGCTGGACCACACCGGCGTGCCCACGATGAGTGGACTGGTCGAGGCGGTACGCGCCCTGGAGGAGGAGCGGGCCCTGGGCGAGGTCCAGCTCGTGATCTCCGGTGGCATCAGGAACGGCGTCGATGCGGCCAAGGCCCTGGCGCTTGGTGCCGACGCCGTGTCGATCGGCACCGCGGCGCTGATCGCGCTCAACTGCAACGCGCCGCTGTACGAGGAGGACTACGACAAGCTCGGCGTCAAGCCCGGCTTCTGCCACCACTGCCACACGGGCCGCTGCCCGGTCGGCATCACCACCCAGGATCCGGAGCTGATGAAGCGGCTGGACGTCGACGAGGCCGCGGATCGCGTCTTCAACTTCATCACGTCGATGACCATGGAGATGCAGATGATGGCCCGGGCCTGCGGGAAGAAGGATGTCCACGACCTGGAGGCCGAGGACATGCGAGCATTGACCCTGGAGTCATCGGCCATCACCGGCATCCCGCTGGCCGGCACCAAGACCGCGTTCTCGGCGGACGCCATCGCGGAGCGGGTCGCGCAGATAATGGGTGGCGGGTCGGAGCGGCACGAGTGACGTTCGTGATCGCCTGCCCGAACTGCGGGCCCCGCGAGGCCCTGGAGTTCAGCTTCGGCGGTGAGACCACCCGCCGGGCCGGTCCCGAGGCCAGCGAGCAGGAGCTGGCCGGGTACCTGTTCTTCCGCGACAACGTGATGGGTCGGCAGATCGAATGGTGGCTGCACCGAGACGGCTGCCGGAAGTGGTTCCTCGCGGAGCGGAACACGATGACGAACCAGATCGAACGGACGTTCTGGCCGCACGAGCGGGGGCGGACGGCGTGAGCGCCCGCCGCCTGCCGGAGGGGCCGGACGAGGCCATCCTGCGGGATCGGCCGGTCACGATCGAGGTCGATTCGAAGCTGATCCACTGCTTCGAGGGGGACACGGTCGGCTCGGCCATGGCCGTCGGGGGCATCACGATCACCGGCCGCTCGTTCAAGTACCACCGCCCGAGAGGCTTGCAGTGCATGACCGGGAACTGTCCGAACTGCCTGGTCACGGTGGACGGCATCCCCAACGTGCGGGCCTGCACCGAGCCGGTCAGGGGGGCCATGAAGGTCGTGCGGCAGAACGCCTGGCCGTCGGTCGGCGCCGACATCCACGGGTGGCTGAACTTCTGGTCGTTCATGATGCCGCCGGGCTTCTACTACAAGGTCTTCCACCGGCCCCGGTGGGCGTGGCATGCCGTGGAGCCCCTGATCCGCTCGAAGGCCGGCTTGGGCTTCGCCCCCGAGGAGGAGGATCACCGGACCCGGGAACGGATCAGCCTTCACGCGGACGTGCTGGTGGTCGGTGGCGGACCCGCCGGCCTCGCGGCGGCGACCGAGGCGGCCTCCGCCGGAGCGAACGTAGTTCTGCTCGAGCAGCGCCGCGAGGCCGGGGGGCACCTCCTGGGTGAGCCCGGCGGCCGAGTCCGGGCAGCGGGGTTGGTCTCCGCCGCGACCGACGTCGGCGTGAAGCTGCTCTCCGGCACCGCGGCCTTCGGCGTCTTCGACGGGCCGATCGTCGCCGGGTGGAACCCCGACGCCCTGTACAGGATCCGGGCCCGGCACGTCGTGTTCGCCACCGGTGCGATCGAGCAGCCGGCGGTGTTCCCGGACAACGACCTGCCCGGGATCATGCTGTCGTCGGCCGTCGACCTCCTCGTGAACCGGTTCCGGGTGCTGCCCGGGCGGAAGGCGGTCGTGCTGACGGCGAGCGACGGCGGGTACGGCACCGCTGAGTCGCTCCAGCGAGCGGGCGCGTCGGTCCGGGTGGTGGACCTGCGTGGCGAGGTCGGGCCGACGCCGACCATGGCCGGCCTGGCTCCGGTCCTTGGCGCGACCATCCTCCGGGCTCACGGGCGGCGTCGGGTGAGGGCCGTGGAGGTCGGGCCCCCGGGCGCGTCGGGCGGGCGGAAGATCCCGTGCGATCTCGTCGTGCTGGCCGGTTTCGCGGTGCCGTCGACCAACCTTCTCTCGATGACCGGGGCCAAGGTCGAGTTCGACGACCACGCCCAGGCGTTCCTGCCTGTGGATCTGCCTCCGACGGTCCACGCCGCAGGTGCCGTGGCGGGCTCGCGGACGACCGACGGAGCCATCACGCAAGGCCGGCTGGCCGGGCTGGAAGCCGCCGCGGCGGTGGGGCACGGGTCCGCCGCGGCCTCGGAGCGCGTCGGTCTGCTGCGACTCCAGGCCGCCGCCGACGGAGATCCCGTCGTGCTTCCGCCCGAGACCGGGCTCGGCAAGGGCAAGCAGTTCGCCTGCCTGTGCATGGACGTCACGAACAAGGAGCTGAAGTTCGCGGTGGAGGAAGGCTTCGACTCGATGGAGCTCCTCAAGCGATACACGACGATCACGATGGGCCCGTGCCAAGGGAAGGGATGCATGTTGGCGTCTCAGCGCCTGTGCGGGAAGGCCACGGGCCACACCCTCGCCGAGACCAGGCCCACCACCGCCCGGCCGCCGTGGACCCCTGTCGAGCTCGGCACCCTCGCCGGGGAGCGGCGCTCGCCTCGCAAGGAAACGACGATGCACGACGTGCACGTCGACGCGGGGGCCGAGTTCATGTGGGCGGCGGACTGGCGCCGGCCGCACCACTACTCGACCCCGGGGCGGGAGGTCGAAGCGGTCCGGCAGCGGGTTGGTCTGATCGATGTCTCGACCCTGGGGAAGTTCCGGGTGAAGGGACCGCAGGCAAGCGATCTCCTGGAACGGCTGTACCCCAATAGGTTCGGCGACATGAAGATCGGCCGGGTCAGGTACGGGGCGATGCTGAACGACGAGGGCGTCATCCTGGACGACGGGACGGTGTGCCGCCTGACGGAAGACGAGTTCTTCGTGACCGTCACCACCGGCAACACGGCGGCGCTCGAGCGGTGGATGACCTGGTGGCTGGCCGACTGGGGTCTGGACCTCCGGGTCCTGAACGTGACCGCCGCCTACGCCGCGGTCAACCTGGGAGGGCCTGACTCGCGGAAGGTGATGGAGAAGCTGACCGACGCCGACGTGTCGAAAGAGGCGGTCCCCTACATGGGGTGCGTGCCGATGGACGTCGCAGGCGTGCCCTCCCTGGTGCTGCGTATCGGGTTCGTGGGGGAGCTGTCGTACGAGATCCATTTCCCGAGCATGTACGGGGAGCACGTTTGGGACGCAACCATGGAGGCGGGCGAGGAGTTCGGGATCGAGCCGTTCGGCCTGGAGGCCCAGCGGATCCTCCGCCTCGAGAAGCAGCACGTCCTGGTGGGCCAGGACACGGACGCCGAGTCAGATCCCTACGAGGCCGGCCTGGGTTGGATGGTCAAGCTCGACAAGCCGGACTTCCTGGGCAAACGGGCGCTGATCGATCTGGAGGCGGCGGGCCCGGCCGAGCGCCTGGTTGGCTGGACCGCCGACCCATCGATCGTCCCGCCCGAGGGCTCATCGGTCGTCCACGAGGGGGTTTGGGTCGGCCGCGTGACCTCGGCCCGCCGCAGCGCCACGACGGGGAAGACGGTGGGCCTGGCCTGGGTGCCCGCGGGTTGGGCTCAGGAGGGAACCCACTTCGACATCCAGTTCGGCACGGTGACCATCCACGCGACGGTCGCCCTGAAGCCCTTCTACGACCCCGAGGGCACGAGGCTCCGCTCATGACCGAGTCCACCGTCACCGAGGCCATCCCGACGCCCAGCCGGCCGTCGGCGGACCCGGTGATGCGCTCGCCCGCGACCCGGCTGCACGCTGAGCTTGGCGCGAAGTTCTCGTTGGAGGCTGGGTGGGAGCTACCCGCCTCGTACGGCGACACCGAGGGCGAACGCTCGCTGCTCCGCGAGTCGGTCGCCGTCGCCGATATCACAGCGAGGGGGAAGATCGACGCCCGAGGTCGCATCGACGCCGCCCTGCCCGTGGGCGGCGACGGCGACCTGGTCGCTCGGATCGCGGATGACTGGGCGCTGATCTTCGCCCCGCCCGGACCCGTCGGGAGCCGGGTCCGTGAGCTCGAGGCCCGCGCGGGGAGCGGGGCCATGGTCACCGACGTGACCCATCAGTACGTGGGGTTCGCCCTCGCGGGCGCGGGGTTAGGGGACCTCCTGGCCCGGCTCACCGGCTGGGATCCGTCGACGCTGGCCCCGGGGCAAGCCACCGGGGCACCCATCGCGGAGGTCCGGGCTGCGGTGATCCGCCGCGACCTCGCGTTCCCCGTGCTGGAGGCCTACGTGGACAGCTCCTTCGGTCGATTCGCGTGGGGCGCGATCCTCGACGTGGCTCGGCGATTGGGCGGCGGACCGATCGGATGGGACGCCCTGCGCGCGGAGGGGTGGTCCTGATGCACCCGATCCGCTACTTCAAGCCCTGGAAGATGTGGCGTCGCCACGATCTGAAGAAGGCCTACGACGTGGTCATCGTCGGCGGCGGCGCCCACGGCCTGGCCGTTGCGTACGAGCTGGCGAAGCGGGGCGTTCGGAACGTCGCCGTCCTGGAGAAGAACTACATCGGCGCCGGCGGGAGCGGCCGCAACACGACGATCATCCGAGCCAACTACCGCACCCCTGAAGGCGTGGCCTTCTACAAGGAGAGCCTGCGGCTGTACGAGCACCTGGCGCAGGAGCTCGACTACAACCTCCTGTTCTCCCAGCAGGGACACCTCACGCTGGCCCACGCCGAGCGCGCGCTGATCACGGCGCAGGAACGGGCCGAGGTGAACCGGCTGCTCGGCGTGGACTCCCGCGTGATCTACCCCGACGAGATCGCGAAGCTCTGCCCGGTGCTGGATCTGTCGGACCGGCCCGACTTCCCCATCATGGGGGCGCTGTATCACCCGCCGGGCGGCGTGATACGCCACGACGCGGTGGTGTGGGCATACGCGAGGCAGGCCGACCGGCTGGGAATCGAGATCCACCAGGACACCGAGGTGACCGGGATCGACGTCGAGAACGGCCGGATCAAGGGGGTGCGGACCAACCGCGGCGACATCGCGGCGCCGGTGGTGCTGTCCGCGGTCGCCGGGTGGACCTCGGAGATCGCGCGGATGGCCGGCGTGCGGGTGCCCATCGTCACGCATCCGCTGCAGGCCTTCGTGACCGAGCCGCTCAAGCCCTTCCTGCACGTGATCCTGGTCTCGGCGACGCTGCACATATACATCAGCCAGACCGACCGGGGGGAGGTCCTGATCGGCTCGGAGATCGAGCCCTACACCTCGTACAGCCAGAGCTCCACGCTGAACTTCCTGGAGGTCACGGCCCACCACGCGGTGGAACTGGTGCCGATCCTCGGCAGAGTGAGGATGATGCGGGCCTGGGGCGGGCTGTGCGACGTCACCCCGGACTATTCGCCGATAATGGGCGAGACCCCCGTCGAGGGGTTCTACCTGGATGCGGGGTGGGGAACCTATGGGTTCAAGGCCACACCGATCTGCGGGGTCACGATGGCCGACCTCATCGTCAGCGGGCAGGTCCCCGAGCTGATCAAGCCATTCGCGCTGTCGCGGTTCTGGGACCGGGAGTTGGTCTCCGAGATCGCCGCCGCCGCCGTTTCCCACTAGCCGCACGTGCCCCGATAATGGGACCATGACGGACCCAGCGCAGCCGCTGCGTCGGAACGTCACGAACGCGAACGTCGTCGCCGTGCACGGTGGCGTGCGCTCGGAGCGCGCGGATTCCGTGGCCACCGAGGAGCCCATGGAGATCCGCGTCGGTGGCCCCGAACAGGAGGCGGAGCCGGTCGCGGTCACGATGCGCACCCCAGGCGGCGACTTCGAGTTGGCCGTGGGGTTCCTGTTCACCGAGGGGCTGATCAAGCCGGGCGACCTGGCCCGGGTGGCCTACTGCGACGATCTGCTGCCCGAGGAGCAGCAGTACAACGTCGTGACGGTCACGCTCACGCGGCCCTTCGACCACGATGCGCTGCACCGGAACTTCTACACCACCTCGTCCTGCGGGATCTGCGGCAAGGCCGCGCTGGACGACATCGAGGTGCACTGCGCGCCGGTGGGACCCGGGCCGCAGGTCCCGGCCGAGTTGATCCTCGGCTTCCCCGACGCCCTTCGGAAGGCCCAGAAGGTGTTCGAGCGGACCGGCGGGTTGCACGCGGCGGGCCTGTTCACGGCCGAGGGGGAGCTGGTTTCCGTGCGGGAGGACGTGGGCCGGCACAACGCGGTGGACAAGGTGATCGGGGAGCAGGTGCTCGCCGGCCACACGCCCCTCGGCGACCACGTCCTTCAGGTCTCCGGCCGCGTGAGCTTCGAGATCGTGCAGAAGGCGGCGGTGGCCGGCATCCCCATCGTGAGCGCCGTCTCCGCACCGTCGTCCCTCGCCGTCGGCGCCGGGGATCGGCTCGGCCTCACGGTCGTCGGCTTCGTCCGCGACGGCCGACTCAACGTCTACTCCCACGCCGAACGCATCGCCGGCTAGGCCGAGGGCCTTCGGGGATAACCCGGCGTCAGCCGGTGGCGACCTTCAGGGCCTTGCCGACCCCGTAAGTGATACCGGCCGCCAGCGAGCCCACGAACAGCATCCGCAGCCCGGAGTGGTAGAAGGGCTTGCCCGTGACGAGGGAGATGCCGGCGCCCACCGCGAACAGCGTGATCCCGGACGCGACGCCGGACGCGACGACGGCCGGCGTGCCCGAGGCGAACAGGAACGGGATCAGCGGCACGATCGCCCCGAAGCAGAAGGTGAGGAACGAGGACCCGGCGGCCGCCCACGGGGAGCCCAGCCCCTGCTTTGGGTCCAGCCCCAGCTCCTCCCTCGCGTGGGTCTCCAGGGCGGCCGCCGGGTCCCGCATCAGCTCGTCGGCCAGCCGCGCGGCGAGGTCTCGGGAGATCCCCCTGGCCACGTAGATCTGGGTCAGCTCCTCGCGTTCGGCTTCGGGTTGCGCGTGGAGCTCGTGGGCCTCCAGGTGGATCAGCCGCTCGAACGCTTCGCGTTGGACCCGCATCGAGATGTACTCCCCGGCCGCCATGGAGGCGGCGCCGGCCAGCAGACCGGCCACCCCGGCCACGACGATCACGTGGTTCGATACCCCGGCTCCGGCCACGCCGAAGATCAGCGAGAGGTTGGAGACCAGCCCGTCGTTCACGCCGAAGATGGCGGCTCGCAGTGCGCCGGACTTCCCCCCGGTCCGCTGCTCGCCGCCCACCGGGCCCGGGTGGGGCACCATGTGCCAGGGCCTGGTCCGGAGGCGTTTGATGACGCCCACCAGACCGGCCGCCACCGGGTTCACCGGCGGGCGTTGCGGTGGCCGTTCCGTCTCCATGCGCACAGGCTAGCGGGGTTCCGCTGCGGCGAACCCCCAGTTGGCCGAAGGCCGACTTAGAATCGTGCGAAACCGGAGGGACCGGTGGAGAGGAGCGAGCTCGATGAGGAACGGGCTCACGCGACTCGCCGAGCCGATGGTCCGCGACGACGGCGGGCTGCGCGTGGCGACCTGGGACGAGGCCCTGGACCGGGCCGCCGCGGGTCTGCGCGCCGCCACGGAGCGGAACCCTGGCTGGGGGGTCGGCCTGTTCAGTTGCTCGAAGGCCACGAACGAGATGAACTTCGTCGCGCAGAAGTTCATGCGTCAGGTCCTTCGCAGCAACAACATCGATAGCTGTAACCGCACCTGACACGCTCCTTCCGTGGTCGGTCTGGCCACAGTGTTCGGAGCAGGTGGGGGAACGAGCTCGTACGAGGAGATCGAGCACACCGATCTCGTCATGCTGTGGGGATCGAATGCGCGCGAGACGCATCCGATCTTCTTCCACCATGTCCTCAAGGGGATCCGGGGAGGGGCCAGGCTGTACGTGGTCGATCCCCGGCGCACCGACTCCGCCGAGTGGGCCGACCTGTGGCTCGGCATCGACGTGGGCTCCGACATCGCGCTCTCGAACACGATGGCCCGCGAGATCATCGTCGCCTGGCTGACCAACGACGCCTTCATCGAACACGCCACTACCGGGTTCGAGGAGTACAGGGCCTCGGTCATGGACTGGACCCTCGAGCGGGGCGAGCAGGTCACGGGCATCCCGGCCGAGGTGATCCGGGAGGTCGCGCACGCCTACGCGAAGGCCGACCGAGCGCAGATCTGCTGGACCCTGGGCATCACCGAGCACCACAACGCCGTCGACAACGTGCTGTGCCTGATCAACCTGGCCCTCCTGACCGGCCACGTGGGGACCTACGGCAGCGGCCTCAACCCCCTACGCGGCCAGAACAACGTGCAGGGCGGGGGCGACATGGGGGCCATCCCCAACAAGCTCCCCGGGTTCCAGGACCTCGAGAAGGATGCAGCGGCCCGGGAGAAGTTCGAGAAGGCCTGGGGCGTCGAGATCGTCCCCAAGCACGGCTGGCACCTCACAGCGATGTTCGAGGCGATGGAGCGGGGTGAGCTCACGGCCGTGTACGTGATCGGCGAGAACCCGGCGTCGTCCGAGGCCGACCAGCACCGGGCCAGGAAGCTCCTGGAGAACCTGGACTGCCTGATCGTCCAGGACATCTTCATGACGAAGACGGCGGAGATGGCCGACGTGGTCCTGCCCGCCTCGGTCGCGGCCATCGAGTCCGAGGGGACCGTGACGAACAGCGAGCGCCGGGTCCAGCGGGTCCGCCGGACCCTGGACCCACCGGGGAACGCCAGGGACGACATCTGGATCATCGCCCAGCTTGCCAAGCGGTTGGGGTTCGACTGGGGCCGGGTCACGGCGGAATCGGCGTGGAACGAGCTCCGGACGCTGTCGCCGATGCATGCGGGAATGTCGTACGAGCGGCTCGAAGCCATGGGGGGCATCCAGTGGCCGTGCCGCGACGAGAACGATCCCGGTGCCAAGTTCCTGCACGGCCGGCTGTGGCTGGATCCCCCCGAGCAGGGGGAGAAGGCCCCCTTCAGCGTGACGCCGTTCGACCCGCCGGTGGACGAGCTGACCGAGGAGTTCCCGCTGCGCCTGACCACCGGGCGGCGCCTGGATTCCTACAATACGGGCGTCCAGACCGGCGGATTCACGTCTCCGCTCCGGCGCGGCGAGACGATCGACGTGTCGCCGGAGGACGCCGCGCGGCTCGGCCTCGCCGAGGGAGAGGTTGTACTCGTTTCCTCCCGGCGCGGGGCTGTGGAGGCCCCGGTGCACGTCGACACCGGGCTGCGGCCAGGATTGGTGTTCATGACGTTCCACTTCCCCGAGCAGGTCGAGACCAACGTGCTGACGATTGACGCCACCGATCCGAAGTCCGGGACCGCGGAGTTCAAGGCATCGGCGGTCCGCATCGAGAAGCTGCCGCAGAAGGTCAAGGCGTAACGCCGAGTGGACCTCCGCTTGCTGTCCGCCGAACCCAGCGTCGACGAACGGGCCGCAGTGGACGAGGTGCTCGGCTCGCCCGACACCGGCTGGGTCGGCGGCGAGCGGGCCATCGAGCACGAGGGCCGCGTGGCCCGGGGCGGCCGCGAGGCCAGGGAGCAGCGGCATCTGCTCTTGCCGGCGCTCCACGCCTTGCAGAAGCGGGTGGGGTGGATCAGCGAGGGCGGCCTGGGCTACGTCTGCCGGCGCCTCACGGTCCCACCGGCCGAGGCCTACGGGGTCGCCAGCTTCTACGCGATGTTCTCGCTCGAGCCGCGGCCGGCCAACGTCGTTCACGTCTGCGACGACATCGCCTGCAAGACGGCCGGCGCCGACGAGCTGATCACGACGATAGGGCGGGGGCTCGGAGCGGATCTTCCGGCGCAGTTGGTACGGAGCGCGTGCCTGGGGATGTGCGAGCAGGCGCCGGCGGCTCTCCTGCAGCACGCGGGCCCGGCGAACGAGGACCGGGCCCTGGCACCGGTCACCGCCGAGGCGATCACCGGGATCCTCGAGGCACGGTTCGAGACGTGGACCGGCCGCTTCGGCACCCAGGGAGACCCGTCGGCGCCGCAGACGGCGGTCGCTGACGCGCGGGAGGGGCTCCGGCTGCTCCGGCGGGTCGGGCGCGTCGACCCGCGTTCCCTCGACGACTACCGGGCGCACGGCGGGTACGAGGCGCTGCGCGCCGCCGTGGAGATCGGCCCGCAAGGCGTGATCCGCGAGGTGAAAGAGGCCAAGCTGCTCGGCCGGGGCGGGGCGGCCTTCCCCACCGGCGTGAAGTGGGAGGCCGTGGCGACGCAGCCGGTCCGGCCCCACTACTTCGTGTGCAACGCCGACGAGTCCGAGCCCGGCACCTTCAAGGACCGGGTGATCATGGAGAGCGACCCCTTCTCGGTGATCGAGTCCCTGACCATCGCGGGGTTCGCCACCGGTTCGGAGAAGGGCTACCTCTACATCCGCGGGGAGTACCCGCACGCCACCGAGATGCTGCGGAACGCCATCGAGCAGGCCCGGGCCCGTGGGTTCCTGGGCGACGACGTGATGGGGGAGCGGTTCCGGTTCGACATCGAACTGCGGCAGGGAGCCGGCGCCTACATCTGCGGCGAGGAGACAGCGCTGTTCAACTCGATCGAGGGCAAGAGGGGCGAGCCTCGGAACAAGCCACCGTTCCCCGTGACGCACGGGGTGTTCGGAAAGCCGACCGGCATTAACAACGTCGAGACCCTGATCAACGTACTGGAGATCCTGCGGATCGGCGGGCCGGCGTACGCGCAGATCGGGACGCCTGACTCGACGGGGCCGAGACTCTTCTGCCTGTCGGGGTGCGTGGAGCGCCCCGGCGTCTACGAGGTCGAGTGCGGCACGGCGCTCCGGGAGCTGCTCGACCTGGCCGGTGGGGTCCGGGACCGCCGTGAGATCAAGGCGATCCTGCTCGGCGGCGCGGCCGGCGGGTTCGTGACGGCCGACGACCTCGACCTGCGGCTGTCGTTCGAGGGCGCCCGGGAGGCCGACGTCACCCTGGGCTCGGGCGTCGTGATGGTGTTCGACGACACGGTGAATCTCGTCGACATCGTGCTGCGGATCGCGGCGTTCTTCCGCGACGAGTCCTGTGGCCAGTGTGTGCCGTGCCGGGTGGGCACCGCGCGCCAGGAGGAAGCGCTTCATCGCCTGGTCCAGCGCCGCGAGATCGGCTCGCGCCAGCAGGAGTTCGCGCTGCTCGACGAGATCGGGCAGGTCATGCGGGACGCGTCGATCTGCGGCCTGGGGCAGACCGCGGCGAGCGCCGTCCAGTCCGCCGTCTCCAGGCTCCATCTGTTCGACGGAGGACCCGCATGAGCCAGGTCGTTCCCATCGCCCCGCCCGTGCGACTGATCGACGTCGAGGTCGACGGGAAACCCGTCCGCGTCCCGGACGGATCGTCGATCCTCGAGGCCTGCCGGTCCGAGGGGATCGACACCCCGACCCTGTGCTACGCCGAGAACCTGACGCCCGTGAACGTATGCCGCGTCTGCGTGGTCGAGGTGGAGGGCTCCCGGGTGCTCGTGCCGGCTTGTTCCCGGAAGGTCGAGTCGGGCATGAAGGTGAAGACCGACACTGAGCGCGTGAAGCACTCGCGGAAGCTGGTGCTGGAGTTCCTGGCGTCGACCGTCGACATGTCGCTGACCGGCCGCGATGTCCACCGGTGGATGGACGAGTACGAGGCCGACACCGATCGGTTCGGCGCGTCGATGAAGCCCTTCGGGGAAGGGGAACGCGATGAGCTCCGCGTCGGCCACCACGCGGAACCCGACCCGTCCGTGGCCCAGACCGTTCATCAGCCTGTCAAGGTCGACAACGACCTGTACGTGCGCGACTACTCCAAGTGCATCCTCTGCTACAAGTGCGTCGAGGCCTGCGGGGTCGATGCGCAGAACACGTTCGCCATCGCCGTGGCCGGCCGGGGCTTCGACGCGCGGATCTCCACCGAGTTCGCCGTCCCCCTGACCGACTCGGCTTGCGTGTATTGCGGCAACTGCATCGGCGTGTGCCCCACGGACGCGTTGATGTTCAAGTCCGAGCACGACATGCGTGAGGCCGGCACGTGGAGCGAGTCCGAACAAACGGTGACCGAGACGATCTGCCCGTACTGCGGTGTGGGATGCCCGCTGGAGCTCACCGTCCAGGACAACGACATCGTCAAGGTCACGTCCCCCTGGGACAACTACGTCACCGGAGGGCACCTGTGCATCAAGGGCCGGTTCGGGTTCCAGTTCGCGCAGAACCGCGCCGCTCCGGAGGACTAGTCTGCACCAGACTAGCGGCGACGCCACCGGGATCGTGCTCGCCGGCGGTGGGTCGACCCGGTTCGGCCGGGACAAGCTCAAGGAGCTCTACCGAGGTGCGCCGTTGCTCGATCACGTGGTGCGGAGAATTGCGGAGGTGTGCCCGGAAGTCGTGGTGGTGGTCGCGCACGACGCGCCCGATCCCGAACTGCCTCCCGGCATCACGGTGCGTGTCGCGCGCGACCTCGTGGAAGGCGAGGGACCGCTGGCCGGTCTGCTCGCGGGCCTGGCCGAGACCCGGACCGGCCTCGCGTTGATGGCCGGGGGCGACATGCCGGAGCTGTCGACCGCCGTGCTGCGCGAGATGCTGAGGATCGCGGCCGAGGCCGGAGCCGATGCGGTGGCTCTCCAGGAAGGGGACCGGTTCCGCCCGTTGCCGGCGGTTGTGCGTACGGCGTTGGCGGGCGGCGAGGCGCGCACGCTGCTGGAGAGCGGCGAGCGGAGGCTTCGCGCGCTGCTGAACGCCTTACGTGTCGCCGTCATCGACGAGCCGACATGGAGCGCTCTCGATCCGGAGCGCCGCACCCTCCGCGACATCGACGTTCCCGGTGACCTGTCGGACTGACTCCCGTCGTCATCCTTAGCAACCTCCTAGCAGCGGCTTGGGCGGGTCCTGTAGCGGCCGTTTCTACGGTGGAACGCATGAAGCAGATCAAGATCGAACGCAAGGTGCACCGCCCCAGGCAGGACCGGTACGAAGCCCTCCCCCTCGACCCCCGCGACCCCGACATCCTCCGTGCGAAGCAGCTCGCCCGGCTTGCGGGCGCAGCGTCCCTCGAGTCGGCTCCGGGCTGACCTCCGCCGCCCGTGCTCCCGCTGGGGGGTCCCGTCCTGCGGGGGCCATCCAGCTTGGTCGGGGGCGACCCTCTGGTGCTTGCCTGGAGGAGAGCCACCAAGAGGCTCAAGAGGGAGGTGGCGACATGAGGACCATGTCGGTTCGGCGGAAGGGGCTCAGGACCGTGATCCTGGCTGCCAGTGGTCTCCTGGCCGCGTTCATGGTCAATCTGCCGGCGGTGATGGCTGCACCGACGCCCACGTGCCACGGCGAAGCCGCGACCATCGTGGGAACGTCGGGGGACGACGTCCTCCACGGCACGACGGGGAACGACGTGATCGTCGGGCTCGGCGGCCACGACTTCATCGACGGGCGGGGTGGCCACGACAGGGTCTGCGGTGGCGACGGGAACGACGCCATCTTGGGCGGCCCCGGACCGGACGAGATCTTCTGCGAAGCGGGGAACGACATCCTGCACGGCAACGGAGGGAACGACAGGCTCTCCGGGGGAGCCGGCAAGGACACGCTCTCCGGCGACGACGGGAAGGACGCCGTTTACGGCGGCTTGGGCAACGACACGCTAGAGGGGAATGCGGGCGACGACTCGCTCTTCGGCGGACCGGGTGACGACACCTTGGACGGAGGCACCGGCACGAACGAGAAGAACGGTGGCCCCGGCGTCGACGAGTGCGACGGCGCTGCCTGCCCCGGCGACTAGCCACGCAGAGGGTTCACCGGACGCCCGGTAACGTCCGCTCGTCGCAGCAAGCCGATCTGGACCCGGCGGAACGCCGGGTCCTTCGGCATCCAAAGGAGCACGTGGCCGCCGCGACGGGGTGCGCAAACCGGTTTCCAACCGATCCTTATCGGCCTCCTAACCCTGACTTGGGAGGCACCTGTAGCGCCGCACTCTACGTTTCTCCCCAGCAGCACGCCCACTGGGGCCAGAGAGGCAGGTGCAAGATGGAAGGGATCTCGGTTAGGCGGAAGCTCCGGACCGTCGGCCTCGTCGCGAGCAGCCTGGTGGCCCTGTTCGTGCTCCACCCGTCGTTCGCGGTGGCGGCGACGCCCATGTGCCACGGTGAGGCGGCGACGATCGTCGGGACGTCGGGAAGCGACGTTCTCAACGGAACGCCCGGCAACGATGTGATCGTGGGGCTCGGCGGGAACGACGTCATCAACGGACGGGGCGGCAACGACACCATCTGCGGTGGCGCCGGCAACGACACAATCCCGGGTGGTACCGGCAACGACACAATCCCGGGTGGTACCGGCAACGACACCCTGTACGGTGACCGCGGCAACGACACGCTCCTGGGCAAGGCCGGCGACGACTCGCTGTACGGCGGCAGGGGCGACGACAGCCTGAAGGGTGGGCCCGGCACGGACCAGAAGAGGGGTGGCTCGGGCAGCGACTCCTGCGACGGGAACGTCT
>JAHEXX010000064.1 GCA_023251895.1 bacterium
GCCGCCTCGCCGCCCCGTGGCCTGCCTTCACGTCACCACCCCTCCACCATCGCGATCATCGCCGCGGCACCAGTTACCTTAGTGAGGCGCTCGCCCTCCGCCATCCGGCGAAGGGGGCAGACCGCGGGAACTCTACCTGCGTGCGTCCGCCCTACACCGTTCGGCGGCGCCGTCCCGGCGCCCGTCGCGACCGAAAGCCGGATGACGGAGTGGGGGGGATGCTGCAACGTCTCTGCGAGGGGACCCTCCATCCGGGGCCCCCGGCCCAGCCGTGAGACGATGGGCGCGGCCAGGTGCGCCCGCACCGAGCGAGGAGCTATCGGGATCGATGACCGACGCAGGAACGGAGAACGAGGGACCCGAGCTCCACGTCCTCGCATCGCTGCGGCGGCGCGTCCTCCGGGGTTCGTCGTGGGTGATGTTCGCTCGGATCGCCAGCATCCTGCTCGGAACGTCCATCAACGCGATGCTCGCGCGCCTCATGACGAAGGACGAGGTGGGGGTCTACTTCACGAGCTTCACGTTGGTGATCGTCGGCACCGTCATCGCCCAGCTGGGCCTGGATCGAGCCGTCGTCCGCCTGGTCGCGGTCTCCCTGGGGGTCGGTCTACCCGGCCGGGCTCGGGAGACGATCCGCCGATGCCTCTCGATCGGAACCGTGGCCGCGGTCGGCGTCGGCGCAGTGCTCACGTTCGCGCTCGGACCCACGATCGTGCACCACCTGTACCACTCTCGGGCGCTCGCCTACGTGGTTCCCATCACGGGCGGATGGCTCGTGGCGGCGGCCATCCAGTCGCTCTTCGTCGAAACGCTCCGAGGATTGCAGCGGTTCGACAAAGCCACCATCTTCGACGCGCTGATCGTGGACGTGCTCACCGCAACAGTCCTCGGAGCCCTCTTCGCGTTGGGCGTGCGGATCGGCGTCGGCACGGCCGCGGGGATCTCGGCAGGGATGACGATGGTCGCGGTCATCGGGGGCGGGATGGCACTTCGCACCCGCTACCGAGACATCCACGGCGAGGGTCACCTGGAGCGCGGTGCGATCCTCGACATGGCCTGGCCCTCGTTGATCACGAATGTGGCCATCTACTTACTGGGGAGTGGCGTCGACCTGCTGGTGCTCGCAGCGTTCCGGCCACAGGACCAGGTCGCGCTCTATGGGTCGGCGACCCGGCTGGTGACCCTGGTGGCCACACCCCTGTGGATCCTGCGCGGCGTCATGCCACCGATCATCGCCGAGCTTCACGCGCAGGGCCGGCGGAGGGAGCTGGAGCACACCCTCCGGGCTGGAGCGACGCTGGCCAGCCTGCCCTCGCTCGCGCTGCTCATCGTCTTCATGCTCTTCGGCCGGGGCATCATGTCGACCGTGTATCGCCCGACCTACGCGGACGGGGCGACGGTGCTCGCCATCCTCAGCTTCGGGCGGCTGTTCGCCGTCTGGTCGGGCGCCTGCGGCATCACGCTCATCATGACCGGGCACCAGAAGGAGATGATGTACATCACCGTCTGCACGGGCTTGACGAGCGTCGGCCTCGGCATCCTAGCCGCCCACCAATTCGGGGGGGTCGGAGTGGCCACGGCGACGATGTCCATGGCCCTCGTGCAGAACGCCCTCCAGCTCCTGTTGGTCAAGCGGTACGTGGGGGTATGGACCTTCGCCGAGCTCTCGCCGAGGGCCCTGTTCCGGTTCTTCTCGAAGAAGGGCATCGCCGAACTCGCCGAACAGCTCTCGAAGGCGGAGGGCCCCCGCAAGCGGTCGGACGCGGAGCTAGCGGCCGAGGTGCAGGCGGACGGGGATCAGGTGTTCAGGTCTTCGCCCGACGAGGCCGACCTGTAACCGTACCGGCGCAGCGGGGGCCAAGTCGTGTGCTCCACGGACCGGCGCTTCCCGTAGCGGTAGGACGCGCGCGCCCGCCAGGAGCGCTAGTTACGCGGCGGAGCTCCCCGAGGCCGCGCCCACCGAGGCGGGCGGTTCGCCCCGGCCTGTGAGCATGTGCTCGAAGATCGCCCGGACCTGCTCCGGGTCTTTGGTCGAGAAATACCAATCGGCCGTCTTGCGCAGGCCGTCGGCGAAGGGGGTCTGTGGCTCCCAGCCCAGCAGCCGCTTTCCGAGCGAGTTGTCGGCCACCCGGTTCATCGGGCCGGTCGGCATCTCGGGTTGCAGTTCGATCTTGGGAGCGTAATCGGGGAAATGCTGTTTCGTGTAGTCGATCACCATCTGCACGGCGTCCAGCACGCGCACCCGCTCCATCGTGCCGAGGTTGACCGCCTGGCCGTCCTCGATCTCCTCCGCCGCCGCGATCGTGCCCGACACGATGTCGTCCACGTAGGTCCAGTTCCGGATCTGCTCGCCGTTGCCCCACACGAAGAACGGGTCCTGTTGCAGGAACCCGCGAGCGATCATCGCGATGACCGCGTGGTTCTCGACGCCGCGCGGGCCGTAGACGGTGAAGTACCGGCAGGAAGCCGTCTTCAGGCCGTACTCCTCGTGGAGGGCCTTCAGCGTCAGCTCCCCGGCCAGCTTGGCTAGCCCGTACATCCCGTCGGGGTCGTAGCCGGGCGCCCCCGCCATGTCCTCGGTCAGGTACAGGGTCTCGCCCACGTCGGCCTGTAGGTACAGCGGGTAGATGCAGCCCGACGACGCGTACGTGATGGTCTCGACGCCGGCGTCGAGCGCCGCCCGGAACAAGATCGCGTCGAGTGCGAGGTTGGTGGAGCAGGCGTATTGGTGCAGGTCCACGTACCCGCGGCCCCCGTGATCCGCGGCCAGGTGGAAGATCACGTCTCGGCCGGCCACAGACTTGGCCGACACGTCCGGGTCGCGCAGGTCGCCCTCGATCAGCTCGACGTCGCCGGCGTCCAGGCGGGCCCGGATGTTGTCGCGCTTCCCGCTGGAGAAATCGTCCACCATCCGGACGCTCGCGCCACGGTCCAGCAGCTGATCGACGAGGGTCGAGCCGATGAACGACGCGCCGCCGGTCACCAGCACCTGCCTCGAACTCCAGTCGTAGGTCACGGGGCCCCACTCCTTCCTCACAACGACACCCTGTCCATCACCGGCACTCGGCCGGCATCCGTCCCGGCCTCCGATTTCACCCCGATACACCTACGGCGGCGCAGACATACCCGGGGGAACGCGATGCCCCGGCGCTCCGTCGGCGGGGATGTCACGGGGGTATGACCCTCCTCACAGACCGCCGGTTCGCTGACGAGCCGAGTATGCATCCTCCCGGCGGGGGCTGGCAACGACCCAGTTGGCCCCGTCCCTGCGGCGGAGGACCTAGGGCGGAGGTTGCAGGGCAGCATCACCCCGTTCGCCTCATGCGGAAACCTCACGCACGGCTTTAAGCTCTGGTACCGTGACTGCTTTGACCCCCCGAATCAACGGGCCAGCGACGAGGAACGGAGGCACTGTGAGTTCGGCTCCCCTCCCCCGCCCCGGCGGCGACCTTGTGCAGGCGGGCTACATGGACCTCCGGCGGTACCTCACGGCCCTCCGCTTGAACCGCCGCCTGTTGATCCTTGTCACCGTCCTCGTCCTCCTGCTGTCCGCCGTGTACTCGTTCACCAGGACCAACCAGTACACGGCCACCGCCAAGGTGCGGGTCAAGCCGATCCTTTTCAACCCAGCGGACGCCCGCGTGACCGACCCCACCAAGTCCGTGACCATGCCGGTCGAAGCCGTGGTCGTGAAGTCCAATGCGGTGGCCGACCTCGCGCGGAAGAACCTTGCATCCAGCCTCGCCAAGGAGAAGCTCGCGTATACCGGCACTGCACAGCAGCTGCTCCCCCACGTCCACGTGAACGTTCCTCAGGAGTCGTTGATCCTGGAGATCTCCTTCACCGCCCCGGTCCCGAAGGTCGCTCAAGCAGGTGCGACGGCCTTCGCCGCCGCCTACCTCAAGAGCAGGTCCGATGAAGCTGTGAAGACCAAACAGAACCAAGAAGACCCGTTGGTGGTGAGCATCGCCAAAGTCGCAGACAGCCTGAACGGCAAGCTGAGCCCCTTCGAGAGGGTCATAGCTCAAACGAAGGTGGACTACCTCAATACGCAGTTGCAAGCGATCGCCCTTGAAACCACGGATCCGGGGAACGTCCTTCTATCGGCGACGCTGCCGACCTCGCCGAGCAGCCCGAACCACCCGTTGGACCTCGGGCTGGGGTTGGTCTTCGGCCTCGCGCTTGGCGTGGCCCTGGCGTTCTTCCGCACCCAGACCGACGCGAGACTGCGCGATCGGAACCAGTTGGAGGACGCGATCGGCTCGCCGGTGCTGGCCACGATCCCCCAGGACGTCGCATGGATGGACCGTGGCACACCGCGGTTGGTGACGGTCCTCGAGCCTCGCAGCCAGGTGGCCGAGTCCTACCGAGCCCTGCGAACCACGGTTCTGGCCGCGGCGGCCAAACACGACGTGCGGACGATCATGGTCACGAGTGCCCTGGCCGGCGAGGGCAAGACCACCACGGCCGCCAACCTAGCGGTGGTCATGGCGCAGGCCGACCGCCGCGTGGCGCTGATCGGGGCCGACCTGCGCAAGCCACGGCTCCACCAGTTCTTCGGGCTCGCCAACGAGCGTGGTCTCTCCGACATCCTGCAAGGGGTCCTGCCGGCCCGGGAGTCCCTCAAACGCACCCCCGTTCCGAACCTGTGGATCCTCTCGGGCGGCAGCGAGCCCGAACACCCCGCCGAACTGCTGCAGTCCAAGGCGATGGAAGACTTCCTCGAGGAACAGCGCGAGGTTATGGACTTCGTCATCCTCGACTGTACACCGGTCCTCGCGGTAGCCGACGGGCTCGGCCTCGTGCCGTTTATCGACGCGGTGCTGTTCGTAGCCGACACGTCGATCAGCCGCCTGGATGCCATCGAGGCCGCCACCGTGCAGCTGACGCAGATGGGGGCTCCGGTGCTGGGGGCGGTGCTGAACGACTTCGACGTGACCTCGACGGCTCACTACGGCTACGGCTACGGCTACGGCTCCGGCTACGGCCCGCCCCGTACCCACCGGTCCTCCGACATCGGAGGCAACGGCGCTCGGGAAGGGAAGATCCGACGTCGCGACCGGCTGCCCGGCTGACGACCGAAACCCCAGCGCCGCCGCGACGAACGAAGGGCGCCCTTCGACGGCTGCTTCACACCGTCTCTCCCCTAGCCACAGCGCGCCGCCGCCGCGTCACCGGAATCGCTGCCTTCGTGTTGCTTCTGCTGGTGGGACTGTCCTTCGTCTCGGCGACGTCGGCTCGACGGCAGCTCGTCGACGGCCGCAAGGCCCTGGACGAGGGGAAGGCGCGGCTGCTCGACGGCCACGCCGCCGGGGCTGCGCGGTCCTTCGCGGGGGCCGCGCGAAGCTTCTCCGGCGCCCGGAGCGACGCGCACAGCCTGTGGATGCGCATGCTCGGCTGGATCCCCCTCGCGGGCCGCACCCCCGACGCCGTCGCGGCCCTGACGGAGGCCAGCACGCAGACGGCGGAGGCGGCCGGCGAGCTATCCCGGGCCATCGCCAAGGTCCCGGGCGGGATCACGTCGCTCGCTCCCTCGGGGGGACGGATCCCCCTCGACCGGCTCGCCGCTCTCGCCGACGCCGTCCGCAGGGCCGACGAGCAGACGGGCGTCGCGCTCGAGGCCGTGCGGGACTCGCCGAGCACCTTGCTGATCGGCCCGGTGGCCGACGCCCGGCGGCAGGCCGAGGAGCAGCTGGGCTCGGTGCACGACACCCTTCACTCCGCCTCTCTGGTCCTGCAGCGCCTCCCCGCGTTCGTCGGAGAGACCCGTCCCGAGCGCTACTTCCTGGGCGCGGCCAACCCCACGGAGAGCCGAGGAACGGCCGGCTTCATCGGCGCCTACAGCATCCTCACGTTCGATCGCGGCAAGCTCTCGTTCTCGCCCGTTCGCCCCGTGCAGGACCTCCCCATCCTGAACGTCAACCACCTACCCGCGCCGAACCCCGACTACGCGAGGATCTACAACCCGAACAGAGATGGGAGCGGTTTCTGGTTGAACATCAACGCCACGCCTGACTTCCCCTCCGCAGCTCAAGCGATCGAGATCGCCTACGAGAAGGCCACCGGCGAGCAACTGGACGGCGTCATCACGACCGATCCATTCGCCCTCCAGGCGCTCCTGAAGGTGACCGGCCCGACCCGCATCGTCGGATACCGCACGGCGCTGACCGCGGGCAACGTCGTTGACTTCACGACGAACGGCGCCTACTCGGTCTTCCCGGACCCCAGAACCCGCAAGGTGGTCCTGGGAACGGTGGCCAAGACCGTTTTCGAGCGTTTCCTCGAACGACGGAACCGCACGACGCAGGATCTCCGCACTATCGCCGAAAGCGCCGCGGAAGGGCACATCCAGGTCTACAGCGACGATCCGCGGATGCAGAAGGGGTTGGCTCGGACCGGGATGGGAGGCGCCTTCGCGGCTCCGCAGGGGGATTTCCTCTCTATCGTCCAGAACAACGCCTCTGGGTCCAAGGTCGACTACTACCTCGACCGGGATGTCTCGTACAGCGTCGCCCTCGGCGATGACGGGTCGGCGCGAGCCACGGTCCAACTCGGACTGGACAACCACGCACCGCGGACGGGGCAGCCGCGATACGTGATCGGCCCCTTCAGGGTTCCCGGGCGAGGTGCGTCGAGGCCCGGCGAGAACGTCTCACAGGTGGATGTGTTCTGTGGTCGTGGGTGCACCCGCGCGCGCTCCGACGCTCGAGGAAACGTGACGGCCTTCGGCCACGATCGGGAGCTGGGCTATCCGTTCTACCGGTACGTGTTCCGGATCCCCAGCAAGGGCACCGCCGGCCTGTCGGTGGCCCTCGAGCTGCCACATGCGTGGCAGGGCAACAGCTCGGGCGGGACCTATCGACTCACGATCCTGAACCAGCCGACGATCCGCGCCTCCACAGTCCACGTCGAGGTCGCGGTTCCGCCGGGGATGGAGATCGCAACGGCCTCCAAAGGGATGGACGTGGCCGCCGGGAAGGCCACCTGGGAGGGTGTGCCCACGCGTCGGATGGAGCTGGACGTCTCGTTCCGGCCCTCGCTGCCGGTGCGCATCTGGCGGGACATCGTCCGCTTCTTCTCGACGCCGGTGATCGGGTTCTGAGGGGAGGCCGATCCCGGGCGCCAACAAGCCCCCGTCGCACGACGGGGGCTTGTGATGTTTCCTGAGGAAGGGCTACTCCGAGGCGGAGGCCCGACGCCGGCTGGCCACCAAGGCCACGATGCCGGACACGACCAGCGCGCCCACGAGGATCAGGCCGAGGGAGATGTTCGCGCCCGTGAAGGCGGTCTGCCCACCCCCGCCGCCGTGGACGACGGTCGTGTTGCCGTAGTCGGCCAACGCCGGGAGGGCGGCCATCACCAAGACGGCCAGCGCGGTGGTCACCACTAGTGCAAGTCGCTTCATCTCCTGCCCCTTCTCCTGTAAGGGAAGCCTGCTGACGAAGTGATTGTAGGGAAGGTGGCGGGAGGAAGCAACCCTTGGGGACGACTCACGGACCAGAAAAGGCCGTTCGCCTTAGAACCATCGGTCGGCCTAGGCCATTCGGCTCCGTATGTCGAAGGGTCAGGACGGGGGCCGGATTCGCGTCCCTGGAAAGGCCACCGAGATCCAAGGGACTGACTTGAGGGGCGGGAGCTGCGGGAGCGCCTAGGGGGCGCCGCGGCCAGCGAACAGGACCCTGGGCGTCTTGGCCAGGATGAAAAGGTCATACGCCAGGGACCAGTTCTCGATGTAGAAGAGGTCGAGGCGGACGTATTCGTCGAAGGAGAGATCGTCCCGCCCGCTCACCTGCCAGAGTCCCGTGATGCCGGGGCGAACCTCCAGCCGGTCGAACTGCCAGTCCTCGTACTCACGGACCTCCTCCGGCAACGGCGGCTTCGGTCCCACCAAGCTCATGTCGCCCCGGATCACATTCACCAGCCGGGGCAGCTCGTCCAGGCTCCACCGATGGAGCCACCGGCCGACCCTCGTGACTGGCGCCTCGTCCCAGGAGCCCGATCGACGCCCATCGGAGTCGTTCCGTGCCCCGGACTCTGCGGACGCGCTTCCCACCCGGACCGCCGTCGTCCGGAACCCCAGCATGGTGAAGGAACGACCTCGCCACCCCACCCGGACCTGTTTGGACAGCACGGGCCCCCGCGAGGTCAGCCTGATGGCAAGGGCGATCAAGCCCCACGATGGGAGCGTCACGAGGGCGACGAGCCCGGCGACCGCCAGGTCGAAGCCCCGCTTGAACACGGACTGCAACCCCGTCAAGCCCGGGGGCCTGACCGACAGGGCCATCAGGCCGCCGACGGGCTGGATGGAGAGGCGAGAGGACACGACCTCCGGAAGGATGGCGGTCATGCGCACGTCGACCCCCTCCAGTCGGCTTGCCCTGGCGATCCGGCCCATCTCCTCCGACCCGACCGCGCTCGACGCCACGAACACGCATTCTGCCCCGGCCTGCCGGATGACATCTCGGATCCGTACGGTTGTCCCTATGACCGGCTCCGCCTGCGACATGTCCTCGGACGCATCGGTCGAGACGAAGCCAACGAGGGAGTATCCGACGCCCGGCCGGGTCATGAGCTGTCCCAGACGCGCTGCCTCGAGATCGGTCCCGACGATCAGGGTCCTGAACGAGAACCGCCCCCGTTTCCGGGCGCGCCACAGGTGCAGGTGCCACAGACGACGGGTGAGGAAGGTGAAGAAGAGCGCCAGTCCCCACGACCACGCGATCCACGCCCGCGACGGTGGTTTCGGGAACCAGAACACCACGCTCACGCACGCCATGAGGACGACGGACACGGCCAGGATGATGCGCCGGAACTCCTCCGCGGGCGCGAAACGGTGTACTTCGTAGAGCCTGAACGCCGCGAAGAAGCCCAGCACGAACAACGGTGTCAGAGCGAGGGGGAGCACGAAACGCAGGGCAGCGAAGTTCTTGCCGAGCACGACGTAGGAGATGACGAGGGCCGCCGCCACGGATAGCACGTCGGTGAGGGCCATCAGGCGGTAGAGATGACGGTAGGTCCGTTGGACGGAGCGGCGCTCGGCGATGCCGGGGCGCCGCCCGGTCTCGATGCCGACGGCCTCGCTCTCGGGAAGCTCGACACGTCGAAGCCCCTCGACGCGGATGACTTCGCTGTCGGGGAGATCGGTTCGGTCCGCCGGGGGGTTCTCCCTTTCCACTTCCTGCATCGCTAGGTCGTTGTACTCCTACTCCCGCATATCAGTAAAGCTCCTGTCCCCAGGTCGCAAGGGTACGCCCCCAGGTGTCCTCCGCCATCCGGCGAACGGGCAGACTTCAGGCCCCCGGTCGTACGCTTTGGCCTTAGTCTGACCGGCCGGGTGGAACCCCACGTCGGCACGACGGCCGAAGGGGGTCGGAGCCCGGTTGAGTCTAGCCGCCCAGGGGGCCGCCGTGGAACAGGCTCTGGATGATCCTGATGGCGCCCGGGCCGATGATGACTACGAACAGGGCGGGAAGGATGCACAGGATCAGCGGGAACACGATCTTGACCGGCGTCTGCTGGGCCTGCCGCTCTGCGCGTTGGCGGCGTTTGATCCGCAGCTGAGCGGACTGGGTCCGCAGGACGCCGGCGATCGACACGCCGAAGGTGTCCGCTTGGATCATGGCCAGCGCGAAGGCGTTCAGCTCCTCGACGTCGGTCCGCTCGGCCAGGTGCCGGAACGCCTCCGATCGCGCGACGCCGAGCTGGATCTCCTGCAGGACCCGGGCGAACTCCCCCGCCAGCGGGCCCGCGGTGTGCTGGACGACCTGCGTGATGGCGGCGTTCAGGGACAGACCGGCCTCGACGCTGATCGTCAGAAGGTCGAGCGTGTCGGAGAGCGCCTTCAGGATGCCCCTCTGACGATCGCGCACCTTGCCGGACACTAGCGAGTCCGGCAGCACGAAGCCCACGAAGCCGAACAGGCCCATCATGACGACCGGCACCAGCCCTCCCGGACCGACCACGACGGAGAGCACGCCCCCGGCGACCACTCCGCCGATCGCCAAGATGACCTTGAACGCCATGATGCGCTCGGCGTCCCAGCCCTCGGGGCTGCCGGCCAGGACCAGCTTCTGCGAGATGCGATCCCGGGAGTCGATAGGGGTGACCCGTCGGGCAACGCGGCCTGCGCTCGCCATCACGGGCACCAACACGCGGCGGCCGAACGACTGGCGGAGCTCCTCGTCACGGAGGCTGACGCTCTGGCCACTTCCCTGGCCGACGTGCGCCTCGAGCAGGCGCACGGCCCGCTTCTTCTCGGTCGCCGTAAGGTCCAGGGCCATGAACAGAACGAGGAAGCAGAAGAACGTTGAGAGCAGCGCGACGATCAGGAACACGTTAGACATCGATCTTCACGATCCTTCTCATCCAGAAGATCCCCACGGCCATCAGCGTGCACGCCCCGATCAGCATGACGCGCCCGAGCGACGTCGTGTACAGCAGGCTGATGTAGTCCGGGTTCACGGTCGCCATGTAGAACGCGATCGCGAAGGGAAGCCCGATCAACACGTAAGCGGACAGCTTGCCCTCGGTGGTCAGCACGTCCACCTGACGGCGGATCGTGGCTCGCTCACGCACGGTGTCGGCCACGGTGTCCAAGATCTCCGCCAGGTTCCCGCCGACCTCCCTCTGGATGTTGACGGCCATGATGGCCCACTGGAAGTCCTCGTTGCCCACCCGGTCCGCCATGGCCTGCAGCGCATCCTCGACGGAACGGCCCAGGCGGATCTCGGCCACGGCCCGGTTGAACTCCTCGGCTCCCGGCTCGGGGATCTCCTTGGCGACGGTGTCGAGGGCCTGCAGGAAGCTGTGACCGGCCCGCAGCGAGCTGGCCATGATCGTCATCACATCGGGCAGCTGGTTGTGAAGTCTCGTGACGCGGCGCCGGATCGCCATCTTCATGATTCCCCACGGGACGACGGCGGCGACCCCCGCCACGCCCATCACGAAGACGATGCTTTGCAGGAGGATCGCGCCGACGATCCCGCCGGCGAACCCCGCGAGGACCGTGATGGTTACGAACTCCCCGGTCGTGAGGGGCAGGCCTCCCTGTTCCAACTGGTGGCCGAGGTTCTCGCTGAAGCCGGCCTTGGAGGCAACCTTCCCGCCGAAGTCCACCACGCCGGTCGGCAGCCAGGCGACGGCCGAGTTGGCCTTGTCGCGAGCCTCCGGCTGCGCCCCGGGAACCCGCGCCGCCGCCCGCATCCGGGCCCCGATCTCCCGGTCCCGACGCAAACGCGCGCCGGTACCCAGCAGCATCCAGAACACGATGAACAGGGCCACGAAGGCCATCAGGACGACGACGGCCAGCATGAGGGGGCTGCCCAGGAGCGAGGTCAGCGCGATCACGCCACGCCCCTCTTCTCCGGGGCGAACAGCTCCGGATCGACGTAGATGCCCTTCTCCTCGATGTGGTCCAAGAAGGTGGGCCGCAAGCCGGTTGCCTTCAGACGGCCTCGGAACTTGCCTTCCTCGTCCACGCCCGCGGAGAAGTCGAACAGGAAGATATCCTGCATCGTGACGACCTCGCCCTCCATGCCCGTGATCTCGGTCACGTGCGTGAACCGGCGGGTCCCGTCCTTCAGACGCTGCTGGTGGACGATGAGCTGGATCGCCGAGGCGATCTGTTCGCGCACCGCCCGGTTGCCCAACTCCATCCCGGCCATCATGACCACCGTCTCCAGACGGGACAGAGCGTCCCTCGGGGAGTTGGAGTGCAGGGTCGAGATCGACCCGTCGTGGCCGGTGTTCATGGCCTGCAGCATGTCCAGGGCCTCGCCACCACGGACCTCACCGACCACGATGCGGTCCGGGCGCATGCGCAGCGCGTTCCGGACCAGATCCCGGATCGACACCTCGCCCCTGCCCTCGATGTTCGGCGGGCGGAACTCCAGACGCACGACGTGAGGCTGCTGGAGTTTGAGCTCGGCCGCGTCCTCGATCGTGACGATGCGCTCGTCGTCCGGGATGAACGAGGAGAGGACGTTCAGGGTCGTGGTCTTGCCGGCGCCCGTTCCGCCGGACACGAGGATGTTGATCCGACCACGCACGCAGGCTTCCAGGAACTTGGCCACGGGCGAGGTCAGCGTGCCGAACTGCACCAGGTCATTGGCCTGGTAGGGGTCGGTCGCGAACTTCCGGATCGTGAGCGCCGGGCCGTCGATCGCGAGCGGCGGGATGATGGCGTTCACGCGGGAGCCGTCGGGCAGACGAGCGTCGACGTACGGGGACGACTCGTCGATCCGCCGGCCGACCTTCCCTACGATCTTGTCGATGGTCCGGCGGAGCTGGCCCTCGTCGTGGAACTTCACGCCCGACCAGTACAGCTTGCCGGCGCGCTCGACGTAGATCGTCTCCCAGCCGTTCACCATGATCTCGGTGACTTCCGGGTCGCGGACGAACGGCTCCAGGGGCCCGAGGCCCAGGACGCTGTCCCCGATCTGTCGCACGATGAGGAGCTTCTCCTGCGCGGAGAGCGGGGTCTCCTCCTCGTCAAGGAGCTCCCGGAGCTTCTGGTGGACCAGACCCTCGAGCTCGGTATCGGACAGGGCGGAGTCGAACAGCCGAGGGCCGAGGCTCTCCACCAGCCGCTCCTGGACCCGCACGCGGGTGTCGGAGATCCGGTCCTTCTGCTGCGCTTTAGCGAGTCGGTCTGCCAGGGACATCTCAGGAGCCTCCTAACTGCGTGCGAAGAGTCCGCGCTTCTTCTTGGTGGGCTTGCTGCCGTTGAACGCCACGGCGGCGTCCTCGGCCTCGGCGGCGCCGATGAACCGCTTGGCCAGGTGCCGGATGGCTGTGGAGACATCCGACTGTGGCTCGTCCAGGTAGACGGGACGGCCCTTGTTCAGCGACATCGGAACCAGGCGGCTCGATGGGATCATCGCGTCGACCTGGATCTTCATGACGCGCTCGACATCGGTGGAGTCCAGTCCGACCTTGCTGTCGGCTCGATTCAAGACCACGCGGAACTTCTCGCGCGGCAGGCCGATCGAAAGCAGCGTTTCGAGCGCCTTCGAGAGGTGCTTCACGCCGACCACGTCGAGACCGGTAACCAGGCAGACCGCGTCGGAAAGGTCGAAACAGGCGAGCGCCAGGTCCGTGTAGTCGGCCGAAGCGTCCACCACGACGTACGAGAAGCTGTTCCGGAGCGTCCGCAGGAACTTGCCGACGACCTCGCCGGCGGGAACCTGGGCCGCTGGGTCCGGCACCGCGCCGAAGCCGTAGAGGTGTTCGCCCAGACGAACCGCGGTCTGCATGACCCGGTCGTGCTCGGCGCCCTCTCCCAGCTCGATGAGGTCCTGGAGCTGGTGCGCGGGCTCGAGGCCGAAGTACGTGAAGACGTCGCCCATGTCGACGTCGAGGTCGACCACCGCGGTGTCTCGACCGGAGATCTCGGCGATCGCCGTGGCCAGGTTCGTCGTGAGGAAGGTCTTGCCGGCCCCGCCCTTGGAGGAGAACACCGAGAAGATGCTCCCCCGCAGCGTCGGCCGATCCGCGGTCTGGACTTGCAGCGAGCGCAGGTTCGCCGCCCACTGGATGGCGCGCTCCACGGCGTCCCGCAGCTCCTCGCTGCCCTGGGTCATGTCGACCACGTCGCGGATGCCGGCCCGCATGGCCGCGGGCAGCAGCCCGTTCCACGTGTGATCGCGGACCATGATGATGGCCGTGGCCGGGGCCACCCGGCCCACGAATTCGGCCAGGCCCAGGGCGTCGGGCTCCTTCAGCTCGGGCGAGAGAACCAAGACGTCGATGGGCTCCCTGCCTGCCACCAGCAGCTCCTCGGCCGAGGTGGCGCTCTGAACCCAGCCCACCTCCTCCGACTCGACCTCGAGGGATCGAGCCAGGGTCTGTCGGAAGGACTGAGGCGTCCCGACCGCGATCACGGACGGCTCGGTCACGACTAACCCTTCGCGTGCTTGGCGGCCAGCCCGAAGAAGTCGAGCGGTGGGACGGCGGGCGGCGTGTCGCCCGGCCGGATAAGGCCGAACCAGACCTTGCCCTCGTTCTGGGCGAAGATCAGCCGCTCGACGTCTTCCGGCTTGAGCTCGAGTGTCACGAGCCGAACGTCGCCGGCCGAGACACTGCTGTCCTGCTGCTGGGAAGAAGAAGTAGTAGAGGTGGTGGGCGCGCCACTCGCGCCCAGCACGCGGGTCTCGGGCACGACCATCACCGTCACACCGTTGGGACCGCCCACGGCGTCGACGTTGGCAACGACCTTCTGGATGAGGTTGCCCGTGGGGCTGGTTGCGTCATTCAGGTTCGCGACCTGCGCGAAGCCGATCGAGCGAAGCGTGTCCACGCTCACACCGGTATCGAAGTGGGCGTAGAAGCTGATGTGGTCGCCGATCTGGATGTTGGCGCCCACGAACTGCTCGGCATCCAGCGCCACGGTCACGGCCTGGTACCCCGCGCGGAGGCCCAGCTGCCCACCGGGGATGGCCTCGCCGGTGCCGGAGATCCGAGAGAGCGGGATCTGCTCCCCGGCCAGGATCGCGGAGGTGGCCGTGCGGTTCCGGAGCTGCTCGGGGTTGGTCACCGCTCCCTCGACGACGGCGTCGGAGGGGATCTGCTGTGGCTTGAAGACGCCCTGATCGAGCAGCGGGTTGAGGGGCGTGTTCGCCGAGATGTTCGCGTTGGCGACAACCACGGTCACCAGGCTGCCGCCGGAAACGGCGTCCTTCTTGATCGCTCGAACGTACAGGAACACTCCAGCGGTCGCGAGAATCGCCAGCAGCAAGGCGAGCGCCACGACCAGACCACGTGACCTCATCGAACCTCTCCTTTCAAGACTTCTCCGACCCACGGCCCCCAGGGGCCGCTTAGATCACCCTTTTTCTTCGGCCTTCTGTCGCGAACATTTAGCTCAGCCTTGGGCACGAGTTTCGTGGTGCACTGGCGCGCTTCCCCCCAGTTCGGGGGCGGACAGGTTGCCTCCGTACCTTCGCCGGCCCCTCACTCCCTCGCGCCCGGGAGTGAGCGGCCGGCGAGGGCCGCTCGTTC
>JAHEXX010000065.1 GCA_023251895.1 bacterium
ACAACATCGAGATGACCGTTGACCTGATCGCCCCCATCGCCATGGAGGAGGGCCTGCGCTTTGCCATCCGCGAGGGCGGCCGAACCGTGGGCGCCGGCCGGGTGGCCAAGATCGTGAAGTGATGATGGCCGGCCCCAAGATCCGCATCAAGCTCCGCGCCTACGACCATCGCATGCTGGACGTGGCCGCCCGCGACATCGTCGAACACGTCATGCGCACGGGCGCCAAGGTGGTCGGCCCGGTGCCGCTGCCCACCGAGCGCTCCGTCTACACGGTTGTCCGGGGCCCGCACAAGCACAAGGACTCGCGGGAGCACTTCCAGATGCTCACGCACAAGCGCCTCATCGACATCGTGGACGCCACCTCCAAGACGGTCCAGGAGCTCCAACGCCTGAACCTGTCCGCGGGGGTCGATATCGAGATCAAGCTCTGATGGGTGACGTGAGGGGGATCCTCGGCGAGAAGCTGGGCATGACCCAGATCTTCGAGGACACGCGCGCGGTGCCGGTCACGGTCATCAAGGCCGGGCCCTGCTTCGTCGCGCAGGTCAAGACCAAGGAGAACGACGGCTACGAGGCCGTCCAGCTGGCCTTCGCCGAGCCGCGCCCCCAGCACCTGACCAAGCCCATGAGCGGCCACTTCGACCAGCACGGCGGCCATCCCGGCCGGTACATCGTCGAGCTTCGGACCGACGACGCGTCCACGTACACCCCGGGTCAGGAGATCCGGGCCGACATCTTCCAGCCGGGAGATCGCGCCGACGTGGTCGGGGTCTCCAAGGGCAAGGGTTTCGCGGGGGTCATGAAGCGTCACGGCTTCGGAGGCCTGGGCTCCAGCCACGGCACCCAGCGCAAGCACCGCTCGCCCGGCGCCATCGGCGCCTGCGCCACCCCCTCCCGGGTGTTCAAGGGCATGAAGATGGCCGGCCAGATGGGCAACGCCAGGGTCACCATGTTGAACCTGGAGGTCGTCCAGGCCGATCCGGAGCGTGGTCTCCTTCTGCTGCGGGGCGCGGTCCCCGGCCCCCGGGGCGCCCTGGTCATGATCCGTTCCGCCGTCAAGACCCAACTGGGCGGGAGGGCCGGGTGATGGCCACCATCCCCGTGCTCGACCCTGCCGGCAAGAAGGTGGCCGATCGCGAGCTGGCCCCGGAGATCTTCGAGGCTCCGGTCAACGTGCCGCTGATGCACCAGGTCGTGGTTGCGGGGCTCGCCTCGCTGCGCGCGGGCACGCACTCCACCAAGACCCGGGCCGAGGTCCGCGGCGGCGGCAAGAAGCCGTGGCGCCAGAAGGGGACCGGCCGGGCCCGGCAGGGTTCGATCCGCGCGCCCCAGTGGACCGGCGGCGGTGTCGCCCACGGCCCCAGGCCTCGCTCGCACGAGATGCGTGTGAACAAGAAGATGAAGAAGGGCGCGCTGCTTTCCGCCCTATCCGACGCGGTGACTTCGGGGAAGTTGGTCGTGGTCTCGGAACTGTCCTTCGAAGCGCCGAAGACCAAGGAGGCCGTGCAGGTGCTCGACGCGCTCGAGCTGGACGGCCGCATCCTGGTGGTCATCCCCCGGCCGGACGATGCCGTGGAGAGATCGTTCCGGAACCTGCCGTACGTGCGCGTGGGCTACCCGGGCGGCATCAGCACCTACGAGGTCGTGGCCGCCGATCGCGTGCTGTTCACCCAGGAGGCCCTGGACACGCTGGAGGGCAAAGGCGGTGAGGCGGAGTGAAGACCACCAGGGACGTGATCATCCGCCCCATCGTGTCGGAGAAGTCCTACGCCGGCCTGGAGCAGAACACGTACACGTTCCTGGTCGATCCCCGGGCCACGAAGACGGAGATCAAGGAGGCCGTCCAGAAGATCTGGGACGTGCACGTGATCTCCGTGAACACGTTGAACCGCCGGGGAAAGGTGAAGCGCCGGCGGTACACGAAGGGCAAGCGACCCGACCAGAAGCGAGCCATCGTCACCCTGGCCGAGGGCGACTCCATCGAGATCTTCGAGACCGGGAAGTAGCGAGATGCCCGTACGCAAGTTCAAGCCGACCTCGCCGGGGCGTCGGGGCGCCACCGTCTCGGGCTTCGAAGAGATCACCCGGGCCAAGCCGGAGAAGGCGCTGGTCGAGAAGGGCCGCAAGCGGGCCGGGCGGAACAACAAGGGTCGCATCACGATGCGGCATCAGGGCGGCGGCAACAAGCGCCGGTTCCGGGTCGTGGACTTCCGGCGGGACAAGGACGGAGTGCCGGCGAGGGTGGCGCACATCGAGTACGACCCGAACCGCAGCGCCCGCCTCGCGTTGCTGCATTACGCGGACGGAGAGAAGCGATACATCCTGTCGCCCCAGGGGGTGGAGGTCGGCGACCGCCTGGAGTCCGGCGAGAACGCCGACATCCGCCCGGGGAACGCGCTGCCGCTGCGGAACATCCCGGTCGGCACCGTGATCCACGCCGTGGAGTTGAAGCCAGGCGCCGGGGCCCGCATGGCTCGCTCCGCCGGGACCAGCGTGCAGCTCATGGCCAAGGAGGGCCGGTTCGCCACCCTTCGCCTGCCCTCCGGTGAAACCCGCCTGGTCGAGGCGGCCTGCAAGGGAACCGTCGGCGTGGTGGGCAACCCCGAGCACGAGCTGATCGCCCTGGGCAAGGCCGGCCGGAACCGTTGGAAGAACAAGCGGCCCTCGGTCCGGGGTGTGGCGATGAACCCCGTGGATCACCCGCTGGGCGGCGGCGAGGGCAAGTCCTCGGGCGGCCGCCACCCCACCTCGCCGTGGGGCAAGAAGGAGGGCCGCACCCGGAAGAAGAACAAGGTGTCGAACAAGATGATCGTCCGGCGCCGCGGGAAGGGGCGTGGCTGATGCCCAGGTCGATCAGGAAGGGCCCGTTCGTCGACGAGCATCTGATGGTCAAGATCGCCGAGATGAACCGCAGGGGCGACAAGAAGGTCGTCAAGACCTGGTCGCGCCGCTCGACGATCGTGCCCGACATGGTGGGGCACACCATCGCCGTACACGACGGGCGCAAGCACGTTCCCGTCTACGTCTCGGAGTCCATGGTCGGGCACAAGCTGGGGGAGTTCGCGCCGACCCGGACGTTCCGGGGCCACAGCAAGTCCGAGCGCAGCACCACCGTGAGGTAGGGATGGAAGCCAAGGCCACCGTGAAGTACATCCGGATATCGCCGTCCAAGGTGCGGCGTGTGGTGGACCTCGTCCGGGGCCGGCAGGTCGAGGAGGCCCGCCGCATCCTGAGGTTCTCGTCGCTCGGTGCGTCCCGCACGGTGGCCAGGGCGCTCGACTCCGCGGTGGCCAACGCCGAGCACGTCTCCGGGGTCATCCCCGAGAACCTGGTCGTGGATCGGGTCTGGGTGGACGAGGGACCGACGCTTCGGCGGTTCCGGCCTCGAGCCTACGGGCGAGCCACCCGGATCCGTAAGCGGACGTCGCACGTCACCGTGGTCGTGAGATCGATGGGAGAGGATGTCGTTGGGTCACAAGGTTAATCCGTACGGGTTCCGCCTGGGGGTCATCTACCCCTGGAAGTCCAACTGGTACGCCGGACGCGACTACGCGGAGGCGTTGCACGAGGACATCTGGATCCGCAAGCACATCCGCTCGCGGCTGACCCGTGCCGGGATCTCGTCGATCGACATCGAGCGCAAGGGCGACCAGATCTGGGTGTTCATCCGCACGGCCCGCCCCGGCATCGTGATCGGGCGCAAGGGCGCGGAGGTCGATCGGATCCGCAAGGACGTCGAGCGGGTCACCCGCAAACGCGTGGACGTCAAGGTCGAGGACATGAACCAGGCGGCCAGCGAGTTCCGGCCGGAGACCGACGCCGCGCTCCTTGCCCAGGGCGTGGCGGAGCAGCTGGCCGGGCGGGTGTCGTTCCGGCGAGCCATGCGCCGCGCCGTGCAGAGCGCGATGCGTGCCGGGGCCCTGGGCGTTCGTGTGCAGTGCGGCGGGCGACTGGGCGGCACCGAGATGTCCCGGCGCGAGTGGTACCGGGAGGGGCGCGTGCCGCTCCACACCCTGCGGGCCAAGATCGATTTCGCCACGCACGAGGCCAAGACCACGTTCGGCCAGATCGGCGTGAAGGTGTGGGTCTACCACGGTGACGAGATCCCCGCCGCCGAGCAGGAGACCGAGCGGGCCCGGGCGCGGGCCCTGGCAAAGGTCGCCAAGCGCCCTCCCGGCGGGGCATCCACCGGCGCCCTCATCACCGACGAGGCCGAGGCGGTCGAGGTCATCTCGGACGAGGCGGCCCCCGCGGTGCCGGCGGAGCCGGCTGCTGCCGAGGCCGTCGCCGAGGAGCCGGCTCCGGCAGAGGCCGTCGCCGAGGAGCGGTCGGAGGGTGGTGAGGCCTGATGCTCGCTCCCAAGAAGGTGAAGCACCGCAAGCAGCACCGCGGGCGGATGCGCGGTCAGGCCAAAGGAGGCACCGAGGTGCAGTACGGCGACTACGGGTTGCTCGCCCTGGAGCCGGCCTGGATCACCGACCGCCAGATCGAGGCGGCCCGTGTGGCGATCACCCGACACATCCGCCGAGGCGGGAAGGTGTGGATCAACATCTTCCCCGACAAGCCCGTCACGAAGAAGCCCGCCGAGACCCGGATGGGCTCGGGCAAGGGCAACCCGGAGGGCTGGGTGGCCGTGGTGAAGCCCGGCCGCGTCATGTTCGAGCTGTCGGGCGTCTCCGAGCTGCTGGCGCGGGAGGCCATGTTGCGGGCCGCCCACAAGCTGCCCATCAAGACCAAGTTCGTGACCCGCGTGGGGGGTGGGGAGTGAAGGTCGCCGAGGTCAGGGAGCTGCCGGACGAGGAGCTCCTGGAGCGGCTGGAATCGCTCAAGGAGGAGCTCTTCAACCTGCGGTTCCAGCTCGCCACCGGCCAGCTGGACAACCCCATGCGGATCAAGACGGTCAGGCACGATGTTGCTCGGATCCTGACGGTGCTCCGCTCCCGGCACCTGGAAGCGGAGCTGGAACAGGAGGTCACCGCGGCCGACGAGGAGGCGCTGAAGCGCTCCCGCAAGCAGCGCACCGCCGCGGCCGCCGAGGAGGAAGCGTGAGCGACGAGCAGACGGCGAAGGTCCGGGCCCGCCGGAAGGTGCGGACCGGCGTGGTCGTGTCCGACAAGATGGACAAGACCGTGCTGGTGCGGATCGACCGGGTGACCCGGCACTCCGCCTACGACAAGACGGTGAAGCGCGCGTCCAAGCTCGCCGCGCACGACGCCGACAACGAGGCTCGCGTGGGCGACACCGTTCGCGTGATGGAGACTCGCCCGCAGTCCAAGACCAAGCGGTGGCGAGTGGTCGAGATCGTCGAGCGGGCCAAGTAGGAGCCGAGGGTGATCCAGCAGGAGACGCGCTGCAAGGTCGCGGACAACACGGGGGCCAAGGAGGTCCTGTGCATCCGCGTGCTCGGCGGCGGCTCCCGCCGGTACGCGGGGATCGGCGACGTCATCGTGGGCTCGGTCAAGGACGCCCTGCCCGGCGGCGCGGTGAAGAAGGGCGAAGTGGTGAAGGCCGTGGTCGTGCGCACGGCCAAGGAGCGCCGGCGGCCCGACGGTTCCTACATCCGGTTCGACGATAACGCCGTGGTGCTGATCAACGAGCAGCGCAACCCCAGGGGCACCCGCATCTTCGGCCCGGTGGCCCGCGAGCTGCGAGAGAAACGGTTCATGAAGATCATCTCGCTGGCACCGGAGGTGCTGTGATGCCGGGCGTGGACATCAAGAAGGACGACCACGTGATGGTGATGCTGGGCAAGAGCCGCGGCCATGTGGGCCGGGTGGTCACCGTGCTCCCGCGCCAGGGCCGTGTCCTGGTGGAGGGAGCGGCGCTGGCCAAGCGGCACCAACGAGCAACCGGCAAGCGCTCCACCAGCGGCCAGCAGCTCCAGCAGGGCGGCATCATCGACAAGGAGCTGTTCATCAACATCTCCAACGTGCAGATCGTGTGCAAGAGCTGCGGCAAGCCCACCCGCGTCGGCCACCGCGTCGAGCCCGATGGGTCCAAGGTCAGGATCTGCCGGAAATGCGAGTCCGAGCTATGAGCGACTACCAGGCCAGGCTGAAGGTCCGGTACCGGCAGGAGGTCCGGCCCCGGCTCATGCAGGAGCGGGGGTTCACGAACCCGATGCAGGTTCCGCGGCTGGAGAAGGTCGTGGTCAACATGGGCGTGGGCGACTCCCTGAAGGACGGACGCATGCTGGACGCGGCCCTCGACGACCTCGCGATCATCACCGGCCAGAAGGCCATCGTGACGAAGGCCAGGAAGTCCATCGCCGGCTTCAAGCTGCGCGAGGGGATGTCCATCGGGGCCAAGGTCACCCTGCGGGGCGACCGGATGTGGGAGTTCGTGGACAGGCTGATCTCGATCGCGATCCCGAGGATCCGCGACTTCCGAGGCCTGTCCCCCAGGTCCTTCGATGGACACGGGAACTACTCGATCGGGCTCACCGAGCAACTGATCTTCCCCGAGGTCGACTACGACAAGGTCGTGAAGATCCGGGGCATGGACATCACGATCGTAACGACCGCGGAAGAAGACGACGACGCGCGGGCGCTGCTGCAGGCCCTGGGGTTCCCCTTCGAGGGCAGCCCGGTGGTCTCGGCGGCGGTCCCGTAGCAGGAGAGAGGGCATGGCGAAGAAGGCGCTGGTCAACAAGCAGGCGAAGCGGCAGATGTTCCGCGTTCGCTCGTACACCCGCTGCCGGCGGTGCGGACGGCCCCGGGCGGTGTTCCGCAAGTTCATGCTGTGCCGCGTGTGCTTCCGCGAGCTGGCCCACGCGGGGGAGCTGCCGGGGGTGACGAAGGCGTCATGGTGAGCCTGCGGACGAACGTCACCGACCCGGTCGCGGACCTGCTGACCCGGATCCGCAACGCGAACCTCGCGTACAAGGAGGAGCTGCACGTGCCGGTCTCCAAGTTGAACGAGGCCGTCCTCACGATCCTTTCGAAGGAGGGGTTCATCGGCCGATTCGAGCTGGAGGGGGAGGGCGTTCACCGGGCATTCAAGGTGCAGCTGAAGTACGGCGCCAAGCGCGAGCGGACCATCACCGGCTTGCGGCGCATCTCCAAGCCGGGTCGCCGGATGTACGCGAAGCGAGGGGAGCTGCCCCGGGTGCTGGGAGGCCTGGGCATCGCCATCCTGTCGACCTCCCAGGGTGTGATGACGGACAAGGACGCCTCGAAGGCGGGCGTCGGCGGCGAGGTTCTGGCATACGTGTGGTGAGTGATGAGTCGGATCGGTAAGCAGCCAGTCGAGATCCCGAGCGGCGTCGACGTGTCGGTCGGCGAGGACTCGGTCGTGTCCGTGGAGGGCCCCCGGGGAACCCTGACCCAGCGGGTCCACGCCGACATGCGCGTCACCGTCGAGAACGGCAGCGTCAAGGTGGAACGGCCCAGCGAGGAAGGGTTCCACCGCAGCCTGCACGGCCTGACCCGGACGCTCATCGCCAACATGGTGGAGGGCGTGACGAACGGCTTCGAGAAGCGCCTGGCCATCGTGGGGGTGGGGTACCGGGCCGCCATGAAAGGCAGGGATCTGGAGATCGCGGCCGGCTTCTCGCATCCGGTCATCGTGGTGTGCCCCGAGGGGATCGATTTCGAGACCCCCACTCCGACGTCGATCGTGGTGCGGGGCAACGACAAGCAGATGGTCGGCGAGATCGCGGCCAAGATCCGGAAGGTCCGCAAGCCCGAGCCGTACAAGGGCAAGGGGATCCGGTACGAGAACGAGTACGTGCGCAAGAAGGCCGGCAAGGCCGCCAAGGGGGCCGCATAGCATGGATGCCACCAGGAAGCGAGAGGCGCGCATCCGCCGCCATCGCCGCGTGCGCAAGCACGTGAACGGTAGGCCCGAGTTGCCCCGCCTGGCCGTGTACCGCTCCAACCGGCACATCTATGCGCAGCTGATCGACGACCGCGCTGCTCGCACCCTGGCCGCCGCCTCGGACCGAGAGATGGACGCCGGGGGGAACAAGACCCAGCGGGCCAAAGCGGTCGGGGCGCTGCTCGCGTCCCGAGCCAAGGATGCGGGCATCTCGCGCGCCGTGTTCGACCGCGGCGGCCGGCAGTACCACGGCCGGGTCGCGGCGGTGGCCGAAGGCGCGAGAGAGGGAGGGATCCAGATCTGATGAGGCGATACGACGCGAGCTCGGACAACAAGAGCCCCTTCGAGGAGCGGGTCATCTCGATCAACCGCGTGGCCAAGGTCGTCAAGGGCGGCCGCCGCTTCTCGTTCGCCGCACTGGTCGTGGTGGGCGACGGCGCCGGGCGCGTCGGCGTGGGCTACGGCAAGGCCAAGGAGGTGCCGGCCGCCATCGCCAAGGGCGTGGAGGAGGCCCGGCGCAAGATGTTCGACGTGCCGATGATGGGTACCACGATCCCGCACGAGATCGTCGGCGAGGACGGTGCTGGGGTCGTGCTGCTGAAGCCGGCCGCGCCGGGGACCGGGGTCATCGCCGGGGGCCCGGTGCGAGCCCTGGTCGAGTGCGCCGGCATCAAGGACATCCTGTCCAAGTCGATGGGGTCGTCCAACCAGATCAACATCGTGAAGGCCGCCGCCGCGGGGCTGAAGCAGCTGAAGCGACCGGACGAGGTGGCCCGGCTGCGCGGCCGAGCCGTCCATCAGGTCGCGCCCAGGCCCATGCTGGAGGGCGTCGCGGCCGCGCAGGACCGCTTGCAGGCCAAGCGGGCCGCCGACCTCGAGGGGGTCTACGGTGACCAAGCTTAGGGTCACGCAGCGCCGCAGCGCCATCGACCGGCCCAAGGATCAGAAGGACACGATCCGCCGGCTGGGGCTGCACCGCATCAACGACTCCGTGGTCAAGGACGACCGCCCGGAGATCAGGGGGATGATCGCGAAGGTCCGACACCTGGTCGAGGTCGAGGAGGTTGACGAGTGAAGCTCCACCACCTGAAACCGGCCCCCGGAGCCACCAAGCCCAAGAAGCGGGTGGGGCGGGGCCGCGCCGGCGCCGGCGGGAAGACGGCGGGTCGGGGCACCAAGGGCTGGGGCGCCCGCCACAACCCCAAGCTGGGGTTCGAGGGCGGCCAGATGCCCCTCCAGCGGCGGGTCCCGAAGCTGAAGGGGTTCACCAACCCCAACCGCGTCGAGTACGCGGCGGTGAACGTGCAGCGCCTGGCCCAGGCCTTCGCCGGCGGCGAGGTCGACCCGGAGGCGATGGTGGCCAAGGGCTTGGCGCGCAAGGGTATGAGCGTGAAGATCCTCGCCCACGGCGACATCGACGTGGCGCTCGTCGTGCGCGCGCACGCGTTCTCCGCGGCCGCCAAGGTCAAGATCGAGCAGGCCGGAGGCCGGGCGGAGATCGTGGCCTAGCGGGGTACAATCGAGCCCAACGTGCTGAGAGCCTTCGTCAACGCGTTCAAGGTCCCGGATCTCCGAAAGAAGATCCTCTTCACGCTGTTCATCATCGCGGTCTACCGGTTCGGCTCGCACGTGCCGGTACCCGTGGTCGATGTCAGCAAGCTGGCGGCGGCCCTGGGGCGGCCGGGTAAGAACAACTTCCTGGCATTCGTTGACCTGTTCTCCGGCGGCCTGGCCCGGATGGCGGTGTTCTCCCTGGGGATCATGCCGTACATCACGAGCTCGATCATCATGCAGCTGCTCACGGTCGTGATCCCCAAGCTGGAGCAGTGGCAGAAGCAGGGCGAGTCCGGCGCCAAGAAGATCAACCAGGCGACGCGCTACGTCACGGTCGCGCTGGCGCTGCTGCAATCGACCGCCCTGGTGTTCCTGTTCCACAACGGCAGCTTGGGCGTGGACGTGTTCAAGACGGGGGACTTCACCCCGGGCCACGTCGCGCTGATCGTCCTCACGCTGACCGCTGGCACCGCCATGATCATGTGGATGGGTGAGCTGATCACCCAGCGAGGCATCGGCAACGGGATGTCGATTCTGATCTTCACCAGCGTGATCTCGCGGCTGCCCACGCAGGGACACTCGATCCTCGTGCAGGGCGGCGCCGGGAAGTTCGTGGCCATCCTGCTGCTCGGCATGGCCATCATCGTGGCGGTCGTCTACATCGAGCAGGGCCAGCGGCGCATCCCAGTGCAGTACGCGAAACGGGTCGTGGGCCGGAAGATGACCGCAGGCGGCAGCACCTACATCCCGTTGAAGGTGAACCAGGCCGGCGTGATCCCCATCATCTTCGCGTCGTCGGTGCTGTACTTCCCGAGCCTGCTGGCCACCGCCGTCCCGTGGGCAGGGTTCCGGGACTTCGTGTCGCGGTACCTGGCCTCGCCGCAGAGCCTGGTCTACATGACGGTCTTCGGCCTGCTGGTGGTGTTCTTCGCGTACTTCTACACGGCCATCGCCTTCAACCCCGTCGACCAGGCCGACAACCTGCGCAAGTACGGCGGGTTCATCCCCGGCATCCGACCGGGGGCGCCCACCGCGAACCACCTGAACGACATCTTGGTGCGGATCACGCTGCCGGGGTCGCTGTTCCTCGCGACCATCGCGCTGATCCCCTCGATCGTGCTGGCGCTGTGGCAGTTCGGGCAGTTCCCGTTCGGGGGCACTTCCATCCTGATCACCGTCGGCGTGGCGCTCGAGACCATGAAGCAGATCGAGTCGCAGCTGCTCATGCGCCACTACGAGGGCTTCCTGAAGTAGCCATGCGCATCGTCCTCCTGGGACCGCCCGGCGCGGGCAAGGGCACCCAGGCCAGGAGGCTCGCCGAACGGTACAACCTGGCGATCATCGCGACCGGCGATCTGTTCCGATCGGAGGTAGCGAGGGGAACGCCGCTCGGGTTGCAGGCCCAGCGATACATGGACCGGGGTGAGTACGTGCCGGACGAGATCGTCGTGAAGATGGTGTTGGACCGCCTGGACAAGCCGGATACGCGGGATGGATTCATCCTGGATGGGTTCCCCCGCACGCCGAGGCAGGCCATCGCCCTCGACAACGCGCTGGCCGGCAAGGGCCGCCCGCTCTCGGCCGTGCTGAAGTTCAGCATCAGCGACGGGATGGCGGTGAAGCGGCTGGCGTCGCGGTGGACCTGCTCGCGGTGCAAGCGGCCCTACAACACGGAGTTCAAGCGTCCCCGGGTGGAGGGCATCTGCGACGTGTGCGGCGGGCAGCTGACGCGGCGCGAGGATGACGACGAGGCGACGATCCGCCGGCGTCTGGAGGTGTACAGGGAGGAGACCGAACCGCTCGAGCTGTACTTCTGGGAGCGGGGTCTGCTCCGGGAGATCGATGCGGAGGCCAGGGAGGAGATCGTGGCCGACCGCACGATCGAGGCCATCTCCGACCTGATCGACCTGTCCACGTGATCGACCACAAGTCCCCCGCCGAGCTGGAGCGGATGCGCCGGGCCGGCCGGATCGTGGCGGGAACGATCGAGCGCGTCGTCGCGGTGGTGAGCCCCGGTGTGTCCACGAAGGACCTGGACGACGTGGCCGAGGCCTACATCCGGGAGCAGGGGGCGATGCCCTCGTTCCTCGGATACCGGGGGTTCCCCGCGTCGATCTGCGCGTCGATCAACCAGGAGGTGGTGCACGGCATACCGTCCCGGGAGCGGGTGCTGACTGAGGGCGATCTGCTGTCCCTGGACTTCGGAGCCATCTGGGAGGGCTATCACGGGGACTCGGCCGTGACGGTGTTCGTGGGCGGCGACGCCCCGTCGACGGAGGCCGAGAAGCTGGTTCGGATAACCGAGGAGGCCCTGGAGGCGGGCATCGCCGCGGTCCGGCCGGGGGGTCGGCTCACGGACATCTCCCACGCCATCGAGCAGGTGGTCCGGGGAGCCGGGTTCGAGCTGGTCCGGGAATGGGGGGGCCACGGGATCGGCCGGAACCTCCACGAGGACCCCCACATCCTGAACTACGGTGCACCCGGCCGGGGGCCGGAGATGCGGCCCGGCCTCGTGGTGGCCATCGAGCCCATGGTGATCATGGGGAACTGGCCCACGGAGGTCCTGGCCGACGGGTGGACGGTGGTGACGGCCGACGGATCCCTCGCCGCCCACTTCGAGCACACGGTGGCCGTCACCGAGGGCGGTCGTGAGATCCTGACGGCCCGGGGGTGAGCCGCTATACTTCCATGTCCGCCCCGTCCGGGGTGGTTCCGCTCGTCTGCGAGGCGGGTGGAAGCCCGTTTCCGAGAGGCCGATCGGAGCTTGCCGAAGAGCGACGCCATCGAGGTGGAAGGCACTGTCGTAGAGCCGCTGCCCAATGCGATGTTCCGGGTGGAGCTCGAGAACGGGCACAAGGTGCTGGCTCACATCTCGGGGAAGATGCGGATGCACTACATCCGGATCCTCCCGGGGGACAAGGTCCGGGTGGAGCTCTCGCCCTACGATCTGGGGCGCGGCAGGATCGTGTACCGGTACAAGTGAGGGAGCGATGAAGGTCCAGCCTTCGGTGAAGAAGATCTGTGAGCGGTGCAAGATCGTCCGCCGCCGCGGCAGGATCCTGGTCATCTGCTCCAACCCCCGGCACAAGCAGCGGCAGGGCTAGGAGGCGTTCGCGGGTGGCACGGATCGCAGGCGTGGACCTTCCCCGGGACAAGCGGGTCGAGATCGGGCTCCGCTACATCTACGGCATCGGGATCACTCGGGCCAATGAGATCGTGCAGGGCGCGCAGGTCGATTCCTCCACCAAGATCCGCGACCTGTCCGAGGAAGAGGTCATCCGGATCCGCGAGTTCATCGATCGCAACTACAAGGTCGAGGGCGACCTGCGCCGCGACGTGGCCGGCGACATCAAGCGCAAGATCGAGATCGGCTGCTATCAGGGCATCCGCCACCGCCGCAGCTTGCCGGTGCGGGGCCAGCGGACGCACACGAACGCGCGCACGCGCAAGGGCCCTCGCAAGGCGATCGCCGGTAAGAAGAAGGCCACGAAGAAGTAGGGGAGCGAGTAGATGGCGAAGCCGAAGGCGAAGAAGGCGCGCAAGCGCGAGAAGAAGAACGTCGTGCACGGGCAGGCCCACATCAAGTCGACGTTCAACAACACGATCGTCACCATCACCGACATGCAGGGCAACACCCTCTCGTGGGCCAGCGCCGGGAACGTGGGATTCAAGGGATCCCGCAAGTCGACGCCCTTCGCCGCGCAGCTCGCCGCGGAGGCCGCGGCCCGGCGGGCTCAGGAGCACGGCCTTCAGAAGGTCGACGTCTTCGTGAAGGGCCCCGGCTCCGGCCGCGAGACGGCCATCAGGTCGCTCGCGGCGACCGGCCTCGAGATCGCCGGGATCCAGGACGTCACGCCGGTCCCCCACAACGGGTGCCGGCCCAGGAAGCGCCGCCGCGTCTAGTCGGCGCGTGGTTCCGGCCCGTCCCGGACGGGGGGGCCGGCTGACTGGCGGGGCAGGAATGGATGATCCCCCGCCGGAGGAGGTAGCAAGTTGTTCATCGTCGCCAGACCCCAGATCCAGGAGGAGGGCGTCGTCCCGACGCGCTCCCGGTTCATCATCGAGCCCCTCGAGCCGGGCTTCGGGTACACGATCGGGAACTCGCTCAGGCGGACCCTCCTGTCGTCGATCCCGGGCGCCGCCGTCTCGTCGGTGCGCATCGAGGGAGTGCTGCACGAGTTCGCGACGATCCCCAAGGTCACCGAGGACGTCACGGACATCATCCTCAACCTCAAGGAGCTCGTGGTCAGCTCGGACCTGGACGAGCCGGTCACCATGTACCTCAAGGCCAAGGGCCCCGCCGAGGTCACCGCGGGGGACATCGCGCCCCCCGCCGGGGTCCAGATCCTGAACCCGGACCTGCACCTGGCCACCGTCGGCAAGGGCGGGTCGCTGGAGATGGAGATGACGGTGGAGCGCGGGGTCGGCTACCGCATGGCGGACAAGAACAAGAAGCCCCGCGACCCGATCGGCGTGATCCCGGTGGATTCGATCTTCTCTCCGGTCCGCCGAGTTTCGTACTCGGTGGAGAACACGCGGGTCGAGCAGATGACCGACCGCGACCGTCTGATCCTCGACGTCGAGACCGACGGCTCGATCACCCCGCGGGAGGCGGTGGCCTCTGCCGGCGGAACGCTCCAGGAGCTGGTGAACCTGTTCTCCGAGCTGGCGGAGGCCGCCTCGGTGACGGTGGGCCCTGCCGAAGACGAGTCGATGCCGTCGGACTTCGCGATCACGATCGAAGAACTGAACCTGTCGGTCCGGTCGTACAACTGCCTGAAGCGCGAGGGCATCAACTCGGTGGGCGACCTCATACAGAAGAGCGAGTCCGAGCTGATGGACATCCGCAACTTCGGCCAGAAGTCGATCGACGAGGTCAAGGCCAAGCTCGAGGAGCTTGGCCTGTCGCTGCGGGAGGAGTAGGCGGGTGCCCCGACCGAAGAAGGGTCCGCGTCTGGGGAGCGGTCCGGCCCATCAACGGCTGTTGCTGGCCGGACTGGCCGGGCAGCTGTTCACCTACGAGAAGGTGAACACGACCGAGGCGCGGGCCAAGGCGGTCAGGCCGTTGGCCGAGAAGCTCATCACGTTCGCCAAGCGCGGGGACGTGGCCGCCCGGCGTGAGGTGCTGAAGGTCATCACCGACCGCGACATCGTCCACAAGCTGTTCGCCGAGATCGGGCCGCGGTACGTGGAGCGGAACGGCGGGTACACGCGGATCCTCAAGCTCGGGCAGCGGCAGGGCGACGGCGCGCCGATGGCCCGCATCGAGCTGATCGAGTCCGAGTAGTAGTCCGCACCGGGCGACCTCGGGTTCCGTCAGTCCCCGGTGCCGGGCCCCGGGGTCCCCGGCTGCACGACGTCGCCCGGCCGCCAGCCGATCAGCGGGTGCAGCTCCCACCAGTTGTGCAGCCAGTCGTGGCGGACGATGCCCCACGCCGTGATCTGCTCCCCAACGTGCGGCGGCGAGAGGGGCAGCTCGGGGATGATCTCAAGGACGATGAACGCGCCGCCGCCCTCGATCCGGATGTGGAAGTCGCCGTCGAGCTCCCGGGTCACCTGCGTCACGTCG
>JAHEXX010000153.1 GCA_023251895.1 bacterium
GAGGTCACGTGCTACGCGCCGCTTGCGACCGGGGCGTCCACCGAGTCGCTCACCGAGTGCCTGGCCGGCGCGTACGCGGACGCGCCGTTCGTCCGGGTGCTCCCGCCCGGCGAGATGGTCGACACCAAGCGCACGCGCGGTTCCAACGTCGTGGAGCTTCAGGCGGTGGCGGACCCCCGTACGGGCACCGCGATCGTGGCCGGCGCACTCGACAACCTCGTGAAGGGCGCCGCCGGCCAGGCCATCCAGAACTTCAACCTCATGACCGGCGTCGACGAGACGGCCGGCCTTCCCGTGACCGGGGTGTACCCGTGAGCGTCACCTTCCCCCGGGGGTTCCGGGCCGCCGGAACCACCGCGGGCATGAAGCCGTCGGGGCTGCCCGATCTGGGGCTGCTCGTGGCCGACGCTCCGTGCGCCGCCGCCGGCCTGTTCACGACCAACGCCTTCGCGGCATGGCCGGTGAAGCTGTGCCGGGCGCGACTGGTCGATGGCGCTGCCCAGGCCGTGCTGGTGAACAGCGGGCAGGCCAACGCCGGAACCGGCCCGCAGGGGGAGAAGGACGCGCTGTTCGCGACGGCCGCCGCCGCCGGGTTGCTGGGGGTCGATCCGGAACTCGTACTGGGTTGCTCCACCGGCGTGATCGGCGAGTGCGTTCACATGGACGAACTGCTGGCCGCGCCCCCGGACCTGGTGGGCTCGCTCTCTGCGGACGGTGGCCCCGACTTCGCCCAGGCCATCATGACCACCGACACCGTCGACAAGCAGGCCAGCGCGGAGCGCGGTGGCTACCGGGTCGGCGGCTGCGCCAAGGGGGTCGGCATGATCGCGCCCGACCTGGCTACGATGCTGGTGTTCGTCACGACCGACGCGCCGGCGCCGGCCCCGGCCCTCCGCGAGCTGGCCACGTCGGTACTTCAGGAGAAGTTCGAGGCCCTCACCGTCGACGCCTCCCCCAGCACGAACGACACGGTCCTGGTGCTCGCGAGCGGCGCCGCGGGCGGCGACCCCGTGACCCCCGGCACGCCGGCCTGGTCGTCGTTGACCGATGCGGTGCACGAGGTCGGGGAGTCACTCCTGTCTCAGCTCGCGGCCGACGCCGAGGGCGTGACCCACGTCCTGTTGATCGACGTGCACGGCGCCGCGTCCACGGCGGAGGCGCGCACGGTGGCCAAGGCCATCGCCGGATCGCCCCTCGTGAAGGCCGCGGCGTTCGGGGGCGACCCCAATCCCGGACGGATCTTGCAGGCCATCGGCTCGTCCGGCGTCCGGTTCGAGCCGTCCGCCGTGTCGGCGTCGATCGGGGGGGTGGCCGTGATCGGAGCCGGGGAAGTCCTGCGGGCGTACTTCGATGGCGGGCGCGACGCCGCCCGGTCGGCGATGCAAGAGCCCGAGATCGGGATCGCGGTCACGCTCGGGGATGGCCCCGGACGGAGCCGCGCCGTCGGCTGCGACCTTTCCTACGAGTACGTGCGCATCAACGGGGAGCACACGACATGAAGGATCTCCCACCGCAGGTTCGCGAGCGCACGATCGCGAAGGCCCGGACGCTCATCGAGGCCCTGCCGTTCATGCAGGAGCACCGGGGCAAGGTCATCGTGATCAAGTACGGCGGGGCGGCCATGGACCGCGCGCCGCTGGCGAGGCCGTTCGCAATGGACCTGTCGTTGCTGCTGCATGCCGGCATCCACCCGGTCGTCGTGCACGGCGGCGGCCCCCAGGTCAGCGAGGTTTCCGCCCAACTCGGCCTGGAGACCAGGTTCGTCGACGGCATCCGCGTCACCGACGCGGCGACCCTCGACGTCGCAACGATGGTGCTGGCCGGCAAGCTCAACACCCAAGTGGTGGGCGGCCTGGTGGCCGACGGCGTGCCGGCGGTTGGCCTCTCGGGGGTCGACGGCGGGCTGCTGCTCGCCCGCAGGTCCACGCCCGACCTGGGCTTCGTAGGCGAGGTCGTGCAGGTCAACACCGGCGTGGTGCGCACCCTCATGGACCGGGACTTCGTTCCCGTCGTCGCGTCGATCGCCGTGGACGAAGCCGGCCAGGCCTACAACGTGAACGCCGACGTCGTGGCCGCCGAGATCGCAGCGGCCCTCGGCGCGGACAAGCTCGTGTTCATGAACGACGTTCCGGGCGTGATGGGCTCCGGTGGCGACCTGCTCTCGGAGCTGGGCGTGCAGGAGTGCCTCGATCTCCTGGCGGCCGACGGCGTCGTCGAGGGCGGGATGATCCCCAAGCTCGAGAGCGCGACCCGGGCGATCAAGGGGGGCGTGCGCCGGGTCCACATGCTGGACGGACGGGTCGAACACGCCCTGGTCCTGGAGCTGTTCACCCCGGAGGGCATCGGAACGATGATCACGCCCGACGCCGGGGAGGGGGCGGTCGCCGAGTGACCGTTCCCGCCGGCGAGGCCTTCGTGATGCCCACGTACGTCCGGTACCCGGTCACGATCGTCCGGGGCGACGGGGTCACGGTGTTCGACGACGAGGGCCGCGCGTACCTGGACTTCGCGGGCGCGTTGGGAGCGACGCCGCTCGGCCACGGCCACCCCAGGTGGCTGGCCGCAGTCCACGCCCAGGTCGACGCGCTGGCCCTGGTCAGCAACTTGTATGCGACCGAGCCCCAGGCGGCGCTGGCGGCCCGCCTGGCCGGCGTGCTTCCGATCCTCGATGCGCGGGTGTTCTTCTCCAACTCCGGGGCCGAGGCAAACGAGGCCGCGATCAAGCTCGTGCGCAGATGGGGCTTGCCGAAGAGGCGAATCAAGATCGTCGCGCTGGAGGGCTCGTTCCACGGGCGCACCGTGGCCACGCTGGCGGCGACCGGACAGCCCTCGAAGCGCGCTGCGTTCGAGCCGCTGGTGGACTGGTTCGTACACGTGCCGCCGGGCGATGTGGCCGCGATGGAGACGGCCGTCGGCGACGACACGACCGCCGTGATGCTCGAGCCGGTGATGGGAGAGGGCGGCGTTTGGCCGCTCGCCGACGACTACGTACAGGACGTACGCCGGCTCACCGAGGAACGCGGGGCGCTGCTGCTGGCCGACGAGGTGCAGTCGGGAACGGGGCGGTGCGGCGACTGGCTTGCCATCTCGCACGCCGGCGTGGTCCCCGACGTCGTGACCCTGGCCAAGGGGCTGGGCGGCGGCCTCCCCATCGGTGCGACCATCGCCCCTGCATCGCTGGCGTTCGGCCCCGGCGACCACGCCTCGACCTTCGGTGCGGGCCCTATCCCTTGCGCCGCCGCGCTCGCGGTGCTCGCCGTCATCGAGGAGGAAGGACTGCTGGCGAACGCGCGCACGCAGGGGGAGCGACTGCGCGCCGCGCTCACCGCCATCGGCGGTCCGGTCGTGGAGGTACGGGGCCGCGGCCTGTTGAGCGGGATCCAGCTCTCCGAGCCCATCGCTCACGACGTGGCCATGGCGATGCTGGACGAAGGCGTCCTGGTCAGCGAGGCCGGTCCCGACGTGGTGCGGATGTCCCCGCCACTGATCGTGCAGGCTGCGGACGTCGATGCGGCGGTGGAGGCGTTCGGCCGCGCGCTGAAGCGAGCGGAGGCGATGCCGTGACCCGTACGAAGGGCAACGGCGCCGTGAAATCGAAGCGGCAGCACGCGATCCTCTCGCTCGTGTCGCGGGAACGCCTGGCGTCGCAGGAGGGAATCCGGGCCCGCCTCCGCCAGCTCGGGCTGGAGGCCACGCAGTCGACGATTTCCCGCGACGTCGAGGAACTGGGCCTGGCCCGGGTCCACGACCACGACGGGGTCCGGTACGTCGTTCCCGGCGAGAGCGACGCCCCCGGCCCGATGCGGCTGCTCCGGCACCTGCTTCAGGAGTTCGCGCTGTCGCTCACGTCGGCGAACAACCTTCTGGTGGTCCGGACCCCGGCCGGCGCAGCGTCGGCGCTGGCCGAGGGGATCGACCGGGTCGGCCTGGCCGACGTGGTCGGCACGATCGCCGGGGACAACACGATCCTGCTGGTGGCCCGGGAGGGTGTGACCGGGCGGGATCTCGAAACCTCGCTTCGGAAGATCATGGAGGCAGCCGAATGAAGCGCGCCGTGCTCGCCTACTCGGGCGGATTGGACACGTCGGTCACGATCCGGTGGCTGGCGGAACAGGGATACGAGGTCCACGCCGTGGCCGTGGACGTGGGGCAGCAGGAGGACTTTGATCAAATCCGCCGGCGCGGCGAGCTGGCCGGCGCGTCGGAGGTCCGGGTGGTCGACGCGGTCGAGCGGTTCGCCGCCGAGTACCTCTCACGGGCCATCAAGGCGAACGGGCTCTACGAGGGCAAGTACCCAATGGTGTCCGGCCTGGCCCGGCCGCTCATCGTCGAGGAGACGGTCAAGGTCGCCCGCGAGGTGGGGGCCGACGCGGTGGCCCACGGGTGCACGGGCAAGGGCAACGACCAGGTGCGGTTCGAGGTGTCGTTCGGCGTGCTGGCGCCCGATCTCCTGGTCCTGGCGCCGATCCGCGACGCGAACATCCCCCGCGAGAAGGCCTTGGCGCTGGCGGGGGAGTGGGGCATCCCGGTGGCCGGTGTGGTCAGCTCCTACTCGATCGACGAGAACCTGTGGGGAAGGACGGCGGAGTGCGGGCCGCTGGAGGATCCGTGGGCCGCGCCCCCCGAGGACGCGTTCGTTCGGACGGGGCCGCCGGACTCCCGTCCGGCGGCCCCGTCCGAGATCGTGGTCGGCTTCGAGCGCGGCCTTCCGGTGGCCCTGGACGGGGAGCCGGCCGACCTGCCGGAGCTGATCCGG